>CAVKKO010000193.1:0-3586 GCA_963656905.1 Bacteroidaceae bacterium | reverse complement strand
CAAGACCTTATAGATGGTGTTGAAAAGAGTGGATTTGCCGTTGTGGCCTCCCCCATATGCGATGACCATCGCCTCGCTGTAGACCTTCCCAATGGCGATGACTCCGCAGATCACCTGAAGGTAATCGATGTATTCCCGGTCAGTGCCAGTGACCTTGTTCAGCAGCTCGAGCCACATGTCCTCGCCGTCCTCTGAGGCCGATGCGTTGGTGATCTTGGTGCAGAAGGAGGCTGGGTCATGGGGCTTCGTCTCCCCTGTCTTCAAGTCGATGATCCCTTCCGGGGTGTTGAGCTCGAAAGGGTTGGCATCGAGTTCGGAGACGTCAATCTCGAGGAAGCTTCTCGCGATCTTAAGCACTGCGCCGATCTTCCCCGCGTCGCTCATCTTGATGACGTAGTTGTAGAACATCTGTGCCTTGAGCAGTTCCTCCTTGTTTGGATTGAACCCCTGGTATGCCTTGGAAAGGCCGTTCTGAGCCGTCTTAAGCACCTTTTCGAGGAACTCTATGTATTTCCTCTGAGCCTTGAGCTCGCTCATCTCCCAGACCTTCCCATTCCATACGAGCCAATCCGTTCCCTTGTTGTATCTGACCTCTTCCCTGTATGCACCCGCGAACAGCTTGGCCATCGCAACGTCAGAATAATTGGAAGGCTTGAACTCGTCTTTCTTAGCCTCATCGTCCTTGAATTCCTCCATGGGATTGAAGCTCACGAGGTTGCTGAAAGACTCATCCCTCGTGATGCTCTTCATCTCGCTCTCAGGCAAAGGCTCATCGAACACGAACTCGTTGATCCAATGGCAGATGTCGATGATCTCCTCTTTCGAGAATCCGCATCTGTGGAGGGTCGCTATGTGTCCGAAGAGCTTTCCGTTCCTTCCGTCTCCCTCGCCCATGGAGGTGAAGACGTTGGTGGATGTGATGGGGGCGAAGAACCTAGGGTAGGCATCGACGGGCTTTGACTCATCGAAGTCCCTGACCACTTCCCTCACCGCTCCCTTGAACTTCACGACGATGTATTGGTTGACTCCGACCCTTATGTCGAAGGTGAAGCCCAATGCGTTTATGTTCTTGGTCGTTCCCTTCAAGGCGAACTCCGGGTTCTTCCTGAAGATGAAGTGCTTGCCCCTCGAGGTACAGACCACCCTGCAGTTGAGGTTTAGATGTTTCACAAGCTCATGGGCCTTGTCAGCTTCTGTGGCATCGTCTATGTCCATCACGCAGAATTCATCGTTCAGGATTCCTGCGTACTCATCGTATTTCGAGACCTCATCGAGAGCTGGGAGATCGTCGACTCCCTTGAACTTCTGGATGGGCTTCTTGTCTTTTGTGCGGACGTATCCGCGGAAAATATTTATCATTTCTGTCACCTCTTCTCATATGCCTTGCACTCATAGCCGTCAGCCCTGAGCGGAAGGTCATTCGCCCACTTCGGAGGTATCGCCATGAGGTCGCAGACCTCCTTGACGCTCGAGACGCCCTCAGGCACCTCAAGCACGACCTCATCGTGGACGGTTATCGTTATCCTGAATCCCTTCCCGTCCAATCTTCCCATCGCGTCCATGAGGACGTCGGCTGCGAATGCCTGCACAACGTTCTCGACGATTCGGCCTCCGAAGGTCGAGATGATCTCCCACTTCTTCTGGCTTCCGACGCCCTCATACTGGACGCACTCAGAGCCGAAGCTGTTCACTCCGATTCGAGGCTTGCAGTAGGCGAGCCTTCTTCCGCTTGGGAGCCTTATGAAGAGGATGCCCCTCTCAAGGCTTATCTCAGTGCCGTGGCATCTGCAAGCACTCCTTGTCCTTATGACGTATCTCACCGCCTTGTCGAAGGCAGACCACATCCTGACGATGTGGGGGTTTGCGTTCCTCCAGGCGCTGATGATCCCAGGAAGTTCTTCTTCTTTTATTCCCAATGTCAGAGCGCCGAAGTTCTTCAACGCGCCTATCGATCCTCCGTAGCCGCATGCGAGCTCGGCTATCTTCCCGTACTTTCTGTACTGCGAGTTCTCATTGGTCTTGGTGACGGTCTTGCCTATCAGCCTTGACGCCGTCTCGCAGTAGATGTCCTTCCCATCCCTGTAGGCCTCAAGCCTCCAGGCCTCGTTTGCCATATAGGAGATGACCCTTGACTCGATCTGGGAGAAGTCCGCCACTATGAACCTATGCCCGTCCTTTGCCACGAAGGCGGTTCTGATGAGCTCTGAAAGCACGTTGCTCACGGAGCCAAACTTCGTCTGTATCTCCTTGATGTTCTCCTCGTTGACGAGCGTTCTCGCACCTTGGAGGCCTTCTAGATGGTTGGCGACAAGGTTCTGGACCTGTATGAGCCTTCCCGCGAACCTTCCGGTGTGAGTCCCATAGAATTGGATGAGTCCTCTCGCCCTTGAGTCGGAGCAGACGGCGTTCTCCATCGAGACGTACTTCTTGACGCTCGTCTTCGCCATCTCCTGTCTTAACTTCAAGATTTCTTCCACGTTTCCGGTCGCACCCTGAAGGAGTCTTTTTATGTCATTCTTGGACAACGAGTCCACATCGGACTGACCCTGCTCGATGAGCCACTCCTTGAGCTGCTTTGGAGAGTTTGGGTTCTCGACGCCCGTGATCTCAATGGCCCTCTCAAGGTTCGCGTCGCTGTTCTTCCCATCGACTGACATGGCGTGGGAGACAAAGCCCATATCGAGCATGATGCCGTAATCATTGATCCTTTGGTCGAGATGGTATCTGTCCCACTCGAAGTCCTGCATTGGGAACTTTCTGATCCTTTGGTGTATCTCAAGCTCTGTCTCGACGTCCCTTTTGTTGTATTCCTTGAAGAGTTCCCACTTCTCTGGCGAGTCCTTTGGAAGGTTCCTCGTCCTTCCGCCATTCGCCTTCGTTGGCTCGACTGGCTTGCAGAAATGCCTTATGAGGTCTTTGCCTATGGTCAGCTTCTTCTTCTCGAGACCCAAAACCATTCCGACCTTCTCAAGCGACATTGGAAGCCCCAATGAGGAACACCAGACCATGTCGCAGTACCAGCTCGATGGATCAAGGTATTCACCCTTTGGGAGTCCCAAGAGCCTGGAAAGCGCCACCCTCTCGAACATCGAGTTGAAGGCGAACTTCCTGACTCTTCTGTCCCTGATGGCGTCGACGATAAAAGGTGGCAACTCCTCGCCGTTGGCAAGGTCGACCACCTTTGCTTCGCCTCCGTCCACGGAGTATCCGAAGAGGAGGACCTCAAAGCCCTCCGACTCCGAATACCTGTAGATGCCAGCCTTCGATAGGTCAATGTCTGAATAGGTCTCAATATCTATCAACAGTTCATCCATTCAAACATCCGCCCCTCTCTAAAGGAACTCTTCCGAAGAGTTGGCGAAGTCAGTGGATGCGCTCGATTTGCCTCCGAGAGGCTCGCCCTTTCTGATGAATTGGATGTTGCCGAGATAGGCGCTGACTCCCTTTGAGCCTGTGACGTTGTAGGCTCCGAAGTTGATGGATACCCTGCAGTAATCGCCAGAGACAACCTCGCTCTTGTCGAAGATGGGGTTGAGAGCCTTGTCGACGATCTGAGGGGCAGTGAGGCTTGAGCAGTTGATGTACC
>CAVKKO010000192.1:0-3702 GCA_963656905.1 Bacteroidaceae bacterium | reverse complement strand
AGGTACAGCAGCGTGCGTTGGGCGAGCGTGAGCCTGTTCATGGACGGGGTGTGTCCTTGTGAGGATATAAGTGCGGGAGGAGGGGTGTACGAAAGATATTTGTTAAGTGTGAGACCAGGGAGATAAGAGCTCAGAGGGCTGAATCGAGCGTGGGGCAGGCGTTTTTCAGATCTGTGTTAGGACAGGTGGCATATCCCCATCCAGGAGAAAAGTTGTGGATAGGCGCCTTGTTGGAAACGGAGCGGAAGTCTTCCGCATTCTTTTCAGAGCGGGGTCAGCAGGTGTTGATTCGTCGTTTTGTCATTTTCTTGCTTCATCATGAGCTTCGAAGCAGAATCGCGTAACACTAATCGGGAGATTTTTATAGTGACGTACTATTTTAGTAGTTGGATTATACATCCAATCTTATGAAGTGTGATCTAATGGTAAAGAAGCTCATCGCAATCGTGGCAATCGTGGTCATCCTCCTTGCCGCCGTGGGAGCGTTCACCTTCACAGGGAACGACCGCGGGCACGAAGAGAAGGAACAGACCGACGAGTACTACGCCAACGGGATAGTCGTGAACGACAGAATCCCCAGCAGCAAGACGGACAACATTCTGACTTTCAAATCCAAACCCACCAGGATTTTCGTTTGTTTCGCGGCCAATGTCGAACTCCTGTGTTCTCTCGGATTGGAGGATTACATCGTGGGCGCCTATGTCAGGACCACTGACGCCATCCCTCTGAACGAGCAATACACTGATTCCTATGCCAAGGCCCTGAATAAATCCACCACTAAGGTCGGAGCCATCGCGACATGGAGCAAGGAGTACATCCAGAAATGCAATCCTGACCTTATCATAGCCTGGTCTGGCGTCCTTACCGATTCGAGGATTGGGACGATCGACTTCTGGAAGCAGTACGATGTTAAGTGCATCAGGACCAACCAGTACGGCAACGGTTCCGGGTCGAGCCTCGACACCTACTATCAGATGCTCGGAATGATGGGCAAGATCTGGAACGTCAACGAGAAGACGGATGCCAAGATTCTCGAGCTCAAGGAGAAGCAGAAGGCCATCGCGGAGAAGACGAAGAACATTCCTGACAGCAAGAAGCCCCGCGTGCTGGTGATGGATTACGATCCGAGCGCGGCGGGAGAGAACCTGGTCTACGGCACGGACATGCTCACGGGACAGCTCATCGAGGCCGCCGGAGGGATATGCGTCAGTAAGGACCGCATGGAGGACATGACGTTCGAACAGATAGCCAAATCCGGGGCGGATTTCATCTTCCTGGTCGGATACCTGTCGGCATACACGCACATTTCCGACGATGAGATCGATAAGATGGCCGATTGGGTCCTGTCGATACCCGTGTTCAAGGCGATGGGCATCCCGAAGGACAGAATCACTGCCCTGCCGTTCTACACCATGTACATGGCCGGGGTCCTGGACGAGGATGTACTAGACCAGATGTACTCCGCGATGTATCCGGGCCAGTCCTGAGTCCGGACCGATGGGGGTGGGGACACGGGCTATGCGAAAGAGAGGATCGGGAAATACTCGTGCACCGTGCTGGTGGTCGGAGGATTGGCTGTTCTCGCAATCTCCATGCTGTTCTCGATATCGGTAGGCTCGGTCTCCATCCCGATATCCGACGTTTATGGCGTCGTGATAAACAAACTCCTCGATCTCCTCCATCTCGGAGGAGATCCTCAGTATCTCGACGGGGTTGATTACAACATCGTGTGGAGGATGAGGGCGCCCCGCATAGTGATGGCCGCAATCGTCGGAGGGGCTCTGGCCCTCGCGGGGGTTGTCATGCAGGCCACCGTCCAGAACCCGCTGGCGGACCCGTACATCCTGGGGATGTCCTCGGGAGCATCGTTTGGAGCGACCTTCGCCATAGGGTTCGGCGCGATGACCATGATTCCGGCGGTCTCGGAGAGCGCGGCACTGGCGATCTTCGCATTCATCGGTTCGTTCGCATCCGCTATGGCCGTTCTCGCGCTGTCTTCGGCAGGAGGACGGACGACCACGGTCAAACTGGTGCTGTCCGGAACGATCATAAGCTGTCTGTTCGGAGCATTCTCCAATCTCATCATCACGGTTTTCGCGGATGCAGAGCAGATGCAGTCCATCACGTTCTGGATCCTCGGTTCGTTCGGTGCGGCGACATGGGCTAAGGTGCTGTTACCCCTCATCGCACTCGTGGTCTGCATCGTATATTTCACGACGCAGCTGAGGTCCCTGAACATCATGCTGACGGGGGACGAGACGGCGAAGTCGCTGGGTCTGGATCTGAACTCCAAGCGTCGCATCTACGTGTTCCTCTGCGCCCTGCTGACCGCTTGTGCCGTCTGCTTCTGCGGGGTGATAGGATTCGTGGGGCTGATGATTCCCCACATCGTCCGCGGGATAACCGGGAACAACCATTGGAAGCTCCTTCCGCTGTCCATCGTGGTCGGAGCGCTGTTCATGGTGTGGGCCGATTTGGTGTCCAGACGGATCCTGCCGGCCGGGGAGTTGCCGATAGGCATTATCACGGCCGTCTGCGGGGCGCCGATCTTCGCCTACATCATGATCAAGAGGACCTACTCGTTCAACCGAGGTGCGTCGTGTGATCGAGATAGACAATATATCTGTGAGCATCGGGAAGAAGCTGATAGTGCACGGAGTATCGCTCGTGGACAGGGAGGGCGAATTCGTGGGCATAATCGGACCCAACGGAAGCGGGAAGTCGACGTTGCTGAAGACGATTTACCGCGTGCTGGATCCGGTCACGGGAGTCATAAGAATCTCAGGGGATGACATTTCCCGTCTTCCGTTGAAGGAATGCGCTCTGAGGACGGCCGTGGTGGCCCAGCATAACTACTATAATTTCGATTTCTCGGTGATGGACGTTGTGATGATGGGCAGGGCGCCGCACAAGCAGCCCATGGAGCCCGATACCGAGGAGGACAGGTTGATCTCTCTGGAGTCTTTGGGGAAGATCGGGATGGAAGCCTTCGCGGACCGGGAGTATTTTACGCTCTCCGGAGGGGAGCAGCAGAGGGTAATCCTCGCGAGGGCGTTGGCCCAGCAGACGCCGATACTCATACTCGACGAACCGACCAACCATCTCGATATCAAGTATCAACTCCAGCTGATGGACACAATCAGGGATTTGGATCTGACCGTGCTGTGCGCATTGCATGATCTGAACATCGCGGGGGCGTACTGCGACAGGTTGGTACTGATGAAGGAAGGTCGCGCCATGAGGATCGGCACCCCGGAGGAGATCCTGACTCCAGAGAACATCCGCGAGGCCTACGGGGTGGACGCCACTGTTCGGAGAGATGAGGACACGGGATTCCTGAACATTGTGTACCGTCCGTCTTTCAAGAAGAGACGCGACGGATTCCAGGAGGGATCCGAGATGCCAGGAACGGACTGTCGAGGGGTTCTGCGATATAACGGAAGATGTCAGGATGTCCGTTGTTGTGGTCGGGTACATCTCATATCGGATAGGGCCCTATGGGAGATGTGATAGCATGGACGAGAAGGAACAATGCAGGAGACCGACGGGAGAAGACGGGAGGACGATCCTCGGGATGATGAACTCGCATCACGTCCCGCTGTGGAGCGAGGCGCTGGCGAGGCTGCCGGAGCACGCCGGCTCCGCTCTCGATATAGGATGCGGGGGCGGAGGGTTCCTGAAGAGGCTCCGCGGGAGGTATCC
>CAVKKO010000191.1:0-3723 GCA_963656905.1 Bacteroidaceae bacterium | reverse complement strand
GCGGTAGTTCAGCTTCTTGGCGAGCTTGTAGTAGTGCTCGTTCCTCCTCTCAGCCACCCAGCGGTCGTGGAGATCTGCCATGCTCTGCCGACAAACGTCCGTGCTCTTAAACTATGTCCTAAGGAAACGCCGATACCTTTAATCCCGTGGTGGCAGGTCAAGGTCCATGGACCTGTTCGAGTACACGCGCAAGGGAGTCCTCGAGAAGGAGGCACCGCTGGCGAGCCGGATGCGCCCCCGGACCCTCGACGAGGTGGCAGGACAGGAGCACATAATCGGAGAGGGGAAGCTCCTCTCCAGAGCCATCCGCGCGGACAGGATCGGGTCCCTGATATTCTACGGCCCTCCCGGCACCGGGAAGACCACCCTGGCGCAGGTGATAGCCAACACCACCAGCTCCAGGTTCGTGCAGATAAACGCCACCACCGCCGGGAAGAAGGACATGGAGGACGCCGTTTCCAAGGCCAAGGACGCCCTCGGGATGGAAGAGCGCAGGACCATCCTCTTCGTGGACGAGATACACAGGTTCAACAAGGCCCAGCAGGACTACCTCCTGCCGTTCGTGGAGGACGGGACCGTGACTTTGATCGGCGCCACGACCGAGAACCCCTACTTCGAGGTGAACCGCGCTCTCGTCTCCCGTTCGAGGATATTCGAGCTGAAGCCCCTGGGGAAGGACGACCTGAAGAGGATCCTGGCTCGGGCCGTGGCCGACACGGAGAGGGGGCTGGGGAAGATGGACGTCGTCCTGGAGGATGATGCCCTGGAGTTCCTGGCCGACATGGCCAACGGCGATGCCAGAGCCGCCCTCAACGCACTGGAGCTCGGGGCCCTGACCACATCGCCCTCAGAGGACGGGAAGATCAGGATAACCGAGGATGTGGCATCCGAATGCATCCAGAGGAGGATCCTCAATTACGACAGGGACGGGGACAACCACTACGACACCATCTCCGCCTTCATCAAGAGCATGCGCGGGTCCGACCCCGACGCGGCGATCTACTACCTTGCGAGGATGCTCTATGCCGGAGAGGACCCCCGTTTCATCTCCCGCAGGATCGTCATCTGCGCTTCTGAAGACGTGGGCAACGCCGACCCCAACGCCCTGGTCGTCGCGCAATCCGCCGCGGAGGCGGTGGAGCGCATAGGGATGCCCGAATCCCAGATCATCCTCTCTCAAGCCGCCGCCTATGTAGCCTGCGCTCCCAAGAGCAACTCCGCCATCGTGGCGATCGAGAAGGCCATAGAGTGCGTGAAGACCGAGCCCACCGGAGGGATCCCGCCGTACCTGAAGGATGCCCACTACAGCGGCGCCAAGGACTTGGGCAGGGGATTGACGTACAGGTACCCCCACGACTTCGAGAACCACTATGTAGAGCAGCAGTACCTGCCGGACGAGCTGGAGGGCCGCAGGTTCTACGAGATGTCCGACAACGGGTACGAGAAGGGCATGAAGCTCTGGCTGAAGCGCATCGGGAAATACAAGGACTGACCGATAGGGATAATACGGACGTGCATCATCCAGAGAACGATTGAGATGAGCGGCTGGACCTACGCCAAATCCGGAGTGAACATTGACCAGAAATCAGAGGCCATCAAGGCCCTGGTAGACAAGGTCGGGTACAAGAGAGAGGGCATCGGGCAAGCTGTCCGCATGTCCGGGCTCTTCGCCAGCCTCATCGACTTCGGCGACAGGTACATCACCATGGCCACCGACGGGGTCGGATCCAAGCTCCTCATCGCCGAGGAGCTCGACAAATGGGACACCATCGGGATCGACTGCATCGCGATGAACGTCAACGACACCATCTGCGTCAACGCCGAGCCCACTTCTTTCGTCGATTACATCGCCATCGACAAGCCCAACCCCCGCATCACCGAGGAGATCGGGATCGGCCTGGAGAAGGGCGCCGAGCTCTCCAACATGGAGATCGTCGGAGGGGAGATTGCAGTGCTCCCGGAGATCATCAACGGCGTGGACCTCTCGGGGACATGCCTCGGATACGTGGAGAAGGACAGGATCATCACTGGGGACAAGTGCGCCGAGGGAGACCTGATCATCGGACTGAAGTCCTCGGGGATCCACTCGAACGGACTCACCCTGGCAAGGAAGGTGTGCGAAGCCAACAACGTCTCCATGGGGGACAAGGTCGCAGGGCTCCACTCAACCATGGGCCACGAGCTCCTGACGCCCACCGAGATCTATGTGAAGCAGGTGCTCGGGATAACGGCGGCCCACGAGGTCCACGGACTGGTGGACATCACCGGAGGAGGCCTCAGGAACATCCTCAGGATGAGGAAGGGCCTCCAGTATGTCATCGACGACCCCATCAAGCCTGCACCGGTGTTCAATGTACTGCAGGAGCTGGGGCAGATCGAGACCAAGGAAATCTACCAGACCCTCAACATGAGCATGGGATTCACGATGATCGCTCCCGCGGACGAGGCAGAGGCCATCGCGAAGGAGAACAGCAACGCGCAGATCGTCGGCCGTGTTCAGAAGGGAGACGGGGTGCTCCTGGAATCGGAGAACATCCTGTACGACCATTATTGAAGAAGAAGAAGAAGGCCTTGCGGCCCTTTGATTTTCAAATTGGCGGGCACTGCCCGCCGTTTCCTTCATCTCTGCCCGTAGACGTAGATGAGGTGCCAGCCGAACTGGGTCTGGACGATCGTCATGTCCCCGGGGTTGTACGAGAAAGCCGCATCCTCGAAGGGCTTGACCATCTGGCCGCGTCCGAACCATCCCAGGTCCCCGCCGCTCCTTCCGGAGGGGCATTTGGAGTACTGGGCTGCGAGCGTGGCAAAGTTCTCTCCCGCGTTGACCCTCCTCTGGAGGTCGAGGGCCTCCTGATACGAGTCGACGAGGATGTGCGAGCAGCGTGCCTGTCTTACCATGACACCCCGTATCGGTCGCAGCTTTTAGTGTTGTCGCAGGATGCTGCGTGCGTACACTGCCCCGCACACCGCTCCGAGTGCAGTGCAGGTCTCCAGTGAGAACCCGCCGGGCGTGATGTCCAGGTTGTATTTCGGTATGGAGGCGGTCTTCTTGGGCACCCCGTGGGGGCCGATGCCGAACACCAGAAGGACGCTCTGCCCCCCGTCCACCATCTCCATCAGGCGGTCCAGCGTGATGGCCTTGGACGGGTCGGGCTTGCTCGTCGTCAGGACAGGCTCTCCGAGCTGGGGCGGGAACCCTTTGTCGGGATATGGGAACTTCATGAACCTGCCCTTCTCGGCCAGCTCGCGGAAGTATCCTCCGTGGGCTCCGATGCTGGTTGTCCCGGCGATCCACTCCGCCACCTCCACGGGCGTGCGGGTCTCCTCCGGGATCGGGAACCCGAACAGAGCCAGGTTCATGTCGAACGCCCTTGCCAGGTCGCCTGCGCGGGCGATGGTGCGCCTATGGGGCTCCCTGAAGTTCTGGTCGTAAGAGTTGTAGAGCCCGATCGTTATCCTTCCGCGTCCCATGGTCATCGCTTCCTGCGTGGATGGCCGACGATCGCGTAGGCGTCGCCGTCCATGAATATCTCGTAATCGGGGTACTCCTTCTGCAGCCTGGCGATCTCGGCTATCACCTGCGACATCGTGAGGTCGGAGGTGCTTATGTCGATGAACACACGGTCGGGCTCCATAGGGGGTCCCTCTTAGATGTGATAGGAGAAGGTATGGTGCCGTGAGCCGGGCTCGAACCAGCGACTTCAAGATCTTCAGTCTTGCACT
>CAVKKO010000190.1:0-3743 GCA_963656905.1 Bacteroidaceae bacterium | reverse complement strand
GGCCCGCGGCGACAACCGCCCCGACAGCGACTACGATTTCTGTGTCGAGGTCCCGAAGGGAATGGGCCTTTTCAAAATGGGGGGATTCTACGGCAAGCTGGAGGAAGCCCTCGGAACAGAGATAGATATCGTGTGCGAAGGGTCCCTCCGTGACGACTTCGGCAGATCCATATCCAAGGACATGAGGCTCCTCTATGAGGCGTGACATCGATACAATGAGGCTCATCGTGGATTTCTGCGATGAGATAGCCGATGACATCCAACGCTTCGGAACGGACATCGAGGACTTCCTTGACGACAAGGCATACCAGAGGTCCGCGACGTTCTCAATAGAGCAGATCGGTGAACTGGTGAAGCGTCTGTCGTCTGACCTCACCGAGGAGTTCAAGGATGTGGATTGGCACGAGATCGCCAAAATGCGCGACTTCGTCGCCCACAGGTACCAGCATGTGGTCCAGCAGCTCCTCTGGGAGAGCATGAACTCCGAGGTGCCTGCCCTCAGAGAAAGATGCGCAGAAATCATCGTAATCCTCGAGTCCAGACAGGAAGACGACCGATCCACGCCATCACCTCCGTTCCCCTTCCGAAGGCTTCGTGCTGCCTCATGAGGGAAGAAACACACACCATCAGATTGTCGATGCCCAGGCCCGTTCTCAGACCGTCTTACGATGCTATGCCATCGTTGTACACCGACACCGGCGTGTCTGCGTCGAGAGAATGGTCGCGATGGACGACCGCGTTAGTGAGCGCCTCTCAGAGGGCATGTTCCGGATGCGCCCTGCAGCCCATGCGCCTCGGCCCCTCTGTCCTGGAGCCTCCCGGCATCGTTCACAGCATCGGAAAGCTTGCGGAGATCATCAACACGGATATAATCAAGGACGTGTGACATATTCTGTTCGGCAATTCCGAGACGCTGAGCAACGTCTGATCCGAGACATTCTGCATGCATGAGGGTGCCGGCCCCTGCTTTCATCGACCCTGCGACAGGGCCGTTATTCTCGCCTTGTTCCGGATGATGTAAGATTATAGTTTCTATATGTACATCATTTTTATATGAAAAGTTCAAATTATTTTAATTTTTAGAAAGATTCAAATATTATTATACTATACTATATTTGAACCATTTAGGAACAATAAGTGGAAAACTCCCCTAAAGTTTAGCGACAGCGGGGAGACCACCTGAGGCGATTCAGATGGCAAAGAAGAGTAAACTATCGAAGGATAAAGAACGTGTTGGTCGTCAGACTCCCCGCGATGTGGAGATCCAGGGAACATTCGCCGAGGCCCCCAAGCCTCCGAGGGAGCCTCCGAGGGACGCGACCAAGGAAGAGGAGAAGGCGAACAACATCGCCATGTACGAGTTCTGCAAGCAGCTCGGAAGGGTGGACCTTGCGATTCCCCAGTTCAAATACGAGCTGAAGGAGATGAACAGAGGCAAACGGGGGCGTCCCTTCGAGTTCCCGGACTCGATGGTCCTCTGGATAATGGCCATGATGGCCGTCTTCAACATGACGTTCAGATCCGCCGCGGGCTTTGCCAGCGGCCTGCTGATGGGACACGGGATGGCGGCTCCGTCTACGTCCAGGCTCCTGGAGAGGGCCAACATGCTGGTGTCCGGCATCGTTCTCACCGAAGAATCCCGGATAGAAGCCGGGTTCAGCGACGGCGTCCTGCTCATGCAGGTCAGCGACAACGTCATCGGAAGGGAGCGCCGCGTAGGCCTGGACTCTTCTGGGTTCATAACGGTCCAGCAGTCCCTCTGGCGCTCCGTGAAGTGGAAGACCGAGAAGGTCACCCATTGGCTCAAAGCGCATGTTCTCTCGGATCTGGATTCCGGAGAGGTGATCGCCTATGCAGTCACCCTCGATTCCGTCGGAGACCCTCCTATGATGGAGCCGCTCCTGAAGGCGGCCACGGAGAAGGGCCACAGGCTCAAGGCGATATACGGCGACGGAGCCTACTCATCCGACAAGATCTGGAAGTACATCTCCAGGGAGCTCCGCGTCGAGTTCATCACGAGCTTCAAGAAGAACACGGTCCCCCGCAACAACGGGTGCGCGGCAAGAGGAAGTGCGGCGCGGCTCTGGTGCAGCACCCCGTACCACGAATGGAAGAAGCTGACCGGGTACGGCTTCAGGTGGAAGTCGGAGTGCGGGTTCAGCGACATCAAGCGCACCCACGGGGAAGAAGTGAAAGCACGGACCTTGTACGGCCAGTGCCGCGAGATGTACTTCAAGATGCGTTCGTTCGACCTCTACAAGCGGATGCGCGCCGGGATCATGAAGGTCACAGGAAACGGAGTGGTGATAGGTTGAGCCGATGCCCCGGCCATCACCGGCTTGACAGGCCGGTGACGTAGCCGCAATGTGCCTGCTCTGAGAAGGCCGAGATTATAGGCGTGATCCGGACAGAGGTCGAGGACAGGGCTGGTATCGAGTTTGAATTATCGAACACAGTACGTGTGACATGCGGACTGCGACGTGGTGGACGACATGGGAGCGCCCCATGTGATCCTCCATGACGTGATTCCGAAGCCGTGGGCCGGATGCCTTCTGACCATCATCGCCACAGCAGCTTCGGATCGAAGCTCTGAATAGGCCTCGTCATCGATCCTTCTCGGCCATCTCGCGGATCAGCTCGGACACATCGCGACCGGATCTCCCGAACCTCCGGAGGATCGCCCGCCTGAACACCTCGTGTATTTCCTTGTTCGGAATGGATACTTCGTGCCAGCCTTCAGAGCAGATCTCCCTGAGATATCCTGTCGCGACCATCACGGAGTAGATGGTCGAATCGAGCGCGTTGCGGTCGTAATATTCGAACTCGGGGCTGTAACCGCCATGGACTGCGCCTCCGGAGAACAGCTTCTCCAAGTCCTTCCAGACCCACCAGCAGTCGCTCGAGACAAGGTCGGTGATGATGGAGTTGCCGCTGGTGCGGGCCCAATAGGCATCCGGCTTGCAGCCTCTATCGACATAGTTGACCATGCTCCACGGACAGCAGACATCCGTTTCGCCGAAGCGGTAGCCGCCGTACCACTCCAGAGCCTCCTCTGTCTTGTCCCTGTGGCCGTTGTCATCAAGGAGTTTCTCCACCTCTTCCCGCGTGAACCCGTACATTCCGTCGAACTTCTTCGAGAGCACGTCATGGAAGCAGAGGTTGTTCAGATTGGGGCCGGCCGTCTCTCCGGAGATCCTCGTAACGCCTGTCAGGACGGCAAACCTCATGTGATGATTGCCCTTCAGAGCATTTCCGAGAGCACGCCTCAGAAACGACTTGATCTTCTCGTGGACCTCGCCTTTGCCGTATGAGCCGTTAAACGGCTGGTCGTACTCGTCTATCAGGATGATGGGTTCCTTCCCGTAGTGCAGCTCGAGCATCATGCACAGGTCCCTGATGGATGCCACCAGGAATGCACGCTCGACTGTGCCGGCAATGAAGTCGTCATACATCTCAAGGAAATCGTCATCTATCTTCTCAGAATCCTTCAGCTCCCAGAAGCTCCTGTATGCGTTTTCTATCAGCCTCTTGAAACCTCTGACGAAGGCATCGAAATCATCCGTATCGAGGTCCTTGAAGTTCAGGTTGATGACGGGATAGGCGTTCTTGTGCAGATCGTCGGGACGGAGCTCCGATATCTTCAGATCGGAGAAGCGGTCCCTCTCGCCGGCGTACTTGAGGTTCAGGTACGCGTCCAGCATGCTCATGTTAAGGGACTTGCCGAACCTGCGGGGACGGGTTAT
>CAVKKO010000189.1:0-3782 GCA_963656905.1 Bacteroidaceae bacterium | reverse complement strand
GGAATTCTGAGTGCCGTTTATGTTAGAACTTCTATATAAATTTAATACACGCTTAGGATGGGGTTGGGCGGAGGAAGGTTGGATGGTAAGAGGACGGGATTCTGTAAGATACAGCTTACAGAATGCCTCGATTCGGACGTTTCGTAAAGTATGGTTTACACTTCGGCGCAGACAAGTGCTTGGAATGTCTTCCCTCATGATGGTTACATTCAATCCCCGACCAAACTGGTTCAATCGGTGAAGTTCACTCACCAGCTCAACGCATTCTTCAGGAACACGTACGGCCGGCCGTCCTTCGTCACGACCTCGGCGTCCACGTCGTACACATCGCGAATCATCCCCTCAGTGATGACATCCGCCGGACTCCCGATGTCGTAGATCACTCCGGGCTTCGACATCACGATGACCGTCCGGGCGTACCTCGCAGCCAGATTGAGGTCGTGGCTTATCATGAGGATCATGTTATCCGTGGCCTCGGAGAGCTCGTGCATGAAGTCCGACACAAAGATCTGGTGCTTGATATCCAGATTGGCGGTCGGTTCGTCCAATATTAGAAGCTCGGAATCCCTGACGAGCCCGCGGCACAGCGCCACCTTCTGGATCTGCCCGGCCGACAGTTCGTTGCAGTTCCTCAACGCCAGATCCCTCATGCGCATGACATCCAGCGCGAGGTACACCTTCGCCAGGTCCTCCGATGACGTGTGCCATCTGTCCTTCCTTTCCAACGCTATGAGGATCGAATCCACCACGGACATGGGGAAAGCGATGCTCGATGTAGCCGGAACGAAGCTGATGACCTTGGCGATATCCCCCGCCGACATCTCTCCGATATCCCTGCCGTCGATCGAGACGGAACCCGAAGTAGGCTTTAGCAGACCGTTGACGCATCTGACCAGTGTCGACTTCCCGACGCCGTTGGGACCTATGATGCATACCAGCCCCCCTCCGTCCAGATGGATGTCGATATCATTGAGGATCCTGCAGTCCGAATCGTATCCGAACGACAGGTGGTCGATGTCCAATACGACCATTCTCACCACCCCGTCCTGCGCTGTTTGATTATGAGATAGAGGAACACCGGACCTCCGATGAACGATGTGATGATCCCCACCTGCAGGGTGCTCGGGGCGATTATCACCCTCCCTATCACGTCGCACACCAATAGGAACGCCGCGCCGAAGGCGGCCGACGCAGGCAATAAAAGACGGTTGTCCGAACCTATGAACATCCTCACTATATGCGGACAGACCAACCCGATGAACCCAATCAGCCCGGTGAAGCAGACCACCGCTGCGGTGACAAGGGAAGTGATCAGCAGGCATATCAGACGGAACGTCTCCACGTCCACGCCGAGGGAACGAGCCTGCTCGTCCCCCATCATCATGGCGTTGAGCTTCTCCGACAGGAACATCAGGATGATGATCCCCGGGATCACGACGACTGCCATCACGACGACCTCCTCCCATTTGAGTCCCGTGAGGTCCCCGACGGACCACTCGAACACCGCGGACAGGGCGGCGGATTCCGCCCAGATCTTCAATAGCGACGTGACCGCGTTGAACAGATACATGATGGCGATGCCCGCCATGATGATCGTGGTCACGGAGGCGTTCTTCAGCTTCGATACCGACAGTATGACGAACATCGGGATCAGCGAGAAGACGAACGCGTTGACCACCAGGGAGTACTGGCCTCCGATGACGGTGAATCCGGCGCATATGGCCAGGGTGGCTCCCAAAGAAGCTCCGGACGATATCCCCGTGGTGTACGTGTCCGCCAGGGGGTTCTTCAGGAGGCTCTGCATCATCACTCCGCCCACGGACAGCGCGGCGCCCGCCAGCAATCCTCCCAGCACCCTTGGGGAGCGCAGGGTCCAGACCACATACTCTTGGATGCTGAGCTCCTCGGGGACGTCCCCCAGGATGTGGTGCCATAGTAGCTGGTAGGTCTGGATGAACGAGAGGTCGTACTCCCCGATGGAGAGCGCATACCCCGCGGCCAGGAACGCCACCACGGCGCAGGCGATGATGAAGATGAACTTCAGACGGTTGAAGCGGTGATACTCCTGGATATCCTCGTGGATCTCCGGATACTCCCCGCCGAGCCATTCCTCGACAGCCGCCTTGGTTATTGATGATGAGTCGTTCCCGCTAATCGTTCCAGCCTCTGTGATTCAAGGGGTTTCGGAAAAGGTTTGGAAAGGGCGCTCAGGCCCTGGTGTCGAACCATCCGCCCTGGGTGCGGACATCGATCGTCGCGGAGGAGAAGTCGTCCCAGTACTGCTGGAGGAAGTTCCATCCGTCCTCTTCCGAGAAGACCTCCGGGAAGAGCATGTGGGCGATCATCGGGATGTGCGCGTAGCTCCCGAAGGTGATGGAGAAGAACGACGTGGAATGCAGATTCCCGTCGGCCTTGATGGAGATGGCGCTGTACTTCTCGTCCAGCTGGTCGCACCTCTGGTTGAACATCTCCGGCGTGTAGTACGTGCCGTTGACCTTCGTCGTGTCGGTGTACTCGTGCATGGCGATGATGGCGTCGTACTCGACCTTGTAGTTCTTCAACATCCACTCATCGTCGACGGTGTACCTGTTGTTGCGGGAGCTCTTGTCGTCCGAGTAGTAGGCATCGGCGAGTTGCGACAGGAGATACGTGGAGCTGCAGGGGGAGCATTCCATGGTGGTGGTTCCGGGTGCGATGGTGGTACCGAGATAAGTGATGGCGATCTTCTTCTTGGTTTGCCCTTCCATGCCCTTCTCGATGTAGTCGTTGATCTCGTTGATGAAATCAGCATACTGGGCGGCCCTTTCGTTGGCGCCGACGAACAGCCCGATGATCTCGACGAACTTCACGAGGTTCCCGTAGCTGTAGATGTCCACGTAGAACGTGTTGATGCTCGGGTCGGCCTGCATGGCAGGCTCGCAGACGCTGCTGTCCCATGAATCGGCGATGATGAGGTCGACCTTGTTCTGGAGGATCAGTTCGGTGGTGGGCGCCTTGCTTCCCTCGTAGGCGGTCTCGATGTGGGACATGTCGTACATGTGGGAGCGGTCGACGGTGAGCTTCTGAGGGGCGAGGACGATGTGGTCGAAGAGACCGAGGATGTCGACGGCCTCGGCGAAGAAGTACCTGTTCACGCAGATGCGGTCCGCGCTCACGGGGAAGGACTGCTTGGTGACCTTGTTCTCGAAATCCACATAGTAGAGATCGCAGGACTCTTTGTTGATGACCTTCTTGACGATCTCAACGTCGGCGGAGTCGAGCTTCCCGTCCTGGTTCGCGTCGAGGAAGGGGTACTCGGACCTGTCGATGGACTCGTCCTTGATGAGCTTCTCCATCAGCTCGACGTCCCTCTCGTCGATGTAGTCGTCGTTGTTCGCATTGCCGTACACCGGAAGGTTCCCTGTGACTTTGACCTCGTTGGAATCCTGTCCGTTGTTGATTATGATGGCAGCCACACCCGCCCCAGCTACGACGAGTATAACGACCAGAAGAATGGCTGTGATTTTCTTATCCATTGATATCAGTTGGATGATACATCCAACCTAAAAATCGCCCTACCTTACAAATAGATTCGCTTACCGTGGGTGCAGAATTCGAGCATATAGAGACCATAGAGTCGAAGGACTGGGGTGACCTGCTATATTGGATACTAAATCAGTATCATATGTCCCGATTGAACAATAGTTCTCCGAACGGAACATACCCGCATTCGGCCTCCTCCCTCCCGTCCCGTCCCCCGGAATCATGCCCTTTTCCTCACATCCCCACCGAACGACGGCTGT
>CAVKKO010000188.1:0-3788 GCA_963656905.1 Bacteroidaceae bacterium | reverse complement strand
CTGGACATGACCTCGTCATCAGACTTCCAGACATCGGATTGCCCATCGATGTAGATGTGGCACAGTCCGGAATCATCTATCAGCTCTATCCTGACAATCGGGTAATCTCCAGCGACCCGCTCTGCGAGGATGTGTCTGTCTCTGCATGTGAATCTGATGCCCATCCTCTCAGGCGATCCTCTCAGATGAAAGGAAATGTGGCGGTCCGACGTGATCTCGCGACTGATGTTCGGAACCCAGCCTATGGCCACGAGGCTGTATGCCATGGAATCGCCTGGCCTCTCTGTAGAAGTCGATCGCGTAAGGCTTCTTGTCCTTGATGGAAAGCTTGAGAACGCGGGCCATTTCCAGATATTCCACAGCCCAGACGTCCTCCGGCTCTACGAACCTGCCTTTCTCGTACTTGCGGTATGCATCCCGAAGCAACCGTCTCTCGTCTAATGTACACATCTTCTCTTCCTCCTTTCCCTTTGAAGGGCGGCGGGCCCGCCATCTCCTGCAACTGCGGCCCTTAGGACTTTTTCTCAAGTATATAAATCGACACTGCGGCCGTCCTGGGGCGAAATCGGGTCACGTATTTATAGAAGAACTAACACTAGAAACCCTCGGAAGCCCTCCCCGGAGAGGGCGTTGAAACAACAATCGAAGGTGGAAAGATGTCGAAGAAGCAGTTCAAGACGGAGTCCAAGCAGTTGCTCAACCTGATGATCAACTCGATCTACACCCACAGGGAGATCTTCCTGAGGGAGATCATCTCCAACGCGTCGGACGCCATAGACAAGCTCCTGTACAGGTCCCTCAGCGACCCGTCTGTGACGGTGTCCCGCGGGGACTTCAGGATAACGGTGTCCGCGGATCAGGCGGCGCGCACCGTGACCGTCTCCGACAACGGCATCGGGATGACCAAGGAGGACATGGACAGCAACCTCGGAGTGATAGCGCACAGCGGGTCCCTGGACTTCAAGAAGGGACTGGAGGAAGGCTCCGACGTGGACATCATCGGCCAGTTCGGAGTGGGGTTCTACTCCGCGTTCCTTGTAGCCGATAAAGTGACGGTCAGGTCCAGGGCCTACGGCCAGGACCAGGCGTGGGAATGGTCCAGCGAGGGCGCCGACGGATACACCGTCAAAGAGTGCGAGAAGGACTCCTGGGGCACGGATGTGATCATGCACATCAGGGAGGACGACGAGAACGAGGAGTACTCCGAGTACCTGGACGTCCACACTTTGAAGAATCTGGTGAAGAAGTACTCCGACTACGTCCGCTGGCCGATCCACATGGACATCGAGAAGGAGGACTACGTGGAGACCGGCGAGAAGGACGAGAACGGCGAGCCGAAGAAGGACTGGGTGACCACGATAGAAGACCAGGTGGTCAACTCCATGGTGCCCATCTGGCAGAGGGACAAATCGGAGGTGACCGACGAGGACTGCAGGAAGTTCTACAAGGAGAAGTTCCGCGACTGGGAGGACCCGGTGTCGGTGATAAGGGTGAACGCCGAGGGGGCTGTGAACTACAGGGCGATGCTGTTCATCCCCAAGGTGGCGCCGTACAACTTCTACAGCAGGGAGTTCGAGCCCGGGCTGGAGCTGTACTCCTCCGGAGTGATGATCATGGACAAGTGCAAGGATGTCCTTCCCGATTGCTTCAGGTTCGTCAGGGGGATCGTGGATTCCCCGGACCTGTCGCTGAACATCTCCAGGGAGATGCTGCAGCACGACAGGCAGCTTTCCGTGATCAGAGGGAACATCGAGAAGAAGGTCAGGAACGAGCTGGCCAGGCTGCTGGAGGAGGACAGGGAGACGTACCTGAAGTTCTTCGAGAGCTTCGGGCCCCAGCTGAAGTACGGGATCGTGGAGGACTTCGGGGCGAAGGCCGAGATGCTGAAGGACCTGGTCCTGTTCGAGTCGTTCGAGAAGGGCCAGAAAGTGACCCTGAAGGAGTACCGCGATGCGATGCCGGAAGGGCAGAAGAAGATCTACTATGCCGCGGCGGAGAGCATCGCAAGGGCGAAGCAGGTGCCGCAGACGGAGCTGGTCAGAGCGAAGGGATACGACATCCTGTGCCTGGGAGAGGATGTCGATGAATTTGCCATCAGGACTCTGAGGGAGTACGACGGCATGGAGTTCTGCGACGTGGCCGGGAACGACCTGGACCTGGAATCCGAAGAGGAGAAGAAGGAGAACGACGAGAAGCAGGAGTCTGAGAAGGATGTCCTGGAGTTCATCAAGGAGTCCCTTGGCGACGAGGTGTCCGATGTGAAAGCGTCCAGGAGCCTGAAGACGCACTTCGTGTGCCTGAGCACGGGGAGCGACGTGTCGCTGGAGATGGAAAAGTACTTCGCATCGATCCCGGGCTCGGAGAACGGGAAGGTGAAGGCGAAGAGGGTCCTGGAGGTGAACATCGATTCTCCGGCGTATGCGAGGTTCAAGGAAGCGTATGCTTCGGACAAGGACAAGGCGAAGGCCATGGCGGAGATCATGTACGACCAGGCCGTGCTCATAGCGGGATTGCCGCTGGACGACATGCTCGGGTACTCCGAGAAGGTGTTCAACCTGTTCTGAACGGGGCTGCAGGCCGGGGCTACGCCCCGGCCAAAAGCCCGAGAGGCGGTTCGCGGGCCTTTCCCCGGCCCTCGGCTGATGCCGAGGCCCGGACAGGACCGAAGGATGCGACCGCCTGTGTCCCTTATCAATCGCAACGTCTGATGCCCCTTTCCGAAACGAGGTCTCCGAAGCTGCGGATATCCGTTCCCGCAAGCTCGGATGCCCTTTCCAACGTCGCTTTCCGAGTTTCATACATGCGCATGGCGATGTCCACGCGTTTCTCCAGGACCTTGTCTTTGACCTCGGAGTCTTCCAGATAGCGCTCGCCGGCGGATTCCGTCTCGTCCGCATACGTCACAAGAACGAGCTCTTCCCGGTCCAATCCGGACACGTATTCGGAAATCATCCCGATTCTGAACCTGTCTGTCTCCGGCAGATCAAGGGATGCGACTGTTTCAGTCGCATCCGGTGCGACAGACACCGTTTCTCCTTCGGACGCAAGGAATCCCATGTCTGCAAGAGTCTCCGCGCACTCGCTGACGCGAGTGCTGCAGGGGCCGTAGATCCCGGGACGGAAACCGAGCTCCTGAGGATTGTGGCCTGTAGCCATCAGGGCCTGGAACACCATCTTCTGAAGGTGCGCTTCATCAATGTCAGCGTCCGCTGAGTCGATGATGAACAGAATCGTTTTCTGGAGATCGTCCAGCTTGTCTGATGCGGAAGACGGCATGGTATCGTCCGCAACTATGGGGCAGGGGTTTATAACCGAGACGGAACAGGTTCCAAGATATCCCCTGGCGTGGGCTCCGCCCACGCCGATAATCGTGTGGTTCTGAGACCACCCTTTATTACGGATACCTGCATCCAGCACCCATTATGCCCGGAGTGAGGAAGGTCAAGGCAGGGTGGTGGAACGCGTTCAGGCCATGGACGCTCCACGGAGCCGTCGTTCCCGTCCTCATCGGAGGAGTCGTGGCCTTCTGTCATGAGCCCTTCGGGCTCATCGAATGGGTCATGTTCCTGCTGATCCTCGCAGGCGGAATACTCCTGCAGTCGGCCTGCAACCTCCTGAACACCTACGGCGATTATGCCAAAGGAACGGACACGGTGGAGAACGAGACCAGGTCCCCCGAGCTGGTCACAGGCGTATTGAAGCCCAAGCACGTGCTGATGGCAGGCTTCGCCTGCCTTGGCATCACGTGCCTCATCGGCCTGGCCTTCATATGGCACGTGGGCTGGGGC
>CAVKKO010000187.1:0-3790 GCA_963656905.1 Bacteroidaceae bacterium | reverse complement strand
CAAACCCAGGGGCTTCCGGCACCGTCCGGAGGCCCCGATTCCATATTCATATGCCATCGCAATCCGACGGCCCCCTCGGCCTGAAGCTCTTCGACGAGCCTCACATGGCCGAGATCATCGTGTTCGTCCACCGCAACCCCGGATGCCTTAAGACCGATGTCTACAGGAACGTGGCCCGCGGAGACCGCATGAACACGAAGCTCGGCATCCTCGAAAGAGAAGGGATCGTCGAGATAGCGGTCCTCGGAAGGAGCGGGATGCTGAAGCTCACTCCCAAGGGGAAGTCCGTCGCCGAGCTCCTGACATCATTGTCCGAGGTCTTGGAGCAGACGGTCCGACCGCATCCTATATCCCCATCCATCGAATCCCCTTCTCCGATGATCATAAGCGCCAGCCGCCGCACCGACATCCCCGCCTTCCATTCCGAGTGGATGATGAACCGCCTTCGCGCCGGCTGCGTCCTCGTCCGCAACCCCGTCTCCAGGACAACGGTCCACAAGATCGACCTCTCCAGGGACAACGTGGACTGCATCGTCTTCATCACCAAGGACCCGGGGCCCATGGTCGACCATATGAAGGAGATCGGCAGGATGGGCCACACCGCCCTGTTCCAGGTCACCATGACCCCATACCACAGGGACATCGAGCCCTATGTCAGGTTCAAAGCGGACATCTCCGACTCCTGCGAAGCCATCTCCGACATCATCGGCAGGGACAGGATGTCCTGGAGGTACGACCCTGTGATCCTGAACAGAGGGATCAGCATGGACTACCACCGCAGGAAGTTCGAGATGCTCTGCAGAGAAGCCTCCAGATGGACGGACAGGTGCATCTTCAGCTTCGTGGACATCTACGGCAAGCTCATCAGGCTCGAAGAGTCCGGGGCCATCAGGCGCATATCCCCTTCCGAAAGGACCGAGTTCGTGAAGATGGCCTCGAAGGTCGCGGAAGACCATGGGATGATCCTCACTCATTGCTGCGGCACCGACGACTTCTCCCGGTACGGCATCGAGCCCAGGGGCTGTATCGACAGGGAGACGATGAGGATGCTGGACATCCCCTATGAGACCCCGGACGTCCCCGTGAGGGACGAGTGCAGGTGCGTCAAGAGCATCGACATCGGGGAGTACGGGACGTGCGGCCACGGATGCATCTACTGCTACGCTGGCCAGCGCGAGGACCCCCTCGGAAGGCGCAGGGTGTTCTCGGAAGAATCCGAGATCCTGTGGGGAGCTGTAATGCCCCGCGACAGGATCGTGGACCTGAAGGGGAGGAGCTCGCACCGCCTCGATTCCTATTATGACAATGCTCTGGACCTCTGACGTCTCCCGATGTGCCGAGGATGATTGATGATGCCGAGCATGCCGTCGGAGACGGCATGCGCCAGCATCATTGGAAATGCGGACAGTGCTTCTATATCTCTTCGATCATCACAGGCAGGTCGGTGTCCAGCCCCTCCAACGATGAGCAGAACTCCCGGATCGATTTGACCTTCCCGAATGCTTTCCTGTAAGAGTCGGGCTTCTTCCTCCCGTCTATTTCGTAGCCTGCCGATCTCAGAATCTGATCCAGGTTCGGATCGTTCATTATCGGAATGATGCGGTCATGGAACTTCGAGTCCCTGAAAAGATCCTTCGACCTGAAAGATTTCGAACTGGAACGGTCGCCATCCACATCCATGATCACGAATATCGTGACATCCTCCATCTCCAGGTCCTTGGTCTTCCTGCCCTTCCTGTATCCGCGATAGAACCTGTTCAATGAATTCAGGTCTTTGAAGGGACCTTGGCAGAGATACTCCCAGGATTCCTGCATCTATATCGTTTCCGTGCCGTTCTCCCTGGATACGGGCACCACATCTGTACGCAACCAGAGGGAGAGGTTCTGCAAAGCACAATCTCGCATTCGCCGTGCTCGACGGCCAGAAACAGGGTCATTCGCCCTCCATGCTCATCTCGATGATGCCCGGAAGCCCCAGGTCGCCGATGTACGGAATCCCCATGAAGTTCCCTTCATAGTACTTATGACGGATGTTGTTCGTCTTCCGAACCCTCTCTATCGTCGATATGCAACGTATCTTCTTGAACCCGTCCATGTCCACGCCTATGACGTACACACTGTCCGCATCGAGCGATTCCATCAGGCATGTGTTGTGTGTGGTGGCTACCAGCTGCCCTTTGATATCGGGTATCACCTGCTCAATCACGCCGGATATCAGAAGATCGTGAACCCCCGTGTCCATCTCATCGATGAATACCGTTCCGCCTTGAACGCAGTCTATCAATGCAGACATTATGCCCATCATCTTTTTGGTGCCTGTGGATTCCCAGAACGCGGGGATATCGCGAATCTTGCCAGATATCCTTTTCTGGAAGAACAGCTCGTACTCGAGATATCCGTCTTTGGACTCCATCTTGAAGTAAGCGCCGGTGATATCAGTGTATAACCTTGTGAAGAAGCTGGAAATCATACTCTGGACGGCATCGAGTTCCTTATCCCTGTCGGCACTTATGCGCCCTTTCGGCAACTCGATGCCGGGCACCATGATCGGGAATGATTTGGTGTCCACCTTGGTAGTTTCGACCTCGGTGATGAAATTCAGAAGATTGACATTTACATTCTCCGATATGAAACTGTGATTGCTTTCGCGGATGTCTTCATTGAGAATGCAGAGGAGCGAACGGTTGCCCCAGTATTGTGCGATTTCGCTCTTTATCTTATCTCTGAACCTCTTGTCTTTGACGAGACCACGTACGAAATAGGGCTTCTGTCCTGCTTCCAGTCTGTATAAGATGCCCCTACGGCTGTTGACCTTGTTCTCCAGCACTTCTTTGACGAGGGTGCCGTCCGTGTCGAACTCTATCGTATATCTGGCATCGGACCCTTTGATAAAGAACGTGTAAGTCAGCTTCATGTTCCCTTCGGAACCGATCATATATACCTCTCTGGCGAGCTGCCTCAAATCGTCATCGTGTACGGAGGGAGAGTCTGCGCCATCGCGGCTGTGTGCCATCTTCTTCAAAGCACCAGAGCACACTTTCAACAGGAAGATCGCATTGATCAAATTGCTCTTGCCTGAGCCGTTCTCACCGTAGATGAACGCATGGTTCTTGACCGTTCCACTCTTGCCGTTCAAGTCAAGTTCTATATGGCTGAATGATTGGAAGTTCTCCAATTCCATTGAGCGTAACATAATGTCATGTATGTATTTGTCGTATTTAATGACTTTATCTGACCATTATTTAGTCATAAACAGTAAAAAATGACCACATGATTGATCCCAGGACATATAGGTGTGATGAATGCAACCAAAACCCCGATGCCCGGACTTGTGTACGGACCAACGTGATGCCCCCACGTTAGAGTCGCACCATCGCGATTCCTATTAGGACGATGTACGGGGCCGCTGACAGTCCCAGGTTTGCCAAGGGCAGCCGTCCGCCTCGTGGCGACGGCTTCGCCGTCGCCCACCTCCCCCATTCATATACCTAGAATAACTAGCCCGTCCCATGGACCTCCTGTCTGTCCTGCTCATCGGAATCGGTCTTTCTATGGACGCCTTCGCCGTATCTTTATGCAAAGGCCTCGCCCTGAAGAACCCATCCGTCAAGAGCATCGTCGTGGTCGGACTGTGGTTCGGCGCATTCCAGATGATCATGCCCATCATCGGGTTCTATCTCGGAAGCTCCTTCTACTCCCTGATATCCGATTACGACCATTGGATAGCGTTCATCCTACTGGCCCTCATCGGGCTGAACATGGTCCGCGAATCCTTCTCCGACGAGGAAGA
>CAVKKO010000186.1:0-3822 GCA_963656905.1 Bacteroidaceae bacterium | reverse complement strand
CCTGGTAGGTGCCGTCCCTGTCGCGCATGGTGATGAACGAGATCCCGCCCAGGTTCCTGACGTCCTGGACCCAGCCTCCGACGGAGACGGTGCCGTCGCCGACGGAGACCTCGGAGGACCTTTTTACTGTAGACATGAGCCGTGGGAAGTGACGCGCATATAAGACGGTAGCGAAATCGGCTGTCATCGGTGCTGTCATGTGGCTTCTGCCGCTCCGAAATCCATAGGTTCCAAACATCACGCATCAGGCAGAAAGAAAGGGATCTTCAACCGTAACCGACGACGAGCTTCACCTCTTGATGAACGGCTGCTCGCAATCATTATGGTCAGATTCCGCTTAAAGGCGACCGTGAGGGGATCCGGCTGATTCTTAGATACCTGAGGCCCAAGGACTGGGCCCTAGCGGCCGTCTGCGTGGCGCTGGTGCTGCTCCAGGTGTACCTGGACCTGAGGATCCCCGAGTTCATGAGTGAGATAACCACCCACCTCCAGATGGGGATGGGCACGGACATCGTTGCACGCGACGGGACACGGATGATCGCATGCGCCCTGGCGAGCTTCGCCGCCGCGGTTGCCACGGGCATCCTCGCTTCCCGCATATCCGCATCCTTGAGCAGGACCCTCCGCGAGCTGGAGTTCGAGAAGGTGCAGTCCTTCTCCCACGACGACATGGACTCCTTCTCGGCGGCCAGCCTGATCACCCGCTCCACCAACGACGTCTATCATTTACAGCAGTTCGTGGCCAGGGGCCTTGTCATCGTGGTGAAGGCTCCGGTCATGGCCGTTTGGGCGGTGCTCAAGATAAGCGGCAGCACCCTGGAATGGACTGCCGCGACCGCAGTCGCCTTGATCATCCTGCTGCTGGCGATATTCTTCATCATGCGGGCCAACATGCCCCTGGTCAGGAGGATCCAGTGGCTGATGGACGGCGTCAACCACTCCACCAGGGAGAACCTGGAGGGCGTGAGGGTCATACGCGCCTACAACGCCGACGACGCCCAGCAGGAGAGGTTCGACAAGGCCAACGGCGACCTGCAGGACAACAACGTCAGGGTGGCCCATCAGATGGCCCCTCTGCATCCGATCTCGTCGTCGATGCTCAGCTTCCTTACGCTGGCGATCTACTGGATCGGAGCAGGCATCCTGCAGTCGACGCCTTCCCAGGCGGACCAGATGCAGCTTTTCTCCGACATGATCGTGTTCACGTCCTATGCCGGACAGGTCATAACATCGGTGATGATGCTCACGGGCATCATCAGGGGCCTGCCCAGGGCCATGGTGTCGGCGGGGCGCATAGAGGAGGTCATCGAGCACGAGCCCTCTATCAAAGGAGGCGATGTCAGGGAAGGGGACGGCTCCCGCGGGACCGTGGAGTTCCGGGACGTTTCGTTCTCCTATCCCCGCGCAGGGCATGAAGCCCTCAGCGGGATATCGTTCAGTGTCGGGAAGGGGGAGACCTTCGCCATCATCGGAAGGACGGGGAGCGGGAAGTCCTCCGTGGCCAACCTGATCCCCAGGTTCTACGACGTAGATTCCGGATCGGTCCTGGTGGACGGCGTGGACGTCAAGGAATACGACCTGGAGGCGCTGCATTCCAAGATCGGATACGTGCCCCAGAGGGCCGTCATCTTCGAGGGGACCATACGCGCCAACGTCAACTACGGCGAGGGCTCCGAGGACAGGACGGACAGGGACATCCGCAGGGCCCTGGACATCGCGCAAGCATCGTCCTTCGTCGATTCGCTCCCCGAAGGGATGGACTCCGATCTTGCCCAGTACGGCCGCACCCTCTCCGGAGGGCAGAAGCAGAGGATATCCATCGCCAGGGCGGTCTGCAAGGACCCGGAGATCTACATCTTCGACGACTCCTTCTCCGCGCTCGATTTCAAGACGGACCTGGACCTAAGGACGGCTTTGAAGAGGGCCACCAAGGATTCGACCAAGATAATCGTGGCCCAGCGCATCGGGACGATAATCGATGCGGACAGGATCATGGTCCTGGACGACGGCAGGATGGCAGGGATCGGAACGCACGAGGAGCTCATGCGCACCTGCCCCCTCTACGCGGAGATCGCCAGGTCGCAGCTCGGGGAGGGGTCCTGATGCCGCCGGGAGGCCCCAGCTGGACCAGGGCGGAGAAGCCCAGGGACCTGAAGACCGCCATGCTGGCGTTCCTGAAGTACATCGGGCCCTATCGGAAGGACATCGCGCTGGGAATAGCGTTCAGCATAATCGCTTCGATACTCTCCCTGATCGGCCCCCAGTACCTGGCGTCCATCACGGACAGCTTGTCTGAGAGCATCCTCGGCCCCGCGCCCTTCGACACGGGCTTCGTGTTCAGAACAGGCGTCCTCCTGCTGGCGATCTACTCCCTGAGCGTGGTGTTCTCCACGCTTGAGGATTATATCATAGGTGCTTCGTCGGAGAAGATCGGCGCCCGGATGCGCGACGACGCCTCCCGGAAGATCTCCCTGCTCCCGCTGAGCTATCTGGACAGCTGCAGCACAGGGGACCTGATGAGCCGCATGACCAACGACACGGACACCATCAGCAACTCCTGCAGCGAGAGCATCGCCCATACCGTCACTGCGGTCACCATGCTTGTCGGGTCCTTCATCATGATGTTCTACACCGATTGGCGCCTCGCCTCTGTCGCCGTCATCGCCCCGATCATGGGGTTCGTCATGCTCTACATCATAACCCGCCGCACGCAGAAGTACTTCATCGCCCAGCAACGGGACCTGGGCAGGATGAACGCGCTGGTGGAGGAGTCCTATTACGGGCACGACATCGTCACGGCGTACAACGACAGGAAAAGGTCCAAGGCCAGGTTCGACTCGATAAACTCGGGCCTCTTCAGCAGCGCCTACAGGGCCAGGGTCGTCACCGGGCTGGTGCCCCAGACCATGAACTTCATCGGGAACATCTCCTACGTCGTCGTCTGCGTCGCAGGGTCCATGATGATCGTGGACGGGAGCATCGGATACGGGGTGATCGTCGCGTTCATCCTCTACGTGAAGCAGTTCACCCATCCGATCGTCATGATCGCCGAGTCAACCGCGCAGATGCAATCGGTGGCGTCGGCATCGGAGAGGATCTTCGAACTGCTCGGAAGGGAGGAGATGCCCCTTCAGGAGGACGCGGAGCGCCTGGAGCCTTCCGAAGTGAGAGGGGATGTTTCGTTCAGGGACGTGCGGTTCGGATACGTTCCCGGAAGGGAGGTCATCCACGGCCTGGACCTGGAGGTCCCGCATGGCTCCAAAGTGTCCATCGTCGGCCCCACCGGTGCAGGGAAGACCACCATCGCCAACCTGCTGATGAGGTTCTACGAGGTCGATTCCGGGGACATCCTCGTCGACGGCAAGTCTATCAAGGACCTGTCCCGGGACAACGTGCACGACCTGTTCTCCATGGTCCTTCAGGACACTTGGCTGTTCGACGGGACTGTCAGGGAGAACATCGTCTTCACGAGGCAGGGCGTTTCCGACGAGGCTGTGATGGAAGCATGCCGCTCCGTCGGCCTCGAAGGGCTGATAGTCTCCCTGCCAGACGGCCTGGACACGAGGATATCCGAATCATCCGGCCTGTCCGTGGGCCAGAGGCAGCAGATAACTGTCGCGAGGGCGATTGTCAAGGACGCACCGATGATCATCCTTGATGAAGCAACCAGCTCCGTGGACACCGTGACCGAGAAGCAGATACAGGCCGCGGTCGGGAAGCTCACGGAAGGCAAGACATCGTTCGTCATCGCCCATCGGCTGTCCACGATAAGGGACTCCGACGTCATACTGGTGATGAAAGAAGGCGAGATCGTGGAGAAGG
>CAVKKO010000185.1:0-3836 GCA_963656905.1 Bacteroidaceae bacterium | reverse complement strand
TGGGCGAGCGTGAGCCTGTTCATGGACGGGGTGTGTCCTTGTGAGGATATAAGTGCGGGAGGAGGGGTGTACGAAAGATATTTGTTAAGTGTGAGACCGAGAAGATAAGAGCTTGAAGCTTCTGATTTGGTCGGTTTCGCTGAAGTTCAGCGACCGGGTTACAATCCTCCCTCTTCATGCACAGCCTTGTGGCGGATATTCGTGGGGCTAGATTTCGGAATTACTAAATTATTAATAGGGGTGGATTGTGCCGTTAGTTGGATTATACATCCAATCACATGGAGTGTGTCATTCTATGAATATGAAGATAGTCGCGGCTGCTGTGGTCGTCATCATAGCTCTTGCCGCGGTGGTCGGAATCGCCATGAACAACGGAGACAACGACCAGAAGAAGGACGATACGTCGGATGACGAGTACTATGCCAACGGTATTACCGTCAACGACAGGATCGCCAGCAGTACGACAGACAACATTTTGACATTCACCCACAAACCCACCAAGGTGTTCGTGTGCATCGCGGCCAACGTCGAGCTCATGTGCTCCCTTGGACTCGAGGATTACATCGTGGGTGCCTATGTCAGGACGACCGACGACATCCCCCTCAACGAGGAGTACGCCGAGGCTTATTCCAAGATCCTGAGTCAACCCACCACCAAAGTCGGGGCTCTCGCCACCTGGAGTAAGGAATACGTGATGGAGTGCAACCCCGAAGTCATCATCGGATGGTCGGGGGTCTTCACCGATTCGAAGATCGGAACCGTCGATTACTGGAACCAGTACGGCATCCAGTGCATCAAGACCAATCAGTACGGCAATGGTGCCGGTTCGAGCCTCGACACATACTATCAGCTCCTGGACATGATGGGCAAGATCTGGAACGTCAGCGAGAAGACCGACGCCAAGATAGCCGAGTTGAAGAACAAGGAGGCCGCCATCGCCGAGAAGATCAAGGACATCCCCGACAGCGAGAAGCCCCGCGTGCTCGTGATGGACTACGACACCACAGCCACCAGCGAGAACCTCGTCTACGGGACGAACATGCTGACCGGGAAGCTCATCGAGGCCGCCGGAGGGATATGCATCAGTTCCGGACGCATGGACGATATGACGTTCGAACAGATCGCCAAGACCGGCGCGAACTTTGTCATGGTGGTCGGATACGTGACGAACTATACGCACATCTCCGACGAGGAGGTCGAGAAGGTCAAGGACTGGTTCTTCTCGATCCCGGTGTTCGCGTCGATGGACATCCCGAGGGAGAAGGTCACCGCCTTGCCGTTCTACACCATGTACATGGCGGGTGTCCTCGACGAGGATGTCTTGGACCAGATGTTCGCGTTGATGTATCCGGATCTGGCGAAGGCCTGATTCCGAAGGGGTGAGGATACGAGCTACGCGAAGGAGAGGATAGGGAAGTACTCCTGCACCGCGTTGGTGGTCGGAGGTTTGATCATACTCGCGGTCTCGATGCTGTTCTCGATATCCGTGGGCTCGGTCTCCATCCCGATGTCCGACGTATACGGCGTCGTGATAAACAAACTCCTTAATCTCCTCCACCTCGGAGGAGATCCTGATTATCTCAGCGGGGTGGATTACAACATCGTCTGGACGATGAGGGCGCCCCGCATAGTGATGGCGGCGGTGGTCGGCGGGGCGTTGGCCCTGGCCGGAGTGGTGATGCAGGCCACCGTCCAGAACCCGTTGGCGGATCCGTACATCCTGGGGATGTCGTCCGGAGCTTCGTTCGGAGCGACGTTCGCTATAGGGTGCGGGGCGATATCCATGATTCCCATGGTCTCCGAGAGCGTTGCGCTGGCGATATTCGCGTTCATCGGTTCGTTCGCATCGGCGATGGCCGTACTGGCGCTGTCGGCAGCAGGAGGAAGGACGACGACGGTCAAGCTCGTGCTCTCTGGAACGATCATCAGCTGTCTGTTCGGAGCATTCTCCAACCTCATCATCACGTTGTTCGCGGATGCCGAGCAGATGCAATCCATCACGTTCTGGACGCTGGGTTCATTCGGGGCGGCCACGTGGATGAGAGTATTGCTGCCCTTGGGTGCCCTGTGCATCTGCATCATCTATTTCTCGACCCAGCTGAGGTCGCTGAACATCATGCTGACCGGGGACGAGACGGCGAAATCGTTAGGATTGGACCTGAACTCCAAGCGCCGCATCTACGTGTTCCTCTGCGCGCTACTCACCGCGTGCGCGGTGTGTTTCTGCGGGGTGATAGGTTTCGTGGGGCTCATGATACCACACATCGTCCGCGGGATAGCGGGGAACAACCACTGGAAGCTCATGCCCATATCCGTGGTCGTGGGTGCGCTGTTCATGGTATGGGCCGACCTGGTGGCCAGGAGTATCCTCCCAACAGGCGAGTTGCCTATAGGTATCATCACAGCGGTCTGCGGTGCGCCGATCTTCGCCTACATCATGATCAAGAAGACGTATTCTTTCAATTGAGGCGGATTCCGTGATAGAGATAGACAATGTATCCGTGAACATCGGAAAGAAGCCCATAGTGCACGACGTGTCGCTGACCGACGGGGAAGGGGAGTTCGTAGGAATCATCGGACCCAACGGCAGCGGGAAGTCGACACTGCTCAAGACGATCTACCGCGTGCTGGATCCGATCGCCGGGGTCATAAGGATCGGAGGGGATGACATCTCATCGCTTCCGCTGAAGGAATGCGCTTTGAGGACCGCGGTGGTGGCCCAGCACAACTACTACAACTTCGATTTCTCGGTGATGGATGTGGTGATGATGGGGAGGGCGCCCCACAAGCAGCCCATGGAGCCCGATACCGATGAGGACCGTCGGATCGCGTTGGATTCATTGGGGAAGATCGGGATGGAGGCTTTCGCGGACAGGGATTTCTTCACCCTTTCCGGAGGGGAACAGCAGAGGGTCGTCCTCGCGAGGGCATTGGCGCAGCAGACGCCCGTTCTTTTGCTGGATGAACCGACGAACCATCTCGACATCAAATACCAGTTGCAGCTGATGGACACCATCAAGGACCTGGATCTGACGGTGCTGTGTGCGTTGCACGATCTGAACATCGCCGGGGCGTACTGCGACAGGCTGGTGCTGATGAAGGACGGTCGCGTCGTGAGGGTCGGAACTCCGGAGGAGATCCTGACGCCTGAGAATATCCGCGAGACGTACGGGGTAGATGCCACGGTCAGGAGGGACGAGGACACGGGATTCCTGAACATCGTGTACCATCCTTCGTTCAAAAAGGGGCGCGGGGGATCCCGCGATGCCGCATGTCATATCGAATGAATCCCATGAGGATGCGATAGCATGGACGAGAAGGAACAATGCAGGAGACCGACGGGGGAAGACGGGAGGACGATCCTCGGGATGATGAACTCGCATCACGTCCCGCTGTGGACCGAGGCGCTGGCGAGGCTGCCGGAGCACGCCGGTTCCGCTCTCGATATAGGATGCGGGGGCGGAGGGTTCCTGAAGAAGCTCCGCGGGAGGTATCCTGAGGCGATGCTGCACGGAGTGGACATCTCGGAGGATTCGGTCGGCATGACGGCCGAGACCAATGCTGGTGATGACCGTCTGCAGCTCCAGGTGGCTTCTGTGGAATCCCTTCCCTTCGCGGACGGTTCGTTCGATGTGGTGACGGCGATGGAGACCTACTTCTTCTGGCCGGATGCCGAGCAGGGGTTGAAGGAGGCCTCGAGGGTATTGGCTCCCGGAGGGGTCCTGGCGGTGGGTTCCGAGGTGGGACTCGGAGGGGACGATGAGGAAGATGTTCTTCGCAAATGCGAGGAGTACGGGATGGTCCTGCTGCCGGATGACGAGATCATCCGCATCATG
>CAVKKO010000184.1:0-3872 GCA_963656905.1 Bacteroidaceae bacterium | reverse complement strand
TCATCCAGGGCGTCGGCGGGATCGACGAGATCTTCGAGCAGGTCCAGAAAGCCGTACAGTGAAATCCATTACCGGGCCGGGAGGCCCGGGTTTCTTTAACAATACTGGTCAGTCAAATCAAGCCCACTCCATGTTGGAGGGGTGCAGTTCGTATCTTCCTGGGTATGTGCCCGTAGCACAATTATAATTTTAATATGAGTTAATCAGATAGTCGGTTGGATGATACATCCAGGTGACTGAATGAAGACCAAAGAGATGGTGGCAATTGTTGCCGTCGTTATCATTGTGATTGCGGTCGTAGCTGCGATAATGCTGATTCCGTCAGGCAATGATAATGAAAAAACTGAATATTCCGCATTCAACGTTACATCAACCAGAAATTTGGTGTTCGGAAATGCGAATAATGATAATTATCTAGACGATAAAGACCTCGAATTCATCAAGGACATCGTGAGTGGAAAAACCGTCTGGGACAAGACATCATATCCCCTCGCGGACACTAATGCGGATGGTGCGATTACCCAGGATGATGTAGACCTTCTTCAGAAATTCCTCAACGGGGAGAAGGCGACGATGTATTACCTGAACTGGTACAAGGACGTGGCTTCAGTAAACTACCCTGTAGTCGGACCCATCACCACTTCTGGAACCAACGGATACGATATCTGCATCATCGATGGAATCTTCGACCAAATTGTAGGTACGAGGGATTCGACAACATCCATCTCCAAATACAACGCGTCGCTTTACCCTGGCCTATCTGACAGGGTCACCAGCGTCCGCGATGATGCAGCCAATTTCGACGCAGAAAAAATCTACAAGAGTGGAACCAAGCTCCTATTCGCGGACTTCTACGAGATCTCTTCAAACCTCAAAACATCCCTCAAAGCTCTGGATCCCAGCATCAACATCCTTGAGCTTCCTGTGAAGAGGGTGGTTAACGAGATCGACTATTCTCACACCGCCATTACATTGGGCGTCATGTTCAACAAGCAGGAAGAAACCAAGGATTACATCGAATTCATCGAGACGATCGAGAAAGACATCACGAATTCGATTGTCAGCTCAGGCGCTACCAAAAAGACCGCTCTCCTCTGCTACGATCCCACCAGCCCCAATTCCGTCAACCTGGATACTCTTAGCCCTGGTGCGAGCCAGTACACGGACATCACCAACCTGCTCAGGCTGCCTCTTACCATCCCTGTAGAACGTGCCGATGATGGTACCGGCGGAGCCATCTACGACTTGGAAATGGACGTTGTGCTGAATATCGATCCGGAAATAATCGTCATGGATACTTGGGGACTCTTCGGCAGGAATCTGTCGGATACAGAGTATCATGAGATAATCGACACGAAGGTCAAGTACTTCAAGGAGACCTCAGCTTACAAGAACGACAAAATCATCGTGGTTCCGTACGAAGTTCTCGGCGGGACTGCAGGAATCTGTTCTACATATCTGATTGGGTCGTACATTTGGGGGAACGACGTCTTCAATGAGGAGAAGGCATGGGAATATCTGAACACGTATTTCCGCAACTTCACCTACATGGGAAAAGACATCGACATGAAGAACTACCTGGGCTTCGCTCCCGAGGTCTACGGCATATCGAGCTATAGCTGATTCAAAACTAGGGCCTCACGGCCCCATTATCCTTCTGACTATAGGCGATATGAATGAGATATTTCGATAACATCGAAGAGGATCCGGTCATCGGCGGATTCGTACTGAAATGCGTCGGCAAATGGAAAGAAGGAATCCAGACCGATGATGATAATTTCAAGATAAAAATCAAAGAATACGCCAGGTTGATCAGATTCAAGTACGTCTTCATCTCGATCTGCCTGATTATTATCTTCCTCGTTGCCGCATATTCAATTACGCTCGGAAGCTACGAGATAGGCTTCTTCGAAGTCTATGACATCCTGTGGAATCATATAATCGGGAATGCACCCGCCGATTCGGCGAAAGACTACATTGTCTGGGAACTCAGGCTTCCCCGCGTTATATTCGGCATATTCGGAGGCGCTGCCCTGGCGGTCGCCGGAACCGTCATGCAAAGCATACTGAAGAATCCCCTGGCCGACTCCTACACCACAGGTGTTTCCTCGGGGGCGGGATTCGGAGCTACACTGGCGATGACCACTGGCATCGCCCTCAATTCGATGACTGGAGTCGTCATCTACGCATTCTTATTCTCCTTGATCCCCACGGTCGTCATCATTGCCATCTCGAGGATGTCGAATGCCTCGCCCACGACCATGATAATGGCGGGAATAGGGACGATGTACATCTTCAGCGCGATGACGACCGTCATGATGCTATGGGCCGATCCGAATTCTATGGCAGCCATCTATGCATGGCAGGTCGGATCCCTCTCGAACGGGAATATCACCTTCGGCAACATACCAATAATAGTCCTTGCAAGCCTTGCGGGAATCATAATAATCGGCCTTTGCTCACATAAGATCAATGTTCTGGCCACAGGCGATGAGAGCGCGAAAGCCCTGGGAATCGATGCCGACAAACTCCGCATATTCCTCCTACTTGTGACTGGGATCCTGGCTGCGAGTATCGTGAGCTTCGTCGGAATAGTCGGTTTCGTCGGATTGGTTTCTCCTCACATCGTTAGGATGTTCATTGGTGCCGATAATAGGTACCTGATACCGGGCTCGGCCATCTTCGGCGGAATGATTATGATTGTGGCCGACCAGATTGGACGCGTGGTATCTTTCGGTCCGCTTCCCGTGGGCGTCATCATGGCTTTCCTCGGAGGTCCGATATTCCTGTGGCTTATCCTCCGCAAAGGACGGGAGGTCTGGTGAGATGCCGGGATCTATCGAGTTCAGGAATGTCTGTTTCGGATATGACGAACGGTTAGTCCTGAAGAATCTGAACCTGAAGATAGACAAACCGGGTCTATACAGCATTGTGGGGCCGAATGGAGTCGGGAAATCCACGGTAATCAAGTGTCTGAACAAGATAGTGGAGCCTCAAGAAGGCTCCATTCTGATTAACGGCACGGACATCGAAGGCCTGCGCTACAAGGATATCTCCCCTGTTGTGGGCTATGTCCCCGTCTTCTCGAACGACGTCTTCTCGATGAACGTCGTCGATACAATCCTGGTGGGACGTTTCAACTTCACGAGGACATGTTCACGCGAGCAAAATCTCAAGAAGGTCTACGAGGCCATGGAACTGCTGAAAATAGACAAACTGGCCTATAGGAAATTCAACCAAATTTCAGCTGGACAGCACCAAAAGGTGGCGATTGCGAGAGGTCTAGTTCAGGAAACGCCGATTCTCCTCTTGGACGAACCCACCGCGAATCTGGATGTCAAATACCAGGTATATGTCATGGAACTGCTCAGGGCGATCGCCGAAGAATGTCAGAAAATTATCATCACAATCAGCCATGACCTCAACATAACGGCGAAGTATTCCCACCAGGTGATCATGATGTCCAGGCCTGGGACCGTGTACGCCGTCGGAAGTCCGGACGAGGTGTTGACCGAAGAAAACATCGAGAAGGTGTACAACGTCAAATGCCGTGTGATCGTGGACAACAAGTGTGTGACGAATCCCAACGTCAAGGAGGATTCGACCGTGTCCGTTCCCCATATCATCCTGGGAGAGGCATACATGGACGAGGATGACGAAGATCTGTGACAATCAAGTGGGACGGAGGATATGATCTATCCTGATGGCCCCGGCTTTAAGATCTATCTGGGACGATTGTTCTTGGGGTCGGGGCTTCGAACAATTTGAAATTCTCTTCAGAGGCCGGTCAATTCATCAACCACTATTCTCGAACCGTCCCCGGAACGCCTCCTCCAGGAAGCCGTCGAGCAGACCGGGGTCGATCCTCCCGT
>CAVKKO010000183.1:0-3882 GCA_963656905.1 Bacteroidaceae bacterium | reverse complement strand
ATATAAGCGGGGCAGGAGGGGTGTACGAAAGATATTTGTTAAGTGTGAGACCGGGGAGATAAGAGCTCATAGGGGCGGATACGGGGGTTCCGGCACTGACAATGCTAGGGGTCATGGCCAGTTCCGAGGACATTCCGGGAGGATGCGTACGGGATGTTGGATGCGGGCTATTGGTTCGGTTCGATGGGTGGGTATTCTCTCATGTTCGGTCATACTTAGTTCTATGATTTGATTCTAAGTTCAGTAAACTTTAAAGGCGCACGGAACCATGATTTGTTAGAGTGCAGAAATGCACGAACGGGGGGGGGGGGTTGAGCTTCCTTTTCGACCTTTCCTTCCTCCCCTGATGGGAGGGGAAAATGAACAAATTAGCTATGGCGGTGATCGCGGGATTGGTCGTGGTTTTGATCTGTTTCACTGTACCCGGTGATGCTTCTTCGACAACCGGAGAAGGAGATGAATCCGTGACACAGAATGGAACCGATGTGGCACCAAGTGACCTCCAGAATCAAATAACGGCTGCGGAGGATTCAAAATCAGCCGAATTCAAATTATCGGATGACGGGACATTATCTTCAACGCTGAACATCCCTGCGAACAAGATCATCGTTTTGGACCTGAATGGGAAGACGATGACGATCAATGTCGATGCGGCGGTCATCCAGAACAGCGGTACTCTGACCGTTAAGAACGGAACGATCGTGGCCAAAGAGAATGGGAAGGGGAACAGCAGTAGAGTCGGCATAATCAATAGCGGGATCCTTTTCATAGAGCAAGGCACCCATATCGAAGGATACTATGCCATCGTGAATAATGAGAACTTGACCATCAATGATGGGGAAATCGAGACTAAGTATCATACAGGGATATGGTCGCAAGAAAAGAATGCAGTTCTGACGATTAACGGCGGGACATTCAAAGCATCGTACGGCGCGGGTTCTGAAAGGGCCAGCACCATTAGATCTTATGGAACTATCAACATCTATGGCGGGACATTTGAATCCACGGGTTCGTGTGGGGCAGGAGACGGTTACGTCGATACCATCCGTATTTACGGTGGTGGGACGCTCACGATTCAACCCGGAGAAGGAAAGACTGTCTCGGTCGCATCGGATTCCGATTACGCCGTACTGGTCATGGGCGGAGCCAAGGCTTTCATAAAGGGCGGAACCTTCGAATGCAAAGGGTATAGGGACGATATCGTCACAATGAGTGCCGGTACAGCGGAGATCAGTGGCGGGACGTTCAAGCACGAGCCCGATCTCGCGTCGATAGCTTCTGGTTATTACTATGAGAAGGATGCGAGCAGTTGGTACGTCATCAGCAAGGCTCAGGACGCTACAGATATCAACGTGACGGATTACAGCGGTCTCGTATCCGCTGTCGGCAGTCCGTTGTCTCAACCGAAGAACATCAATATTTCCAGGGATATCACGATACCTTCCGATGCCGTTCTGAAACTCGAGCAGGGATTCACCATCACCATCGAGAACGGATGCACTCTGGATGTAGAGGGGGTGTTGATCCTCGACGGGACGATGCGGAACGACGGGGTGCTCTCCGTCGGTGACAACGGGTTCATTGTGAATATCCTCAGGGTCAGCAGTTCCGGGGAGTTCAGAGGTTTTTCAAATATATTGGATGGAGTGGCCACGATCTCGACTCCGATGCAGCTCCAGTGGCTGGCGTATCAGGTAGAATATAATGGAGCGCCGGATTCTGTAGTCCTGGCCAATGACATATCCATCCCTAAAAAGAACGGGCTCTATTTCACGCCCATCGGGACCGACACAAACCCCAGCACCATCGATTTCAATGGTAACGGCCATACGATCTCTGGCCTCAATGTCTTTAAGACAGCCGGGAAGGGAGGGTTGTTCGGTGTTGTTAAGGACTCACACATTCAGAACTTTACTATCAGCGGAGCGACGATCGGGACCACCTCGGGTTATATCGGCGCCGTCGCGGGGAGTGTGATCGGGAGCTCCGCATTCCAGTGCATAGAGGTGACAGATTCGAATGTGACCAGCACCATGAGCTTTGGCGTCGGAGGTCTCATCGGTAAGATCTCGAACGGCTCAGGGACTCAATCCGTCGAGATCATCGGTTGTACCGTGGAAGATTCCACGATTGGAGGGTTTGCGAATATCGGGGCGTTGTGGGGTACGAGTACGGAGTACCCTGGCACCATCGGGATCTACAATGTCGGGGTGGAGGAGTCTACGATATCGGCACACAATAGCAGCATAGGGCTTCTCACTGGATTCCAGCATACTGCCGAGGTCACGATCATAGGGCTGACGGACACCGAGAATACGGTGAAACTCAAAGGTGCGAGTGTTGTGAGCCCCACGCTCCTGGACAATCCTTCGTCAGGGAATACGACGGATACTTCGAATACAGGGAAGATAGCAATAAGGAGCGGAGGCAGTTGGGTATCCGCTGGGACGGAAGATGTTGTCTGCATGATGAACGGTATAGGGTATAGGTCACTCGACAACGCCGTCTCAGATGCTCAGAAGGATGATACGGGCAATTCGGCGACGATTACGCTTCTGGAAGATGTAACGATATCGAGCGCTCTCTCCTTCACGGAGGCTGGGGAGTACATCCTCGACATCGGGGATCATACGGTGACCCATACCGATGGCGGATACATGATCACCGTCGGAGGCAGTTCGCCCCCGGCGTATCCTTTGGACACGATCAACACCTCGGCAAAGCTGACCATAATAGGATCGGGCACTATCAATGCGCAGAAGGGGACTGTCTTCAGGTCTTACGGAACGATGGTGTTCGGAGAGAACGGCAGCGGACCTACCGTGAATTATGGCAGCAGTGACTCCACACACTCGATATTTAAGGTCGATGAAGGATCTTTCCTCACGGTCAACGGCGGTACGTTCAATCTCGGAACCGCGGAATCCGGGAATGTTGTTACCAGGGTCATGCAGACCTATGGGACGACCGTAATCAACAACGGAACGTTCAACGGGGATATCGAGCTCTGGTTCGATTATGAAACCAATGAGCACTACACATCCACGGTGACCATAAACGGTGGAACGGTCAGCAGCATGCTGATCAGAGAATCCAGCGACGGTAGTGCCGATAACACAATCGTCAGCAACCCCTCCGGAACGTACTCCAGGACAGCGGTCGCCTCTATCCAGAAAAATGGGAAGACGGTTTGTTACGCATCTCTGAGCGCGGCCGTTTCCGGAGCGTCCGACAATGCCACGATAACGGTCTTCGGGAACACCGATTGCGTCGAGAAGAGTAAGCAGGATCAGAAGAGTCTGACCATCACCGTCCAGTCGGGGGCGCTATTGAATCACGGTGTAATGATTGATTCCGCGGTCAGTTCCACATGCACCCGGACGGGATTAACGGAAGGTTCCCATTGCTCCCGTTGCGGACTCACAATCACGGCACAGCAGACGACCCCTATGAAGGCACATTCTTGGGTCACGGTTCCGAGTCAGGATGCCACGTGTACCAGTGGCGGACATTCCTCCTACGAGGAGTGCTCTGCTTGTAATGCAGTCCGTGGGTATTCCACGATCCCCGCCACCGGTCACTCCTGGGATTCCGGGACGATCACGACGGAGGCCACCGAGACCTCCGAGGGGGTCAAGACCTACAAGTGCTCCAACTGCAGCGCCACCAAGACCGAATCCATCCCCAAGCTGACCTGCACCCACGCGTGGGATTCAGGCACGGTCACCCAGGAAGCGACCTGCGGAGCCGCCGGATCCAAGACGGTCAAGTGCACCAAGTGCGGGGAGACGAAGACGGAATCCATCGCGGCCACCGGGAACCACTCCTGGGATTCGGGAACGGTCGTCAAGGAGCCGACCACGACCGAATCGGGAACGACCG
>CAVKKO010000182.1:0-3909 GCA_963656905.1 Bacteroidaceae bacterium | reverse complement strand
TCCGGGCCCGTTCTGTTTCAATCGTCTCTGCTGAAAGCCGATCCGAGTATCACATGGGGCCTTCCGTGGTCGTTTATAACCGTGGCCTCCACCCCGTATATAGTGTTGATGAGCTCCTCGGTGATCACGTCTTCGGCATCGCCGTATCTGTAGATCGTACCCGGAGGGGCCATCGCGATGATCTTATGGGCGTACTTCGCGGCGATGTTCAGGTCGTGGCTGATCATCAGTACGATCATGTCCTCCTGGATAGCCAACGCGCGCAACAGCTCCGTCACATAAACCTGATGCTTCACATCCAGGTTGGATGTGGGCTCATCGAGTATCAGCATCTGGGGGCAGCGGACCAATCCTCTCGCGATGGCCACCTTCTGATGCTGACCTGCAGACAGTTCGTTGAACCCGCGCATGGCCAGATCCTCGATCCCCATCAGCCTCATGACCCTGTGCGCCGTATCGACGTCCTCTTTCGTCGTCTTCCACTTCTTAGAATCGAACCGGCCTATGAGGATGGAATCTATCACGGGCATCGAGAAGAGGTCATCCGTCTTCACGGGGACATACCCGATATGGTCCGCGACGTCTTTCAGCGACATCTCCTGGATGTCGCATCCGTCGAGCAGGACCTGTCCGTGATTGGGCTTCAAGAGTTTGTTCAGACACTTTATCAGGGTCGATTTGCCGACACCGTTGGGTCCTATGACGCAATACAATCCCGGTTCTTCCAGAGCGAGGTTGACGTCCTGTATGACCGGACGTTCGGGGCTGTATCCGAATGTCAGATCCTTCGCTTCGATCTTCACGATATCATCCCCACACCTTGCTGTTCTTCCTCAGGAGGATCCAGAGGAACATCGGACCGCCGATGAACGATGTGATCACACCCACTTCGAGGATAGCCGGGGCGATGATCGTCCTTCCGATGAGGTCTGCGATCAGCAGAAGCGCGGCGCCGAACACCATGGATGCGGGCAGGAGGAACCTGTTGTCCGCGCCGATGAACATACGTACGATATGGGGCGCGACCAGTCCGACGAAGCCGATCAATCCGGTGAAGCAGACGAGCGTCGCTACGGCGATGGCGCAGATGATCATACAGATCGATCTCAGTCTTTCGGCATCTATCCCCAGGGATTTCGCGCTGTCGTCGCCCGATGCCAATACATTGAGGTGTCTGGTCATCAGCTGCAGCACGATCAGGCATGGGATCACGATGACCGCGATGGTCGGCACATCCGACCAATCGGAATGCGCCAGCGATCCCACGCTCCAGATGTAGACCTCCTGCAGGGAGTTCGGATCGGACCACAGGCGGATGAGCGTGGTGCCTGCTTCGAAGATGTACATTATCGCGATACCGGCCATGATCATCACCGTGGGCGATGTCTTCTTCATCTTGGCCACTGAGATGATCACAATCATGGGGATCATCGAGAAGATGAACGCGTTGATCACCATGGATCCGTTCTCGCCGAATAGGTTGATACCGAATGCTATAGACAATGAAGCGCCGAACAATGCTCCTGAGGACACACCGGTCGTGTACGAGTCGGCGAGGGGATTCATCAGGGTGCTCTGCATGACGACTCCCGTCGCGGCGAGTCCCGTTCCGGTTAGTACGCCCAGTATCAAACGGGGCGATCTGAGTTGTATTATCACATAGTCTTTGTCGACATCCCTGATGTTGCCAGTGAAGTGGTCCAAGATGATTTGATATGTCTCCAGGAAACCGATGTCATAACCGCCTATGGTCAGAGCATAGCCTGAGACTAGTATGATCGAGACGACGCATATGACCATGAAGATCCATTTGCGGTAGATGTAGTGACGATATTCTTTGTAACTATCATCCTCCGACACATCGGCCGTGGATGCATCCCATTCGTTCAAAGATTCAAGGACTGCTTTTTTGATCAGACCATCGTTCGTTACCGCCTCTTTAAGCATGAATCGTGCTCCAGAAAAGGTTTGGAAGGGGGAGTGGCTCCCCCTTCAGTTCTGCATCTTGTAAACGATGAGTCCGCCGCACTCTTCAATCTTGTACTTGTTGAGATCGAGGACGGTGAATTTGGAGACCGCATCCTCGAGGTATGCCCAACCCTCGGCCTCGTCGAAGACGTCGGGCCAGAGATACGAGCACAGCAGGGGGATGACGGATATTCCGATGGTTGTTCCGATACTGGTGTAACTGATTCCCACCATGTTGCCATTCCTGTATGCGTTAGTCTGCGAGAACAGTGACCACGATTTCTCGAATTTGTTCTGGACTCCTTTGGGGTCGTCGGTCGCAGCCAGATGGCCAACATAAGTGATCACGAGGAAATCCGGGTCCCACTTCATGATGTCCTCTGTGGCGATAGTCGGGCAGCAGCTATTCGCGCTGTAGACCAAATCTCTCATCGGAAGGAGGGACATCGCGTACACGTCTCCGAGCATGTAGCCTGTGGAGCGTTCCTCGGTGTCGACCATGTTCTCGACGAGACTTTGGGGATCCAGGGGCATGACGTATGTGTACTCGCGCTTGATCAGCTCGGTCTTTTCGGCAATCATGCTTCTGAGGTTGTCGTAGTACTTCGCGTACTCTTGAGCACGGTCCTCGCATGAGAGGAGGACCCCCATGGTGATTATGCTAGAGACGACGTCCATTCCGCTCCTAGACACGCCGGAGCCGTATAGCATGATGGCATCGACGCCGATTTCTTTCATCGCATCATACTGTTCCTGGCTGGTGACGGCCAGGAGCACGGAGACTTTGGATTTCTTGACGAGTTCTGGGTCGAAGGTGTATGCGGTACCGATTGTGGTGAATTTGGAGCATCCGGGAAACATATCTTCCTTGTAGCTCTGGATGAGGGTGGTTCCGGCCGTGATCCTGTCGTAGCATCCGAGGACCATGGCGTCGTAAGCGCCATAGTACCACGCGGTACCGATTTTCGCATCGGGCGAAATCGGGTATTTGACGGAGCATGTGGTCCCTTTGCAGTTGGTGTAGAACATCTCTATCTTCTCGCCACTTGCCAGCATCTCATCTTTGGCCAGCAGCTTCTTGAGATAGGTGAGGTCATCGTTGTTTATGACGCCGTCAACGTTCGTGTCGGCGTATGGATAGAGCTTGTAATCCCACTTTCCTCCGGCAGCGATAGTAGCCAGAATCTCCTCGAGTGTTTCTACGTCTTTCTCGTCGAGGTAGTCATCGTTGTTGGCATTGCCGTATACAGCAAGTCTCCCTGTCGCCTTGCTGGTCTTTTTGTTGTCATCATTGTCCCCGCTAAGGGCAATCGCAGCTACGGCAATCGCTACGATTACTATGACGATGGCAACAAGGGTGATCATCGTTTTCTTTTCCATTACACACCACTTGGATGATACATCCAATTAAGAATTGTGAATCACAGTTATTCAACGTTACGAGAATTGGACGGGAGATTGTGTCTATTTGACTTGTCGTTAATAGTATCGTAATAGATGCTCATTCGTTGAACATATTCTAAAGGGACTGTTCTCAAATTCAGATGAGCTTGTTCTCCAACGGATTATAGATTTTTTTTTCATCTGGAGGGATCAACCTGTGGTCGATATGGATACCTTTTCAGAATCTATGTTCCAATCCGAACAATAGTTTCTCAAACGGATGATGGCCTGCCAGCCATACTCTAAGAATCGTAGGATACCTTCACCGACAGAACCTATGTTCACCCTCTGAACGGCTCGTGGGTCCGATTCCGTATGTTCAGTGTCAAGTTCCGGAGGGGCCTGACGGCCCCTCCACGCATCTGTACGGCAGTACCTTGGGGCTGATTCCAAGGTTCTGAAGATACCTTCACCCGCTGAGCACCATCCTAAGAATCCTAGAGCAACCCTGTATCATCCCGCAGCGGCATCCCTCCCCCATGAATCCCGACACGATCC
>CAVKKO010000181.1:0-3914 GCA_963656905.1 Bacteroidaceae bacterium | reverse complement strand
CTTCATCGGGAAGGACAACATCCCGTTCCATTCCATCATCTGGCCCGCCATCCTCATGGGCCTGGGAGGATACGACCTCCCCTACGACATCCCCGCCAACGAGTACCTGATGATCGGAGGCGGCAAGCTCTCCAAGAGCCGCGGAGGCGCCATCGACGTGCCCAGCGTGCTCGCCGAGTACGACGCGGACCAGATCAGGTACTACCTGTCGGTGAACATGCCCGACACCCACGACTCCGACTTCTCCTGGGAGGACTTCCAGGCCAAGGTCAACAACGAGCTCGTGGCGGCCCTGGGCAACTACTACCACAGGTGCATCAGCTTCACCAAGAAGAATTATGGTACCGTTCCCGAGCAGGACGACGGGCCGGACTTCGACGAGGTCTCCAAGGAGATCGAGAAGGCCCTGGCCGAATACAAGGAGTGCCTGTCCAAGTGCGACTTCAAGAAAGGGATCAAAGCAGTCATGGACCTGGCCCGCTTCGGGAACAGGTACATCGACTCCGTGAAGCCCTGGGCCCTCATCAAGGAGGACAAGGCCCGCTGCGGCAAGGCCCTGAACAACAACCTCAGGATCGTCAAGGCCCTGGCCGTCATGGCCTGGCCTTTCATGCCCAAGTCCTCGGAGAAGGTCTGGGGATTCCTGGGATACGACAGCAGCCTGGAGTCCGCCGGGCTCGATGCCGCCACCGTCCCCGTCCCCGCAGGCCAGGAGCTCAGGGAGCCCGTGCCCGTGTACAGGAAGGTGGAGCTGAAGCCTGTCGAGGGCGCAGAGGAGAAGAAGGAGCAGAAGCAGGAGAAGAAGGAATCGAAGCCTGCAGAAGCCCCTGCAGGCCCGTTCGCCATGTTCAGGCGCATGGACCTCCGCGTCGGGACCGTCGTGTCCGTGGAGGACCACCCCGACGCCGAGAAGCTGTTCGTCCTCAAGGTGGACTGCGGCGAGGGGGAGCCCAGGCAGTTGGTCACCAACCTCAAATGGCGCTACTCTGCCGACGAGATGATGGGCAGGAGGCTCATCGTCATCTCCAACCTGAAGCCCGCCAAGTTCCGCGGGGTCCAGTCCATGGGGATGCTGACAGCAGCCGACGACGAGTGCATGGGCGGGGACACAGTCCATCTGCTGGCGCCGTCCTGCGACGTCCCGAACGGGACCAGGCTGGACTGCGGTGTCGAGGGCACCAGCAGCCGCATCGAGACAAAGCACGTGGAGCAGATCGTCATGAAGACCGTCCACGTGAAGGACGGGAAGGCCATGGGCATCGACATGCCCGCGGACGCGCCTTCCGTGGTCATCGCCGTCATCGACGGCGACGACGTCATGATCCTCGGAGACGGGAAAGGATGCTACGCCACCATCGACGGCGACATCCAGGACGGTGCCAACGTATTATGAAGGCCGATCTGCACGTCCACACGTGCTACTCCAACGACGGCAGGACCACGATGGAGGAGCTGGTCGAGTACGCCGAGAGGTTCGGGATAGGCTGCATAGCGGTCACCGACCACAACAGCTTCGAGGCGTTCGGCCAGCTGAAGGACAACGGGCGTGTGATCATCATCCCCGCGGAGGAGGTCTCCTCCGCGGAGGGCCACATAGTCGCGCTGGGGATAGACAGACTCATCCCCCGCGACAGGTCCATCCAGGAGACCATAGACCTCATCCACGAGGCCGGAGGGTACGCTTTCGCGGCGCATCCGTACCGCTGGTGGTCCGGCCTGGGGGAGAAGAACACCCTTGCATACCCGTTCGACGGGATAGAGGCGAGGAACGGGCGCTCCACGCCCAGCGGCAACAGGAGGTCGCAGAGGCTGGCCGCCCGCATAGGGAAGCCGATCAGCGCCGGCAGCGACGCCCACACTCCCCGTCATATCGGCGAGGGATACGTGGAGGTCCCGGACGACCTGAAGACCTGGCAGGAGGTCGTCGAGTACATCATGAGCGGGAAGGTCACCGCCTCCAGCAGCGACAGGCACATCAAGGCCACCCTGAAGTACGGGATCAAGTCCATCGGTGAATGGATGCTCCGCGGATTCAAGAGGATGTGAGATCGCTCTGCTCAGAAACGGGCCGCGATGAACTCTTCGATGTCCAGAACGGAGTTCTCCAGCGACTGCCACTGCATCGCTGGAATCTCCAGGAACTTGAAAACGCCGTACTTGTCGAAGAGCTCCACCGTGTCCGGTGCTGTCATTCCGTGTTTCTGACGGTACTCCTCGATGCAGTAGATTTGGGGCTAGGTGACCAAGAATCTTAGGCTTCATCACGACTTGGTCGCTTCCGTGATAAATCCTCATGTTTCTCCAATGCTTCTTTTAAATCATCAATCTTTATCCTTGAAACCACACTCTATGGTTCCAGAGACTGAGGAGCATTGAACGAGGAGGTATGACATGGATCAGGCAAGGTTCGAATGTATATTGCCCGCGATAACGGCACAAGTCGTGGACCTGATTATACAGAGGAGCGGCTGGGACGAGAACAAGGCTGTATCGATGTTCATGAAGTCTGTGGTCTACGACTGCCTGCAGAACGAGGCGATGAAGGTGTGGCATTTCAGCCCGCACCTGATCGCAGAGCTCTTCGAAGATGAGCTGAACGGAGAGCTGGAATGGCCGGAGATCGGGTAAATGACCTCAGACACAGCGAAGTTCAAGGTCTACTGCATCGAGTTCTACCGTCGCGCTCACAATATGTCGGCTCCGGAGACTGTGGACCTGTTCCAGAAGTTCAACGTTTTCGACTTCCTGGAGCTGCCTGCCCTGCAATGGCAGTCTCTCGAGAACACGGTGATAGACATCGACGAGTACATCGAAGTGCGCTCTTGAGCTATGTCTCAGAAGTCTAGGAACGGCACGAGGTTGCAGCATCTGCATGCGATACAGAGCGTCTTGAACGTGCCGGAATCGAGCCCCTGCTCGGACTCTATCGTCTTCAGCATCATCCCGAGGCGCATGAGCCTCTCGGCATTCATCGGCGGGATGTCTCCCAGCTCCGATTTCGCCCTTTCGGCATCCTTCGACGGCATCTTCTTGTGCTTGAGGTCCGAGACCACCCCGCGAGAAGCCATCTCCATCATGCATCCCTCGATCTCCTCATCGGTCTCCCCCAGGCCGGCATAGAGCGTGGTGGCCACGCGCCCCTTACCGAACACGTCGACGGCATCTTCGAGGCAGCGGACGATCGCGTCCATGTCCTGGCCCTCGTTGAGGAATGCGAATATGCGGGGCACCGTCGAGCCGATGTTCAGCTTCAGCTCGTCCACGCCGGCATCCTTGAGCTTCACGAGATCGCCTTTCGGACAGGGCCTGTACCTGAGGCCTATGGGGACATCCGGCCAGGCCTCGCGGATCATGCGCACCGATGCGACACAGTATTCCAGGTCTGCATCCTTCGCTGTGCCCGCGGATATCCCGCGGACGGTCCCCGTGTCCATGATCCTCTGCAGGCCGTCCATCATCTCGGCATCCGGCACGGCGGGGTCCAGCTTGACGTTGGCCTGGAACGGGGAGTGGCAGTGCCTCCTGACAAGTCCGACGTCCTTGGCCAGCAAGTCGCCGTCCTTCGAGAGCGAGAATCCCGTGCCGTCGGGGGAGAGCTCGAACTCCCCTTCGGTCTCGGAGTACTTCTTGGAGATGCGCGACCTCCCGAAGGACAGGATGAAAGAGCCTGTGCCGTCCCCTTTGGGCTCGGCATCCGGGTGGGAGAACCCTGCAGGGACCTTCACATCCCCGCCGAGGATGAGGATCGATTTCAAACGGAGCTCATCGGGGACATCGTCCGCCATCATATCGTTATTATTCTCTCCGCACATGTTTCGCCATCTCCTCTCGGGTTGGATGGCTCATCCATGAGATAACATTACGGGCTAGGTGAGCAGAAAGTTGGTGACCTTTGATCGGCTGCCAGGCAGGCC
>CAVKKO010000180.1:0-3928 GCA_963656905.1 Bacteroidaceae bacterium | reverse complement strand
AAGAACTGATTTCTGAAACTTCGAAGCCGGGCCGTTCCAGACGGGGCGGTCCGGTACTACCAGAATATGGAATCAGGCCACCCCGTGCCATATCGGATATGTACTTCGATGGGGTTACCTGGACAATATGGCGAGGTCAGTCGTTCAGACAGAGGTCAGATGGGGTATCTGGTTGGCTATGGTGCTGATATGGATCGCCATCATCGCCCTATGGGTAAAAACCAGGGGTAGTGTCACGGTGATTCCATTCAGAATCGCGTTCTGGGGCGTGCTCATCGCATTCCTCATCATAGTTCGCAAAACCAGATACATGTTGGCAGATGACGCAATCGTCATAACGTCGCCTCTCGGGAAGACTCAGGTGGTGCCGTATCTGGATGTAGTGCGCATAGTCGATACGGACAGAGAGAGGATCGGGAAATACAACCTATCGAACAAAGCGATCAGGGTTTGTTTCACGAGAGATTCTCCGTGCAGCATCGTCATCTCTCCCGTTCATAAGGATCTATTCATCACAGCGTTGAAGGCCAAATGCCCGAATGCCGAGTTGGAGACGGAGCTGTAACGCGGAGGATCAGATCCAGCTGGCGACGAGTCTCCCCTGAGGCGTCAGAACGATTGTCCTGTATCTCCTATCGATCGTCCCATCATCTTTGATCGGGGCGCCGTTCTCCACCAGTCCTTCGGAACGGAGTATATTGAGCTGGTGGTTCAGGCTCTGTTTCGTCCTGTCGAATTCCTCCATAAGCTTGGTTGTGGTTACCGGACGAGATTCATCTGTCTCCCGGAGGATGAACCGGAGTATCGTTCTGGTTTCAGGTTTTAGCATGGCCATGTTAGGGGTCTTAGGCGTGGGGATGGGGACCACCTGATCCTTTACTGACCCGTCGCCCATGAGGACGTAGTAGATGGTGGCCCCTATGAAGAATGCGCACGAACACGATGCGGCAGCCATCAGATTAGTTCCGCCTGTGATGTTGATCGAGAAATCACATCTGCGTCCTTTCGACGATTCGGACTCATAGATGCGGTATACTGCGTTCACAACCTCCTGGAAATCGAACCCGGAGACAAATTCAACCGAAGTCTCTACCTTGAACGGGGACAGTGTCTTCTTGACGAAATCGACCGAGTCCTCGAATTTCTTCCCAGCAACAATGTATAACTTGTCGTAGCCGAGAGCCTGGAACGATTTGATGACAGGTTCCGTCGCCTGCCCCATCATGGCTATGTGAACATGCATTAGTAAAAATAATAATTTTACAGTATATAGATTTTAAGAAATATCTACCAATATATCAGATGTTTATGACGAAATCCACCAATGTTCGGAACAGCACGCGGAAGACCAAGGATCCAGTCAAGGCCAGCAGAGATAACCGCGCCAACCAGTTGAACCCCAACAATCGCGCATATTGGTCCTCCAGGAGAACTCAAAGCAGGTGAGTAAGTGAAGAAGGAGTGTTGGTGTCCGGTATGCGGGCGCATGACGCGTGCAGGGAAGGTCAGATATCTGTGGCTCGTGATTTTCATCCTCTTCTACAGACTGCTTCCGTTCTATCTCCTGTATTGCCTGTGTACGAGCAAGAGGGTATGCGAGAACTGTCATCACAGGATACTGTATTATCCCTCGGAAGAGGATTGGAGGAGGGAATGGGAGCATGATGGACACTGAGAGATTGACACTGAAGGATCTCTACGAGATGATGGAGTATCCTTGGTCGACCGACCATTTTTTGCAGAATTACCCGTGCATTTTGGGCAGTTTGTGTTCTGAAGAGATACCAGAGGCTTGCAATGCGATTGCGTTCTGTGTATCTCATAGCATCGAAGGGCTAGAAGAGACGGATGAGACTCACAATATCAACCGGGAAATCGTGAAGATCTGTCGCATCGGAATCAACGCGTTATCGGAGGGAATAGAGCCAAAGAATGGTATGTCCAACAATGTGGTCAAGACTTCTGAGAAGATGCAACTGTACGCGCGTCTGAGCGCCTGTATGTTCAACCTTCATAGACCGTTCGCGGCGTTTCATTATCTGGACTGCGCCGAGAATTGCTATAGCTATGTTTCCGAGCAAGGGGGTTCCCACCTGGCGTTGGACATAGGATACGAGCATTGTCGCGCGAATGAAGCGGAATATTACCTCAGGATGGTTGAAGAGGTCCCAGAGAAGTATCGTTCGCTCTTTTCCATCGCTGGTTCCAGTTACCTCAACTACGCCGTCGAGAATCTGATCGAGATGGGCAGTATCGAGTCTCTCGAACACTACTGTGGTTGGCTGAGGACTGCTGAAGTGTACAAGAGAACATATCCAATATCGCAACAGGAAATAGACGCACTCAACCGGACAACCATCGGTGATGGATACCCACGGTGGTGTCAAGAGAATATGAGATACCTGAACATCAGCAACGAGGTGCCGAACATCTGTACGTGTGATGATGTGGCGCTGGATCTCGATGAGAGGCACCAATGGCTACTGGAAGACGTGATGAGGACATATGATCACTGCCGGAAGCTCCTCTACAAAGTTGTCGGCGTAGATCAGGCAAACGTTCTTGCCAAGATCGATGGCGATGATATCGAATCCGTGGTGGACTGTTTCGTCCGTCTGTACACACTTTTGGACAAGACCGCAAGGCTGATAACGTATCTTTTCCCACGTGACAGTTCCATGGAACAATCGAACTTCTACGATGTGGCCGAATCGTTGAGTAACAGCCCCAATCCATACTTGAGGTCGATATGGGGGATATGCAAAGACATATTCCCTGACAGAAACGATGATTCGAACAGAATATTCGACCCGCGTAATAACTACCTGGGTGTCGTTCTGAAAAGGGGCTTCATACGCAACAATATCATCCATGGAACGCTGAAGATTTTCGATGAGAAGGAGGAGAAGGGGAACTATTACAACGTAGCCTCAGTCACACCCTCCGAGTTGATCCAATGCACCGGCATGATGATGTATGATGTCAGGGAGATCGTACTCAACCTCCAATTGGCCGTCGAGTTCAGTAGAAACCATCGATCGGGTCTAAAAGTAAGAAAGAGGGGGATTCGCTCCCCCTTTGTTTTGAGTTCACAGTTCGGTGGCTTCGTCCAAGCTGTATTCTTTTCCATCCACCTTTATGGATGTTGCATTGAAGGTCATCGAAAGGCTGTCCTCTTCAATCGTCATTCTGACAGGTATGTTCTTGTAGCTGTACATGACGAGCGTCTCCCCGTCCTCGACCTTCTTGTAAACGTCGGTTTCTTTGGTTCCCCATTTGGTACTGATCCTATCCGTACCTGTTTTGACCATTCCCGTATCGTCACTATCACTATCGAATGGATCCGTCCACGCCGTTGTAGAGTTCGAACTGGGATTATAGTCAGGGAGTTCTTGGATGGCAACCTCGAAGCTTGTTGTGACCCTGCTGAAGATTTCCGTCTTCTTGTTGTCTATTCCATATGTCAGGGTCCCAATCATAGTGTATCCTTCGATTTTCATCTTCATCTCCATGTCGATCTCGGCTTTGTGGACCTCCCTGTCGACTTTCTTGTCTTTGATGGCGGTGCATTCGCTGAGCTCCAGATACATCGTCTGGTCGTCTTCTTCGTGCATGTATGCGTACGGTATGTCTCCGTCTGCCAGGGCATGCGTCTTGCCGTCTTTGGACTCGTAACATGTCAGGGTCTTTTCTCCCCAGAATGTGCTGACGGTCGTGGTGCCCTTGGGGATCAAGTCATCGGAGTCATCCGAGGTCTTGTCTGACCATTCAGTTTTACTGCCTATGTACAGCGGAGTCTGTTTCCCATTCGTATCGACGACGTTCACAGACTACAGAGTTCGATAATTCGGAGGGCGTGAAGCCTGGCATCCGACGCGCCTCACCTGGGTTCAGCCGACCACGACGCCGTTGCCCGTGACGCCCATGA
>CAVKKO010000179.1:0-3942 GCA_963656905.1 Bacteroidaceae bacterium | reverse complement strand
GCCGCCCCCAAGAAGAGGGTCACCAAAAAGACCGAGTGAACATAAACCGCCGGGGCTCAGGCCCCGGCATTAAAAACATCGGACGATCGTCCGGCTTCAATTCTCCGAATTCAGGTCGATGGATCCAGTCGGCGCCTCGAAGACCTGGTTGAACTTCACGGGATAATCCACCCCGGTCAGTTCCTTCAATCCGGTCTTGACCAGCGATTGGAAGTACGACGTCTCGAGATCGAAGTCGACCATGCCCGGCTGGAGGCAGATGTCGAACGTCACGGGGATGATGGACCTCAGCGCCACGTGTCCCTCCCAGTCCACATACAGCCTGATCGCGAAGTCCAGGAACTCCCTGGGCGTCATATCCGGGTTCTGTCTGACCACTTCGAGCGCGACATCCCTTCCGACCTCTCCGAGCATACTGTCGTATCTGATCCCGGAGCTCGTGACCACGAAATAGTGGAGTTCGAAAAGGGATTGATAGAGGTTCTTCTCGCCGTTGATGAAACGTTCGATGTATGTGGACATCAGACCGGGGATGTAGCGAGCGAAGTCCATGTTCCCCTCGATGACCTTCTTGGCCACAATCTTGTATTTGATGTTGCGCGAGGAGCTGTTGTCCATCGGTTCCACGAATCCGAGCTCGATCATCTTCTTGATGGAGGCGTTGATCGTGACGGGGACGACCCCCAGCTGAGTCGCTATTTCGGTGACCGTCTTCGGGGAACCGCGGAGGGATTGGAGGGTGTTCAGCATTATCTCGTTCTGGATCAGGACGGAATCCTTGTTCCGGGGCTTGTAGACCGCGAAGCGGTCTTTCAGCGCATAGAACAGATAATCCCTCTCGACCGGATATGTCATCTCGATCTTGTTGTTCGTGAAACCGCTGAACTCCGTGCTGAACACGCATTCGGTGTCCCCCACCATGGAGACCTTGGCCTCCCTGGTGTATTTGTGCCCGCTCATTTTGAATGCCATGTACAGGAATGATCCGTAGATGGCATAGCCGGCATACAGCAGCTCCAACCCTATCCATTTGTCCGAACGGATCTTCATGCAGAAGTTGTCGCCGACTTTGAATTCGATGAATTCCACTTCGTAGATCTTGGACATCAGCGCCATGGCTTCGTTGTAGTCCGAACATTTCTTCATGATCTCGGTGCCCACGGCGTCGCCGAATCCGATTACGAACGGATGCCAGCATATGCCGTACTCGTCGAGTTTGCGGGCGTAGAAGAGCATGGCATCCGTGTGGACATGGGCGTCCTTGGAGCAGAGATTCCCAACTATCTTGGAGTAGTCGAACGTCTGCCATTCCTTGCCTCTGCCGGAATTGAACAGCGGGACGCAGGCCGAAGCGTATTTCGTGGAGCGTTTATCGTTCTCGTCCGGGTAGGATACGACGATGCCGTCCTGCTCGAGTTTGGATACGCTGATCTGGACGGTGGTCTTGGGCGATTTGAGGGCGGTCGCCAACTCCGTCAGATTCATGTCTCTGGAGAGCAGCAGCTTGAGGATGGACAGGCTCAACGAATTGGTGATTACCCTTATCCCGCCGCTGTAGCGCTGAACGATCCTGAATTGGGTGCTGTACTCTTTATCGGCCACAGATACCGGAACGACCCTGACGACTTAAAACTGATGAATAATGAGAAGAAGTGTGCCGCATGCCGGGGTTCATCTGGCATGCGGCAGAGGAATAGATGAAGGGGCTGATGCCCCCATGTCCCTTTCAGAAGTATTCCTTGCTCTTCTCTGCTATCACCTGCGATACCTGCCCGTATCTCTCTGGGATGATGGTCATCCCGAGACCGCGGGTCTGACAGGGTATGAAGCTGATCGCTCCGCAGTCGTCGATCCTCTCTGCTGCGTACTTCATCGCGCTCTCCGGAGTGGAGGAGGGGTCGTCGAGGATGGCCTCGTCGATCCCGCCCATGAACGTGATCTTGTCGCCGTACTTGTCGATGCATTCGGGGATGTTGTTCGCCTCGATGCATCCCTGCCAGGTGTCCACGCCGATGTCGATCATGATGGGGATTAGGTTGGCGGCGTAGGAATCCGAGTGGTGGACGATAACCTCTCCTCCGAGCTCTCTGAAGTGGTTGTACACCTTCTTGTAAGCGGGTTCGAAGAACTCACGGTGGGTGGCGGGATCCAGGAAGGAGTTCAGCGCGGTACCCCAATCGTCGTGGTGGAACAGGAGTTCCGGCTCCAGGTGCGAGTAGACCTCGTCCATGGATTCGATCTCCCACTCCGTGCAGAAGTCCACGAACTCGTGCATCTCCTCGGGGTTCTGATAGTAGGCGGACAGGGCCTCCTGCATCCCCATCAGCTCGTGCGTCCTCTCGAAGATGCCCGCCGCCATGAAGATGGCGGCGAAACGGTCGTCCTCCTTCTTGATGTCCTTCATCTGCTGGATGGCGGGCTGCCACATCTCCTCGGGCTGCTTGACCGTGGGCGCCTTCACATAATCCTGCCAGTGGGTGATGTCCTTCACGACGGTGTATTCGGGGCCGTGCATGGGGTGGGATCCGGCGGCTCCGGGCGGGGTGTAGTTGGTGATTCCCCAGCCGTCGACCATGTACCCGTCGACGACGGGGTTCATTATACCGAGGGAGTTCATGATCACGGGGTCGAACACCAGGGTGAAGTACTCGTACTGGTCCACGAACCTGTCGGGACGGCCCTTGCCGTGTTTGATGGTCTCCCTGTAGTTGTCCTTGGCGGACAGCGGGTTCCTCTCGAAGTGTCCGACGGTCCCGCTCTCCCTCTCGATGCGGGTGAGGGTCTTCTGCTTGTGCAGGGGTATGACGTCCTCGCCGGATCCCTCTTCGCTCTCCGCGCCGGCGGATTCGGTGGACTGGAGTGCGGCCAGATCGGCCAGAGCGGTCTCCTTGGCCTCCTTGGCTACCTGCGACAGGGGTGTTCCGGAAAGGTACTGGGCCGCCCTGGATGCGCATGCCGCGGCGTTGGATGTGTAGACGTCGGCTCCGATCTCGTCGCAGAACATCTGGTCCATGGTGGCTCCGCCGATCATGACGGCGAAGTTCCCCCTGTCAGACCTCTGGTTCAGCGCGTTGACGGTCTCCCTCAAGGATTCGCGGGTAGGCGTCATGGACGAGGAGCATGCCACGATCTTCACATCGGGGTCGCTGTCCACGGCTTCTACGAACTTGTCCGTGGCAACATCCGCTCCCAGATCGGCTACCTCCATGCCCTGTCCCTGCAGCATGACGGTGACGAGGTTCTTCCCGATGTCGTGGACATCTCCGAGAACCGATCCGACCACGGCCTTGCCGCCCGGGCCCTTGTCGCCGCTCTCCGCCAGCTTGGGCTTGAGGACGACGAGTCCCGCCTGCATGGTCTTGGCCGCGACCAGCATCTGGGGCATGAAGACTGTGTTGTTCTTGAACCCCTCTCCGATCTCGCTCATACCGGCGACCATCCCATCCTGTAGGATTTGATCGGCCGGGATTCCCTCGTCCAGCGCCTTTTGGATGCTGGGCGCTATGTCCTTGATCTTGTACTTGACGATGCATTCCTTGACGTTCTCGATGGCTTCACAACTCATGCTATCCCATATGATTCATTATCTATGTCGTATTAAATGATTATGCAATATTGATGGTGTAAAAAAATGAGAGTGGGCCTATTTTTGTAGAATTCGGGCTGCGAATGTGGAGAAATATAATAGGCCGATATGCATGTCGTAACATATGGACAAGAAAGGAGATCAAAACGAGCAGATTCTGAACGAACTTCTCGAAGCAGTCCCGTCCCTGAAGGACGAGCGGATTTCGTTCATATCTGTTTATAATAATAGCGATGGGGTCCTGAAGATGGGACAGGAGATTCGCGGTTATTGCGAGGCCAATCTCTGCGGACTCTACGGAAGGAACTGGGCCTGTCCGCCGAACGCCCCCAGTCTCGATATATGCAGGATCATCG
>CAVKKO010000178.1:0-3953 GCA_963656905.1 Bacteroidaceae bacterium | reverse complement strand
AGGAGTTCCCGGTTCCGGAGTAGGTGAATATCATGGCATGCGCCTCTGATTCGGGAGATTTCAATGTTGCGCCGGAAATGAACGGCGTTAAGTCCTGTTCACAGTGCCGCAGGGCCGTCAAGACGATGCAATATCGATCTTCCGTCATCGCCTTTCTCCACGCACCATGCCTCTTCGCGCCCGAGCAGGCCGGGTTCCGATAGAGACGTATCGTCGGCGACGGAGACGATCTGCGGACTGCACCTTCCTTCAGAACGATATCGCCCATGGCCAGCATACTCATGGAACAGGCTATGGGAACCGTTGACTGCCATTCTCACGGAGTTCAAAATCCGCGAACTGCCCATTCTCACCGAGTAGCTGAATCGCAACCGTAGATGCCTGGATGCCTCAGAGGACCTGCCATCTCCCGCGCTTGCCCCCGACTCTGACGATGCGCCCGGATGCCTTGAGCCTCTGGACCGCAGAAACGACCTGCGACCTGCCGACCCCCAGAAATTCTGCCATCGAAGTAATCGAAGCGGACCCGTCGGCAGTCAATGCGCGGAGGACATCCATGTCGATCCCGTCGCCCTCCGGAACGAGCCTGAGGGTCACGGAGGTCACATCGGGGCTGTAGCCCTCCCTAAACTCCGGATCTGGGAGGCCCGACTCCCTGCATGCGGCGACCATGCGATGGATGCCGCTTCCGGCATGCTCGACCATCCCTATGAACGACAGCATCGACGATACGGTCTGGTTCCTCGGATCGCTGTAGCCCCCTTCCAAGGCCATGGGCAGAGGGATGCGGAACGTGCCCGGGTTCCTTACAAGGACCGTGCCGGGGCGGAGCTCGACGACGATCCCCGTCCTTCCGCGGTAGTCCGCGTTGATGACAGCGTTCACGACGGCCTCTCTGAGGCAACGGTCCATGGGAGAATCCTCCACCCTGCGGAGGCACTCGTCCATCGCGAAAGGCCTGGAAACTGCGCCCCTGAGGCTGTTCACGGCCCTGTTGAAGAAGCTGTAGACATTCCCCGGCCAGTCCCCGTCGGCGCTGGTGAAACGGGATGTCCATTCTTCCCCGTTGCCGTAGGCCCTGCAGTCCAGGAAGTACCCCGGCAGCTCGGCGGATATCAGGTACGCCTGTCCGAACATCACCAGCCCGGCCAGTGACGGCCTCAGCTCTCCATTGTGAACCACGGCCGCGCCCAGCAGCCTGAGGAAGTCCTGGTCGTCCTCGGCGTTCCAAGGATGGTTCGGCTTCAGCGTGCGGAAGCTGTTCCTGTACGCCTTGACGGTCTCCGGGTCGAAGTCGGCGACCTCGGAAGAGAATATCGGGACGCGGTCCGCCGCCGTGGGAAGAGCATCCGAGACCATCGACGAGATCTCGTCCACGGTGCATTTGTAGTCCCCGTCGCCCTGTCTCCTGAAAGTGTTGCGGTTGTTGCCGTCGATGAACACCGGCCTGTCCCTGCGCTCGGCACGGGGGACCTCGATAAGGATGACCTGCTTCCCGTCGACTTCGACCGTCGAGACAGACGCGTCGCGGAGGAGGTTGGAGCTCACCTTCTCCTTGTCGTTGAGAGTGTTCCACAGGTTCTGGACAGTCCCTCTGGCATCGGGAACGCCGGTGACCTTCAGCCTCCTGGACTCCTCTGAGACTCCGAGGGCGATGATTCCGCCGTCGGTGTTCGCGAACGACGAATACGTCTCCCAAAAGCTCCTGGGCATCCCGCCTCTTGCGCTCTTGGCTTCGAAATGCAGTCCTTCCGGCGTGAGGCAATATCCGTTCTCGAAAACAGGGGCGTCCATGAGATAGGAGTAGACTTGAAAGAATATAATCCTATTGATTTCGAATAATAATAGTGTTGAATCGAATAATAAATATGATTATTCGAATAATAAATACAAGAAAAATAATCACAAATGCTTATTCCCAAAGGATATTGCTGGATTTCAGTAATTATATAGTTGATTTTATTCGGATTATTCTAGATTGTTCGAATAATCCGAACAAGAACCTGTCCGGCGGTGACGGCCGTCGGGAGACCCCGACGGCACATTATGTGCATCACCGGTGTCATGAGGCAGGGACTTCGACGATCTCCGTCCGGGCCTTGGCCAGCTTGCTGTGGAAGCATATCCCGATCAGCGAGACCCTGCCCGGGGGCATGTCCTTGAAGTAGGTCCTGTCGTGGATCTGCCTGAAGGCCTCGTCCACGCCCGCATCCATGCCCTTGACGGACTTGGAGGTCTTGATCTCGATGACTATGCCCACGTCGCCCCTGGCCTTCGGGACCATGATTATGTCCGATCTTCCCAGCTTCATCTCGCGCTGGGTCCTGACGGTGTACTTCTCGCGCACTCCCACGAGGAGGGTCGCCATCATGACCTCATAGGCGTTCTCGCGGGTCTTCGGGCCGAAGTTCAGGTAGCTCATGTTCTCGAGGGCCTTCTCCGAAATGGATGCTATCTTCTCCGCATCCCCGTCCAGGACAGCTCTGTTGAACGCGACGAAATCCTTGCCGGAGACGGGCGCGACCTTCGAAGCCAGGTCGTAGACGATCTCCATGACCTCGTTGTTCGGTATGGAGATGTCGTATTCCTTGTTCCCGGCGGGCACCGCGTTCAGGTACCCCGTCATGGCCATGAGGCTGAAGAGGGACTCGTCGGAAGCGTAGACGTCTCCGTAAGTGAGCTGCTGCATCAGCTTCGCCTGGATTGTGCCGCCTTTGGTCAGGTTGAGGACGTCTTCCAGGTTGTCGCTGTTGATGCGCTGCAGGAGGTGCCTGACGATGCCGTCTCCGCCGGAGTTCGTCCAGTAGGTATCGGCCTTGAACTTAGTGCGGATGTAGTTCATGATGCTGAACGGGTTGTACACGTCCGTGTTCCCGAAGCGGTAGCCGTCGTACCACTCCCTGACCTCGTCCAACTTCTCCGGATGGCCGTAGTACTCCAAGATGTCCTTCACCTCGGATTCCGTGAACCCGAACCTCTCGTCCGACTCGTCCGAGAAGATGTTGTTCACAGTGACATTGTTGAGCTCGGAGAATATGCTCTCCTGAGCGATCTGCATGACTCCGGTCATGTACGCCATCTCGAGATTGGGGTTGCTCTTCAGCGTCTGCCCCAGGAAAGCACGGAGGAACTTCAGCATCGGGCGGTGCGATTCGTCACCGTAAGAATCCGCAAGAGCGGAATCGTACTCGTCGATGAGGATCACCACGTTCTTGCCGCTGTGCTTCTTCAAGGCTCCAGACAATAGAAGGATGGATTCTATGAGTCTTGCTTCGGGCACATCGCGGTCGTCCAGCATGGAGAACAGGTTGCGGACGGGCTTCCGGAGCCCTTCCCATTCGAGGAGGTACAGATGCGGTTCGAACGCGGCTGCTACCGTGGAGTTCATTCCTTCGAGGAACCCCTCGTATGTGTCGCTCTTCGAGGCCCTCATGTCCAGATGGATCACAGGGAACGCGTTCTTGTACCTCTCGTACTCCGGATAGTCGGAGATCTCCAGCCCGTCGAACCAGGCATTCCCTTTGTACTTCTCGTTGAAGAAGGCATCTAGCATGGACAGGTTGGTGGTCTTCCCGAATCTGCGGGGACGGGTGAACAGGTACACTCCTGCGGGGTCCGATCCGAGGATGTCCTTTATCAGGAGGCTCTTGTCGACGTAATATGCGTCGTTCTCGCGCATCCTGGCGAATGTCACACCTCCGAGGCTCACCTGCTTCATCTCTTCGGACATCTCCTCCCACGTTGATAATTCCTTGTCTACTGCCAAGAGGCGGTCCCATTCAGGATTGCCGGGGCCTTCGCGGGCTTCGATGCGCTTGCCATCGATGTCTGTTCTGTGACTGCCGATGACGGGAGTCCCCCGCTCTGATGCATGACCGTGGTCCGGCTCCTTGGATATCTTGTCGTTCGATTCCATGGAATGAGTTTGCGCCTCTTACTATAAGTCCCTTCGT
>CAVKKO010000177.1:0-3978 GCA_963656905.1 Bacteroidaceae bacterium | reverse complement strand
TTCGAATCTGGGCGAGGCTACCACTCCTTCACTATTCTCCTGTCAGCGTCAGCTATCGACGACTCTGCATTCCATTCCGTTCTGAAGAAAGATGAAAGGCGACCGGTTCTCCCGGCCACCTGTTTATGCCGACTCCGCCTTGGGAATCGTGAATCCGAGGACGACGTGCGGACGTCCGTTGTCGTCGATGATGTTACAATCGACCCCGTAGACGTTGCGAATCGTCTCCCTTGTAATGACTTCCTCCGGCGTGCCGATCTTGTAGATCACGCCGGGTTTGGACATCACGATCACGCTGTCGGCGTACTTCGCCGATATGTTGAGATCGTGACTGATCATCACCACGATCATTCCCATATCCATGGCGAGAGCGCGGAGGAGCTCGGTGACATAGACCTGCTGCTGGACATCCAGATTGGATGTGGGCTCATCGAGAATCAGGATCTTCGGATTGGAGACGATCCCTCTGGCGAGGGACACGCGCTGACGCTGTCCCGCAGAAAGCTCGTTGCTCCCGCGCATGGACAGCTCCTCCAAATCGAGGAGTCTCATCATCCTGTATGCATCCTTGAGGTCCTCTTTATCAGTCCTCCATCTGCTCCTCTGCCTGCATCCCATCATGATGTCCTCGACGACAGGCATGGAGAAGCAATTCCCGGACATCGCAGGCACGTAGCCGATGACTTCCGATAGCTCCTTCAAAGACATCGTCTGAACGTCCCTGCCGTCTATGGTGACCGTGCCGGAAACGGGCTTCAGGAGCTTGTTCATGCAACGGATGAGCGTCGACTTCCCCACCCCGTTGGGCCCGATTATACAAGTCAAACCGGGCTTGTCCAGGGTGAAGGTTATATCGCGTATGGTCAGGGAATCCCCGCCGTACCCGAAGTCCACATGATCGACCTTCAGTTCCATGTTATCACTCCAATGCCTCCCCTTTCCTGCGGATGATCAGCCACAGGAACAGCGGACCGCCGAGGAACGCGGTGATGACTCCGACCTGCAGAACGGTCGGGGACAGTATCGTCCTTCCGACGAGATCGGCGACAGTAAGCAATGCAGCCCCGAATATGGCCGATGCCGGAATCAGATAGCGGTTGTTGGGCCCGATGACCAGCCTGACCATGTGTGGGGCGACTAGACCCACGAATCCGATCAATCCGGTGAAACTCACGATCGATGCGGTCATGATGGCGACGATCACCAGGCACAGGATACGGAGTTTGTCCGCATCCACGCCCAGCGCCTTCGCGCTCTCGTCCCCTGTGGAGAGGGCGTTCAACTCCCTCGACGTCAGTTGCAGGGCTATGCATCCGATGAGGACGACCCCAAACATCAGCGGAATCTGCTCCCAGCTCGTGGAAGCCAGAGTACCCACCTGCCAACGGTACAAAGCGGACAGATCCTCTGGATCCGCCCAGAGCTTGATGACCGTGGTCATGGCATTGAAGATGTACATTATGGCGATTCCCGCCATGATCATCGTGGTCTGCGAAGCGGACCTCATCCTGGACACCGCGATGATGACCAGTGTCGGCACCATCGAGAACACGAACGCGTTGGCCACTATGGCGTACTCTCCGACGGAGATGGTGGTGCCGACCACGATGGCCAACGCCGCACCGAATCCCGCTCCGGAGGACACACCGGTCGTATAGGAATCCGCCAACGGATTCCTGAGGGCGCTCTGCATGACCGCTCCTCCGACCGCCAGGCCTGCGCCGGCGATCAATCCGACTAGGATCCTCGGCATCCTGTAATCCATGATGACGAAATCGAGCGTCACATCGGAGATGTTGCCCGTGATGTGATCCCATACGATCTGATACGATTGCAGGAAACCTATGTTGTAGGGTCCGACGGTCAGCGAGAATCCGCCCACCACGAAGGCCACCACGATGCAGAGGATGATGAATACCCATTTCCTCCACACGTAGCGCCCGTAATCTTCGACCTCCTCGTCAAAGGCGTCCTCGGCGGTAGCGTGCCACGCGTCGAGAGACCCCCTGACGGCGGTGCCGACCATCGGGTCGTTTCTGTATCCGTCCATCTTATCACTCAAAAGGCGGGGGCCTTGGCCCCCTGGGTTTTCAAGCCTTCGAGTTGATGTCGCGGATCGTGTAGTTGGGCATGTCCGAGAGCTTGTAGTAGATGAACTTCTCGTTCTCCCAGATGTTCAGGAACTCCTGGGCCTTCTCCTTGTCGATCTGAGGGAAGATGTGGGAGAGCAGCGCGGGATACGCGAATCCGCCTTCCGCGGAGTTCATAACACCGTTCGCAAGTCCGATGATGTGCCCGTTGTTGTAGGCATCCGTGGCTCCGAACAGCTCCTTGCACCTGTCCTCCCAGGCGGCCTGCAGCTGATCGTTGGTCATCGAACTGGTGTTGGCCACACCGGGTCCGAGCACGATGATGTAGTCGGGGTTCTGCTGGGAGATCCACTCGGCCGTGACGCTGGTGTAGAAGTCGGAGTAGTTCTGGGGGATGATGAGGTCCACCGGGGCCTGGGACATGTAGGTGTACAGTCCGTTCGGCGTGCTCTTCGATGCGGGTCCGAGGACGAGGATATCGCCGGTGTTGGCGGAGTTCTTGACCATGCACAGCATGACCGTGGGCTTGTCCTTCACGTCCTTGAGGGTCTCGTTGACATAGTCCATCGCCTGGTCGCAGTATCCCGCGTACTCCTGTGCGCGATCCTCCGCTCCGATGAGGACACCGAGAGTCAGAATGGCCTCAACCTGGCCCACCTGAGTAGGTACGGCGATGACATCCATGTCCAGCTTGGCCTTCTCGACAGCGGCGATGAGGTCCTTAGCGGTACCGTCGGACTGAGTGTATGCGATGATAGCATCGACGCCGGCCTTCTCGTGGCTGGCCATCATGACCTCCACGTCGGCGTTGTATCCCTTCCCGTAGCTGTAGAGCTTGTCCCATCCGGGGTTCGTGTTCTCGGTCAGAGAACCGGATCCGCATGCGGCGACCCTCTCCCAGACTCCGAGAACGACGGTCATGCTCGCCTGCTCCCAGTACATGGTGCCCAGCTTCCCGGTGACAGGGTAGTGGACGGACGAAACACCGCCCCACACGTTGGTGTAGTACATGGTGCTCTTCTCCTTGTTCAGGAACTTCTTGAGCACATCGACGTCGTTCTGAGTGATCTTTCCGTCGTTGTCGGTGTCGGCATAGGGGTTCTTGGTCTTGTCCCATTTCGACGGGTCCTTGACGAGTTCCTCGAGGAAGGTGACGTCTCTCTCATCGAGGTAATCGTCGCTGTTAGCATTCCCGTAGACCAGGAGCCTGTCGGTGATCTTCACCTGCTCTTCGTCATCTTTGCTGTTGCCTCCGGTGGCAACAACCACTACACAAGCGGCCACGATGATGATGGCCACTGCTGCGATTGCGAGTATCTTCTTATCCATCGTAATCAGTTGGATGAATCATCCAATTAGGCGAACCTACAATCCGTATATAACGGTATACGGGCAGTATTAGTTCATCAAATCATGTCCCCTAAAAACGGATACTCTGAGTATCTGGATGTCTCCGTTCCAGCTTAGGTCTTATATACAGGCGATAAACCCCACTCCCAATTTCCCTGTATCCACATTTGTGGTCATTATTGCCCTTTTTCTGTCCATATAGACCACAAGTAGCAGAGAAACCCCATCTGCTTCTCGCCCACCTGATGCACAGTTTTGGCATACCGACGGCATAAAAGCTATCAAATACCTGCATCGCATTCCTTCCATTATGACCATCACTGTCACAATAACGGACATGAGCGAAATCTGCGAAATGGAGTTCGACGAGACCGAGCGATGTCCGAACATCCCGCGGATATCACGACTCCGATGGACGACCCAAAGGACATCGAAAGGATCTTCGAGCTCTCCGAAGACCAACCCGTCTTCATCACCAAGGATGGCAAGGTCTCCAGAGTCCTGATGAGCATAGACCTCTACGACAGGATCGAGGACA
>CAVKKO010000176.1:0-3978 GCA_963656905.1 Bacteroidaceae bacterium | reverse complement strand
GTGGAAATACATCATTTTGGATGAAGTCCATACCTATGGGGGCGCTAAAGGTTCTGAGGTATCTATGCTTCTTAAGCGTGTTCTAACCACGATCGGTTCGAGCAGCATCAGATTCATCCTGACCAGCGCTACACTTGGTTCTGGTCCAGACGCCAACAAGGACGTGGCGAAGTTTGCGTCTGAATTGACCAGTTCAGATTTTGCAGAGGACGACGTGATTCGTGCCGTAATCGACGAATTGCAACCGCCAGGCGAGACCACAGACGTTCCTATCGAGTTCTATCAAACTGTGCTCGCGAATTACGAGGACGAAATCCCTATTGCTGAGGATGCTTGTGAGAAAGTAGGACTTGATCGCAAGTATTGGGATATTTTGAGTGTTTTTGAAACGAACAAGGGTTCTGTATTTTCACCTGGTGAAATTAGCGACATCACCGGAATAAAGCTTGAGGATCTGCTCGTGATGCTAGGTGCTTGTTCTGTTATACGGGATCACTCTAAGAACAAGATGATGGATGTCCGGTATCATACGTTCATCAGATCTCTCGACGGGGTCTATCAGACACTGAGACCGTCGAATCGCATTTGTTTCACTCAATCCGACAAGTATTACGATGACATATTGAACGAAGATGTCGCATCATTCGTTTTGTCAACATGCTACAATTGCAACGCCATCTATATTCCTGGAATTGTGAAAGAGAACCGTCTTTTGAACCTCTACAGTTCATCAGTGTACGACGAAGAAGGTACTGGAGGGAACAAGGAACTGTTCCTTTTATGCAATGAGGATGACTTCGATCCTGAGGCACAGCAGGATTATTTCAAACTCTGCTCCAAGTGTAGATCTCTTTGGAGCTATGGGAGCGAAGCACTTTGCGAATGTGGGAAGAAATACGAGAACCTGTTGAGGACGGTCAAGCCGTCGGATAAAGAAAAGCTGTGCAAGTGTCCCAGATGCGGCCAAATGAACAATAAGTTCGGAATCGTCAGGGACTTCTATCTAGGTAGCGAGGCGGCCTCCGCGGTCATATCGACTGCTTTGTATAACGAGATGCCCGAACCGTCAAGTTTCGAAGGAGACTCGGAAGGTCCGGTGCCTGTCAAGCAGTTTTTATTATTCTCTGACAGTCGCAAATCAGCCTCTTATGCAGCAGTCAATTTGGAGGACACCTACGAGAATCTCCTGATGCACAGAATTATGGTGAGTCTTGTCGAAAATGATCAGGCATCTTTCGACAAGGGGGAGAGGTTCGAGACTTTCAGGCAGTGTTTCGAAAAAAGCATCGAAGATCTGACAGCCAATCTCGAAGTAGATGAGGATGACAGGAACAAGATTTCAAACACGGCTCTGATTAAAGAGATTGCAGGTTCGAACAGCAATAAGTCGCTTGAATATATGGGGCTGTTCTCATTCGAATTCGAATTCAAGAATGGGGTGTCTGGATTATCATCTGAAGAGTCCGATGCTTTTTTGAATACCTTGCTCAAATTAGTCCGTGAAAAGGGAGCAATTGATCATAAAATCACAGTATCCGATAAGAATCATACGTTTATTCACAATAATGGGATAATAACGAAGGAGGCCCAAGCGGGACAGAATTCTTCTGTATTTCTGACCAAGAGGGTGAAGAATTACATTCAGGCAGTCATCGGAGAAGACGATGAAATTCGTGATTCGACGGTCGGTGCATTCTTCAGAGAGAAGTGTTTCAAAAAGAAAGGGAATGGATATTCAGTCGCGTTGTCGGAATTGAAAGTGCGCTCATGTAACGGGATATTTGAGTGTACGACTTGTAAGAAACATTATCCTCACGCAGTGAGGGGAATATGCCCCAATTGCTGTACTGAGAGTTTGATAAAAATCGAGTCTCCGGTCTGGATTTCTAATGATCACTATGCTACACTGTACCGCAGCATGCCACTAGAATGGATGGAAGTTCACGAACATACAGCCCAGCTCGATAGAAAATTGCTCAGCAAATATCAGAAGGCATTTAAAGAGCAGAAAGCAAACGTTCTGAGCTGTTCTACAACATTCGAAATGGGGATCGACATCGGGTCATTGTCCTATGTATTTCTGAGAAATGTGCCCCCTTCTCCCTCGAATTATGCTCAACGCGCAGGTCGTGCTGGAAGGAGCAAGAGTTCCTCTGCTTTCATCCTGACTTTTTGTAAGAACAATTCGCATGATCATCATTACTTCGGCGCTCCGCAGGATATGATAGTCGGAGAGATAGAGACACCTAGGATCAATGCATCCAATCCTAAGATCGTTATCAGGCACATCTTCGCGTCTGCTATCGGATTCTATTGGAAGGCTTGTCGCGAATCTCCGGGTAAATTCCACAAAATGGCTGAAAATATCTACTTGGAGGAATTCAAAAATTATCTGGCATCGGGCGATGGGAAACTGGATAGATTCCTGAATGAAATTGTTCCCATGGATCTGAGAGATTATGGCGCGGATGGCGTGGTGATAGATTTGAACAAGCGGGGGTGGGTCGAAGCCCTCATCGGTTGCAAGGGGAGACTCACTGCATATGTAGACGAGTATGAGAAAACCATTGAGGATCTAAATAATCGGATGAAAGAGTTTGCGGATATGGGTGAATACAATACCGCAGACAAATACAAAAAAACAATAGCCAATATGGAGGCGACAGACGTTCTTTCCGGTCTCTCGAAAGGCAATATTATTCCGAGATACGGATTTCCCATAGACACCGTGTCCCTTCAGCCCGCATCCTTCTATGGATATGGCGGAGGGGACTTCGATCTGCAGCGCGATTTATCTCTCGCTATTTCGGAATACGCTCCCGGATGTCAGATTGTGGCCAATAGTAAATTAATAACAAGTACACATCTCAGGTTAATACGTGGAAGGGAGCGGGCCCTTTACAAAGCGGGCACCTGTCCGAGTTGTAAAACGGCATTTTTATACAGGATAGCAAAGCCGTCTGAAGATTCTAAGGAATGTGAGTGTCAGGATTGTCATATCAAATTTAAGCTCAGTCAAAATTTAACGGTTCCAGAGTTTGGTTTTATTTACAATAAACTGGAGCCGGCAACAATCAACAAGCCTCGCAGGTCGCGTGGAACGAAGGTCTATTACAAAGGTGGCTCGAAGCCGAACAAGACCACATTCAAGATAGGGGCTCTGGAAGGAGACTTGTGTATCAACGTTGATGACGAGCTTGTTGTGGAGACCAACGATCTTTACTATATATGTCGGTCCTGTGGATTCGGGTGTACGGGTTCTAGACCTAAGGAGCACAATACCGCATTCGATTCGGTTTGCAGGGGCCTTATGGATCCGATGAAGTTGGGCCACACATTCAGGACTGATGCGGCAATAATTCATTTCGATTATCCGATCATGGATTTGGATGCTGCGATATCAACACTATATGCATTGATAGAGGCGCTGTGTCTAGAAATCCAAGTAGAGCGGAACGAGATCTCCGGCTGTGTGAGATCGTTCGGGAACAACACTGTGGATTTCATATTGTTCGACAATACGCCTGGTGGTTCAGGATATGTGAAGGCGATCAATGAAATGATGCTTCCTTCACTCATCAATAGGGCCTTGGCCGTAGTCTCAGGATGCGGTTGCGGCGGAGACGAGGGGATGGATAGTTGTTATCATTGCCTCAAGTCGTACTATAATCAGGCGCTTCACGAACATTTGAAAAGAGGGCTGGCTGAGAAATTGCTCAGCGAAATAAAGGCACTGATGGAGTCTTGACATGGACGAGTATATCGCGAGAATTGCGGCGGAAATCAGAGAGAAGGCCAGAGGCATTTCCTTCCTTTCTGAAGTTGATCTGGAGCCCACTTCATTGAATTACGTGCGTGAACACATCTCCGAAATACTCGACATCAAGCCATCTTCTGATGATGAATGTATAGTCATTGCATTCGCTCTTGTGGACATCGGATCCAGATTCTACCAGGATAATGCATATTGGCCCTTTG
>CAVKKO010000175.1:0-4024 GCA_963656905.1 Bacteroidaceae bacterium | reverse complement strand
CATGAAGGCCATCCCCGACGACACCCTTGCAGAGCTGAAGAAATGCCACGTCATCCTCAAAGGGCCCACCACCACGCCCGCCAAGGGAGACCCCTGGCCCAACATCGAGAGCGCCAACGTCGCCATGAGGAAGGAGCTGGACCTGTTCGCCAACGTCAGGCCCGTGTCCGTCCCCGAGCTCGGCATCGACTGGACCTTCTACAGGGAGAACACCGAGGGGTCCTACGCCCTCGGGTCCGACGGGTTCTTCGTCTCCGACGACCTGGCCATGGACTTCTGCGTCGCGACCGTCCAGGGGACCGAGAGGATCATCCGCGCCGGTTTCGAGCACGCCAAGAAGACCGGCAAGAACTACGTGTCCATCATCGTCAAGGCCAACATCATCAAGACCACCGACGGGCTGTTCGTGGACCTTGCCGACAAGATCGCCAAGGACTACCCCGAAGTCAAGCACGACGTGTGGTTCATCGACATCACCACCGCCAAGCTCATCGACCCCGCCAGGAGGAGCGACTTCAAGGTCTTCGTCCTGCCCAACCTGTACGGCGACATCATAACCGACGAGGCCGCCCAGATCCAGGGAGGAGTCGGCACCGCCGGTTCCGCCAACATCGGGAAGAGGTACGCCATGTTCGAGGCCATCCACGGGTCCGCCCCCAGGATGGTCACCGAGGGACGCGCCCAGTACGCCGACCCCTGCAGCATGATCAAGGCCGTCGCCCTGATGATGAACCACATCGGCGAGACCGAGAAAGGCAGGAAGCTCGAGATGGCCCTCGACATCTGCACCCAGTTCGAGAAGAAGCTCGTCATGACCGGAAGGAGCACCGGAGCCACCGGAGACGAGTTCGCCCAGTACATCCTGGACACCATGCAGCGCGCGGACCTCGAGCAGGCCTGGAAGGGCTACGTCGACGCCGCCGTCGCAGCGAAGAACTGATAAAAACCTCAAAGCCGGATTGCCGTCCAGGCGGTCCGGCATGTTCTCATAACCTTCCCGCCCTTCTCCGCACCTGATATACGGTATCAGGTCCTGCCTTCTTACAACACGTTCAATCCACTCACCTATTGATTATATCTTCTTAATACCAAGCAGCTTATATGTTCAGGAGAAAGTGTATCCAATGTCTCCTTGACTGGTCCATGTCGAAGTCTAGGAGGATCGCTGTGGTCACCGGTCCCAAATGCGTGGGAAAGACCACGCTTGTGAGGGAAGTCGGCCGCATCTACGGCAGCTTCATAGAGATCGACATGAAAGAGTGCATGTGGCTGAGAGGCATCATCGCCAAATGCTCCAGCACCGAGGACCTGGCCAAGAAGCTGGACTCCGTCTTCGGAGAGGACACGGTAGTGCCCGGCGACACGCTCCTCCTCCTGGACGAGATAGAGTACTGCCATGAGGCCGCGTGGCACCTCGAGGGCTTGAACGACAGGGAGTGCTTGGACATAGTGGTGGTGATGTCATGCGTCTCGTCGGGGACATCGGGCTTCATGCAGCAGCCCCGGTGCTGGGAGCACCGCATAGAGATCAGGCCGTTCGACTTCACCGAGTTCCTGCATGCCATGAGCATCGGAGAAGGGTACACCGAATCCCTTGAAGAGCGCATCATCGAGGGCGGAGAGATATGCCTGGAGGAAGACGAGGCCATGAACATCATGTTCCGCAGGTACATGGTGACCGGAGGGATGCCGGCGGCCGTCGCCACCATGGCGGCCACCAGGAGGATCTCCGACACCTTGGATGTGTCCAGGTCCATCCTGAGCGAGCAGATGCAGGACGCGTTCGTCTTCGTCAGGAAGATGCATGACATCGTCGCCCAATGCGTCAGGTCCCTGCCGGACCAGCTGGCCGTGAACGGGAGGTTCACCTACTCCAAGGTGGGGGTCCGCCGGTCCGCCGGCAGCAGGCAGTGCTACAGCAGCGTGGAATGGCTGATAGACTCCGGGATCGTCACGATGTGCGACAGGGTCGAGCTTCCCTTCGAGGACATCTCCGAGCCCGGGCCGGCCTATTACAAGCTGTACATCGACCCGGGAGCGCTGGCCAGCATGCTGGACGGATGGGTGTGCGACGCCATGATGAACGGCCACTACGACAGCTGCCCCTGCGCCGTGGTGGAGAACTGCGTCGCGGGATCCCTGAGATCCGGAGGATACGCCGCCCATTACTACTGCAGCGGCCGGAAGGAGGCGGACTTCGTGGTCCGCTCCGGGAAGGATGTGGTGGGCATGGTTATCAGGTCCCACAACAACACCCGCAGGAAATCCGCCGCGACCCTGCTTGACGAGGGGCTGATAACGAAAGCGGTGGAGTTCACACAGGATCCGAGCACGGGGCAGGGCGAGAAGCTCCCGATATACGCCGCGGGATTCCCCGAAGCGGTATTGAAAAGGGTGTGCCGAGCAGGCATGCGCCTGCCCGGCGGTTCGTTCACTGCTCGACGAGCACCAGGACGTTGCCGACCTGGATGGTCTCGACGGCCTTCCCGTCGAGCATGAGGCGCTTGTCCAGCTCGAAGAACTCGGCAGATACCTCGACCTTCTCCCCGTCGATGTCCAGGGAGATGGATCCTCCGGCCAGGGCGGCTGCGGCGTCCGCAGGGGACATGGCCGCGACGGCGGACACGATGGCCTTGGCCTGCGCCTTGAAGGCGGGTCCGAGCTTCGCATGAACGGGCTTGACTCCGACGACCTCCTCGGTCAGCTTCGCCTCGGGAGCGACCTTGACGTCCTTGGCCTTGGTGGTCTCCTTGATGTCATCCACGGTGGACGCCAGGATCTCGGCATCCGCGCCGACGAGCTCGATCATGCCAAGCTCCGCGTTCAGGGCGATCTTCTTCTCGGACTTCCAGGAACGGACGGCTGCGAGAACGTCTGCGAGCAGCTCTCCCGCCTTCTCGGCGGGCTCGTCCCTCAGGACGGGCTCCGGCCAGGCGGTCAGGTGGATGCTCCTGCATCCTTCGGTCGCTCTGAACCTCTCCTGGTAGACCTCCTCTGTGACGTGGGGCATGAAGGGCGCCAGCATCTTCAGGCTTCCGAGCAGGACGTTGTACAGCGTCCATTTAACGGCGTCGTCGCTCCTGCCCTTGACCATCTCGATGTAGTTGTCGGCGAGCTCGTGCCATATGAAGGCCTCGACCTCTTTCATGGCCTTGTCGAACTGGTAGGACTCGAAGCACTCGGTGACGTCCGAGACGGTCGCAGAGTACTTGGACAGGATCCACCTGTCGGCGACCCTCAGCTCGGGCATCTCCTTCGGAACGCCCTCGAAGAACCTTCCGACGAACTGGCCGATATTGAACACCTTGTTGCACAGCTTCCTTCCGCGGATGACGTCCTTCTCCCTGAAGGCATGGTCGATACCGAGAGAGCATGTCGCCGCGTAATACCTCAGGGCATCCGCGCCGTAGTTCTCCAGGATCGGGATCGGGTTGATGACGTTCCCGATGGACGAGTGCATGGGGGTCCCGTCGGGAGCCATGATGAACCCGTGGATCATGATGTTCTCCCAGGGGATCGAGTCCTCTATCTGCTGGGCCCTCAGGATGGAGTAGAACGCCCAGGTCCTGATGATGTCGTGCGACTGGGGCCTGAGGGACATGGGCCACAGCTTCTTGTGGAGCTCCTCGTCCCTTCCCCAGAAGGTGTTGTACAGCGAGGACCCGGAGGAGTCCATCCATGTGTCGAAGACATCGGTGCATCCAACGAGCTCTCCGCCGCACTCCGGGCACTTCTCCACGGGCGGTGCGTCAAGGGTGGGGTCCACATAGCACTGCTCCTTGGTGGCGCAGACCGCATGCCCGCACTTGGCGCACTCCCAGATGGGGATGGGCGTGGCGAATATCCTCTGCCTGCTCAGGACCCAGTCCCACTCCAGGGAGTTGGTCCAGTCCTCGAGCCTGATCTTCATGAACTCGGGGAACCAGTTGATCTCCGAGGCCCTCTTGAGTATGATGTCCTTGAAATCGGTGGTCTTCAGGAACCACTGGGGGACCTGCAGGTACTCGATGGGCGTGTGGCACCT
>CAVKKO010000174.1:0-4038 GCA_963656905.1 Bacteroidaceae bacterium | reverse complement strand
CGTCAGCGGGCCATCGTTCATATTATCCGCTGGATATCTGCTGACCCGTATTTAATCAGTCAGTGGTCCATGGGGTGTGCTAAGCTTCCGTTCGTACGTATTTACTCAAAAAACATGAACAACGCGTGATCAGAACACACAAGAGGTCATGTTTCCGCACAGAGGTTGTGTACTGAACATCGAGCCCGATCGGTCACATCGGACGGTGTTCATCACGGGTCGCTCACCTCCTTTGCGACCAATGCGTCGTACAACTGTTGCCCCGTCCTCTTCGGATCGGTGATCACATAGACGTGCTTGTGGCTTTCCTCCGCTATGCCCTCCAACTCGGCTTTCTGCCATTCATTAGCATCGTCGACCGTGATGAACTTGTTGTTCTTCGCTCCCTCCGAGGTCCTGCACCTGTCCACGATTACTTCGGGGTCGATATTGATCGCAGCCAACAAGTCGTACTTCATATACTCGAACCGTGGGAACACCACCTCGTAGTCGACCTTGAGATCCTCACGATGAAGCATATCATGCGGGATCTTCTCATCGAAGTAACCGTTCTCAGGCCTCACACCTCCGAAGCTCTCAGGGTAGCAGTAATGCTCGTCTACGATCAGATCATGGCTCGCTGCCACCTCGTCGATCTCGTCCCTGACCTGCTTGACAAGAGCCTTCTTCTCCGCATCCGACATGTCGCGGAGCCTCCTTCCGTCGAGTCTCTCACGGATCATGTCCATGGGCGACAGATGGACGAATTCGCGTCCGTTCTCCTTCGCCAATTTGATGAAATCGTCTATCGTGTAGTTCTTGCCACTCCGGGATATGCCGAAGAGCCCGATTCTCGTGTACTTCCGTTCTCCTTCACCCATCGACTCACTTCCTTATGTTCCTCATGTCCCTCTTGGAAAGGCATCCGTAGCGCCTTCCCGCCGTTCTCTTTTCCAATATCATGTCCTTGTCGTCGATGAACATGGCGTATTCCAGCCCTGTCGTCCCGACGTCTCTCATCTGATACCTGCCGTTCCCCTGGTCCTCTTTGTAGCATCTCCTGACCTTCACGGAGGATGGGTCGACACCGACGACGACTCCAATGAATGCCGTCATCTCGCCCCCCTCGTTCAATTCGAACCTGCAGATGTCTCCGACCTCCGGTTCGCGAACCCCTGTTGATCTGGGCATGTATCTCATCCGCTTCACCAGTCGTAGACCGCGTTGCGTCCGTAGTACCGCTTGATGTCTACCTCTCTGTCGAAGCCCTCCCGCCTGACGACTTCGAAATCGATGAGTCTCTTCTCGTAGCCACTATCGACCATCCACCTCCCAAGGGGATCGAACATGATGTACGAGGCCACCATGTCGTCGTTGTCCTCGAACACTATGTTCTCTATGTCCTCGTGCCTTCTCTCGAAGTCGGCGAATTCCTCATCGGTGATCGACCATGTGTCCGGACGGTCGTCGTTGGCACCCTTCAAAGTCAGGGCCCTGAAGCACTTGATCCTGTCAGGGTTCACCTTCTCGATAAAGGCCTTGAAATCCTTCATCCAGCTCCTTCTGACCACAGTGATGTTGAGCTTCACTCTGATTCCGTGGCGCTGGGCCATCTCGGAGACCTTCACGATGTTGTCGAGGTGGTTCTTCCCGTAGCATCCTCTGCCGATGAGGATCTCGTCCTCCTCGTCAGGGGAATCGATGGAGAGACCAATCCAATCGACCACGCCCTCCATCTTGGAAAACCATTCCTCGGTGAACATGGAACCGTTGCTCACGATGGACAGTTTGAATCCCATGCCCTTGACCAGATAGCACATCTGATCCAGGAAGGGATACATCGTCGGCTCGCCACCGGCCAGATTGATCTTTTCGACCCCGTAATCCTTGAGGAAAACCAAGACCTCTGCCCAATCTTCGGGCTTGAGGTAATGGTGCGTCAAACACCTGTCGAAACAGTGGTCGCACCGGTAGTTGCATCTTCCGTAGATGTGGATGTTCGCTGACTTGAAACTTCCTGCGGATTCTCTGATTGAGTCCATGATTGTGTATGAGTCGGATAATTATAAAGTAAAATTCTTTTATAATAAAATTTTAATTTTAATCGATTTACGAGCGTACCTATAGATCCAATCCGATGCCAGTATAATGATTCCGGCAGTCATCATCCTGTGCAATGGCATCGACAATTCTCTCGACGGTCTGAAACTGGACCCTTTCATATTCGCACGGATCTCCGCCAATGACCCTTATCCCATCGAAAGCCGGAAGCTGCCATACGTCTGCAAGGCGGAATGCTATCCAGACGGAACAGCCAAAGAAATAAACAAGGAATCGACGACGGTGAATACTCTCTATGATCTCATCCAGCACCTGTTTCCTCCGTATTCGTCCGCTCGGACGAGATACCTGCAGACGGAACAATATTGGGACGGTGCGCAATACCAATACAAGGCAGAACCGGAAAGATTCGCCTGCTTCTTCTCCGATTCCGATAACTGCTGGGAAAAAGACCAGTTGTGTCTTCTCGATGCCATCAGATTGTTCAAACTCAATCGTGCAGGATTTGGCCTCTCCATCCACACCCGCGGTGGCATTGGCCTGAATGATCTGTACAAACTCGACACCAATACCGCTCTTTGGAAGAATCCTCCACATGGACTTCCCATCTTTTCCCTCGACGAGAATGATCGTTCTGCTTTCCAAGAATTCTATCTGTTCTATCGTAGATGGTTCTCTGAAGAAAATCCGGGAGAGAAGGATCAAGTCGCCAGGAAACTCCTCGATCTGTATAGAATGGCTTATAATGCCCCTAACTCGGACACCTCGCTGATGATTCTCTCTCAAATATGGGAGCTCTTTGCGCAATACTTCCCGGATCAGAAGAACAAAACTAAGAATACGCGCGGGGTATCGATGAAAATCAAAGAATGTGTCTCAAAGATGGTTCGTAATGGTCCGGCTACAAAAAAACACACAGCGAACAATCTCTATGGTATTGTTAGATACTTGTACAAACAACGTTGCATCCTGGTCCATCAGGATCCTGATGGCGAATTCAATCCTGCTTGCATTTCTGTCGCCTTTGATATATCCAGATGCCTCATTCTCAAGCTAATCTATACAAAAGATGCTAAAATGAAAGACATAGTCTCCAAGATTGATGGGTGCGAAATGAAGGATGTCCCGTATCCTGATGATCGGGTCAAATGCAATCCGATAGACCCGAACCTCCTTGAGGAGATATTCAAACCCACCTCAGAACGAATCTGCCCTCACGTTTGATCCTCAACAATTTCCTGCGCCTGTCGACCGTACCTCTGTTGGTGATACCGTTCTCGGTCTCGATCAGACCCGCCTCCTCGAGCCTCCTGACATGATACATCGTAGCCTGAGGCTTCATTTCGAAATGCACAGCGATGCTGGAATTCGTGACCTCGCGGCCGCTATCCTGCTCTTCCGCGATATGCCTCAGTATATCCAATGACGTGCTCTTCAGACGCTTCACGTCAGGAATCTTGGGAGAATCTATGCGGACGAGCGAATTCTCCAAACTCTGTCCCGGATGCATACGTTGCATCATGTAATACACATCGGCACCGGTGAAGAACGCGGTGGTGCAGGCTGCCGCAGACATCAGGTTGGTACCGTTCGTGATGTTCACGGAAAACCTCACATCGTCATATTTTTCGATGCACTCTTCATAGGTGTTGTAGATCGTATCGACGATGTTCAGGAAATTGAATGACTCGATTCCCCTCATTTCGCACTCGCGACCACTGCCTTCCAATTTCTCACGGATTGCTTCGGCGGTCTTCTTGTACTGCTTGTCCTCGGTTACGCTATACAGTATACAGACACGATCTATGCCACCGATGGCATTGACAGTGTTGATCGCTGGCTCTGGATCCTTACCTGCATAAGTTATGTGGACATGCACGATAAAGCAAATTTGTTTTATGATTTAACCGTTGCTTTCCACGATACTCTGCCAGACATAGCCAATATAATGGGCTTCGCTCATGACACGCCGTTACCATGAAAGCGCTAATCGACGGA
>CAVKKO010000173.1:0-4067 GCA_963656905.1 Bacteroidaceae bacterium | reverse complement strand
CCTGACGGCCCTGTCCTCCTCCCTGCGGAGGTTCTTCTCCCTGTATCCCCTGTACATGGGGATGTAGAGCGCGATCCTCTCGGTGAGGGACATGTCGCTCTTCATCTTCTCTTTGACAGTGTTTTCCATTCCCATTCGAATCACGCATCCCTGTTCTTGACAGCCATTATTATGCCGACCACTGCCAGCACTATGATGATGACCGCGACGGTGATCAGCACCTCGCCGGTCGCACTGTACACGAAGCATGCGGCTCCGACCCCGGCAACGACCGCTCCCGCCGCCAGTGCGGCATCCGCGGACGAGGGCCCGAAGTTGTCCTCGCCGCCGCTCCTTGCGAAGCTGGTCGCAGCCACGTACACTCCGAAGACCAGGAGGATGGCCCCGATAGTGCCAAGGGCGTCTCCGGTGTACCAGTAGATGATGAGGCCCAGCGCAATGGCTATGAGCAGCGCTCCCAGGGAGATCGCGCTCCAGGTCCTCGGTTTCAATCCGTTAGATCCGTTTTCCATTTCCATCCCTCTTATATCTTCAGAACAGCCGAGAGGTCCGTGTCGGACATGATCCCCGGGACGAGCCTGGAGAACTCCTTGGGAAGGGCGATCCCGTTCACGCCCTTGTCGCAGGGCACGTAGATAAGCCTCTTCACCGTCGGGCTGCTCAGTTTGAGCTTAGAATGAGTTTTCGCGCACTGCGCGAGGTAGCACTCGACCAGCCTGGCGGCCTCAGTCTTGGTGCTGAGGGGTATGACTATCTCCCTCGACCCGGGGGAGTTCATGGAGGCGGCGTCCGCCAGCCTCCCGATGCCCGCTCCGCCGCTGATGCTGTCCTCCTGCCCCTTGAACCTGGACATCATCGTGCTCTCCGGCGCGTTGGAGAATATGTCCGTCAGCCCGTAGCGCGGGTCGTCAAGCGCTCTCTTCGAGACCGTGAACGTGGCGGGGACCATCAGGTCCTCCTGAACTTCCACGGCCTTCTTGGAGAAGAGCGAGCCTGTGGTGAAGCTGTACCTCAGGTCCACGTCCCAGAACGGGAACAGCACCTGTCCGGATCCCGGGCAGATGGGGAGCGCTCCGCCGTTGCGGGCGCTGACGATGTCCTCCACGTTCTTGAACAGCTCGAACTCCCTCTCTTTCTTGTCCAGGAGCCTGTTCCAGGCCGGGTTGTCGGGGTACTTGATGCTGCCCAGCTGGTTTATGAGCTCCAGCATCTTGAGCGGGTCCTTGGTGGCGCCGTTGTTGACAAGGTCCACAGTGTTCTTGAGGGTCTTGCACTGCGCGATCTCCAGGTCCACGGCTCTGAGCATCACCGCCATCTTGGGGTCGGCGAGGACCTCCTTCTTGGCAGTCTCCAGCATCCCCACGGCCCTTTCGGCCTTCATGGTGCACCCGAGGGCGTCGCCGTTGAGGACCAGGTCCGACGCGGCGCACACTTCGGAGAGCGCGTCCAGGCGGGACGCGAGCGGACTGTACCCTTTGCATCTTCTGACGCAGTCCGCCGACTCCTTGAAGTTCTTGGACATCAGGGCGAACCTGCCCGGCGTGGTGTCCTTCAGGAGCATGGAGTTGCTTATGATCATGGCGTAGGCGGTGGAGAGGTTCTCCCCGTCCATGACGTCTGTCTTGTTCTCCCCGTCCACGGCCAGGGGCTCCAGGCTCTTCAGCTTGGCGTTGAACTCGAACGCCTGGGAGGAGGTGTGCTTGGATGCGGCCGGCTCCCCTTTCGCGAAGGGGAGGACGATCAGCGGCGAGGATATGACGGAGTTCAGCGCGAACCTGTACTCCCTGAGCTCCACGTCCAGCAGGGGCTTGACGTTGTTCACGTAGATGTTGTGCCTCGCGATGGGGTCCACGTTCTCGGTCTGGCTGAGAGAGAACCCTCCGGGTATGGCCTTGCCGATCCACGATTTGATCTCGGACATCATCTGGTCCATGTAGGCCTTGGCGTCCACGCGCTGCTGGCTTGTGCCGCAGCACGGGCACGTCACATATGCCGAATCGGACTCGATGTCCTTCCTGTCCAACGGTGCGCCGCAGTACTTGCAGCGCAGCTCTACCATCTGGTCCATGTTACCTGTTCATCCTCGCGAACGATATCTGAGTCTGGAGGGCCGCGATCTCCGCTTGGAGCCTGGCCTCCATCGCGCGCATCTCTCCCATCGCCTGCTCATAATAACCTTTCGATATCTCGTCCGAACGGTTCGAAACGGCGGAGTAGCATGCGCGGCAGATGTAGATGTGCTCGTAGTCTCCGGGCTTCGACCTGGCGGCGGGCTTGTCGTCCTTGTCCAGGGCGGGCGAGACGTCGGCTGGGGCGGAGTAGAAGTGTATCCCTTCCCCGGTGGCGATCCTGCCGCAAAGCCAGCAGGTGCAGGTCCTGGAGTAGGCCTCCATCTTCTCCTTGTTGGAGTCCCCGCTCTGGCCGTTCTGCTGGCGGTAGCCCATGGCGATCTGCTCGTACTCGGCGGCCTGGGACGGGTCGTTCCATACGGCAGAGTCGGCCAGGGTCTCGTAGGACACGGCCATGAGGTTGTAGAACTCCGTGTTCCCGGTGACGGAGGTGTCGTTCTTGAACAGCTCCAGCACGATCAGGTTCCTCTCCCCGATCTTGGCCTGGAACTCCTGGGCCAGCTCCTGGAGGGCGGCGCTCTTCTTCTTGAGCGCTTCCGAGTCGCCTCCGACGGAGAGCAGCTCGATCTTCCTCGCGGTCAGGTCGCATTCCGCCTTCAGGTCGTCTCTGTTGATCGTCAGGAGCCCGAACTCGAACTCGGTCTCGTTCAGCCTGTTGAGCTTGTCCAGCAGGTTCCTGTACGCGCCGACGTTGGTCAGCCTCTCCCTCAGGTCGATCAGCGCCACCTTGACGGCGGCGGAATCGTCCTTCCCGCCGTCTTTGGCGATGGATTTCTGCAGATAGTCGCGGGCTTTGGAGTAGTCTCCTCTCTTGATGAGCTCTTTCCCCTCGTCGTAGAGGTCGTCTCCGCTCTTGAACAGCTTGAAAGCCATGGTTCATCCCTATGTCCACGCCATGGCCGTTCTTAGCTTTTAAATGTAGTATATGGAGCTCCGCATGGCCGGAAGCATCAGGACTGGCGGACATGCCGTGTCGCGTGAGCCTAGCCGTTTCATCGTTTTCATCGCAGAATCCTGTACATTCGCGCATTATCGACGTTTTTCAGGGATATTGATTAGATATTTGTCTAATGTTGGATGGGTTTACTGATGTTTTCATCAATTTTCTGACGAAACATTTATACGTCAGAATTGTACAATGGGGAATCATGTCCTACACTAGGTTCGATGCTGTCGAAGAGGCGTTCGCAAGGCCGCCCATAAAGGCCGTGCCCCCCGCGGAAGCCACTTCCGAGTACTACGGATGCTGCGTGTTCAACAGGAAGAACATGAGGAAGTATCTCTCCTCCGACACCAGGCAGAAGGTCTACGAGTCGATCGAGCAGGGAGTCACACTCAACAGGGATGTCGCCGAGCAGGTCGCCGCAGGCATGAAGCGCTGGGCGATGGACATGGGCGCCACCCACTACACCCACTGGTTCCAGCCCCTCACCGGCGGCACCGCCGAGAAGCACGACTCCTTCGCCGACCCCTACGGAAAGGGGGAGAGCCTGGAGGCCTTCACCGGGAAGCTCCTCTGCCAGCAGGAGCCCGATGCATCGTCCTTCCCCAGCGGAGGGCTCAGGAACACCTTCGAGGCAAGGGGATACACCGCTTGGGACCCCTCCTCGCCCGCGTTCGTCATGGGGGACACCCTGTGCATCCCCACAGTATTCATATCCTATACGGGAGAGGCCCTCGACTTCAAGACCCCTCTCCTCAAGTCCGAGGCGGCCGTCTCCAAGGCCGCCGCAGAGGTCCTGAAGTACTTCGGGATCAAGGAGGACCCCGTCTACTCCTACCTCGGGTGGGAGCAGGAGTACTTCCTCGTGGACGCGTCGCTGTACGCCATGCGCCCCGACATAATCATGGCCGAGAGGACCCTGGTGGGCCACAACTCGGCAAGGAACCAGCAGCTGGAGGACCACTACTTCGGATGCATCCCCGCCCGCGTCCTCG
>CAVKKO010000172.1:0-4081 GCA_963656905.1 Bacteroidaceae bacterium | reverse complement strand
GGTGGTGATGTTGTGGTCCCTGGTGAGGTGGAGGTCCATGAACCTCTCGTAGTTCCCCAGGTCCAGGTCGACCTCCCCTCCGTCGTCGAGGACGTACACCTCTCCGTGCTCATAGGGGTTCATGGTCCCAGCGTCAATGTTCAGGTACGGATCGATCTTTATGGCCGAGACCTTGATCCCGCGGGATTCCAGCAGCCTTCCGATGGAAGATGCCGTGATCCCCTTTCCGAGACCAGATATCACGCCTCCGCTGACGAAAATCAACTTCATGTCAAATCAACGGGAATGGATGTACATCGATTATGTAGATAAAAGATTCGATTCGTCCGATACGGATTAGACAAATGTATCGATAGTCTGAGAATACTAGACAAACGCGATGCACATTGACGGGCCGGCCGATGCTGTCCGGGTTGGCGCTCCGGAGCTCTGCCAATCATCATTGTCCAGACTCATCCAGCATGCTGGAGCCGTCCATCCGAATAACATTAAACTATATTGTGCACTATGTGGGCGACGGTGTTTAGAATGGAAGGGCGCAAGGATATCTCCGATATGAGTTTCGAAGAGTTCTTCTCCAAGAAGGAGGGGGACCCACCTATGCCGAAGCCTGCGGCGAGGCCCGCGAAGGAAAAGGCACGGCCGGAGGGGGAGGCGCCGACAGGCTTCGGCACCACGCTCCCCAAGCTGAACTACATGGGGCGCGCCTTCCAGCTTTACGTTCCCAGATACGGGTCCGACGCGAACGCCAGGTTCGAGGCCGCCATCGACTGCGGCTCCGGAGTGGTGCCCATGGGCCGTCTCGGATCCGCTCCGCGCGGTTCCGGCAGGCAGTCCAGGCCCGCGACCCTCGACCTGACCGGTGCCGGGATATCCCCGTTCGAGGGGTTCAAGCTCCTGATCGACGGGGCCGAGGTGTACGAGAACAAGCCCCGCAGCCTGCTTTTCTTCAACAATGTGGGGATGCCCCTCGGGAAGCCTGCTGGGGAGGTGTTCATAGCGTTCCCCAAGGCCTGCTCCATACGCACGAACAGGGCCGAGGTGAAGGATTCCTTCGACGTCGCCGACGCAAGGGTGGTCCATGCGGAGGTGTCCCTCGCCGGCGGCGTCTGGCTCGACGACTCCGTGAAAGGGGATGTCGCGTCCGATGAGGCCGCTGCGGAGGATGCTCCCGCTGCGGAGGAACCTGTCAAGGAGGCTCCGAAGCCCAAGGCCAAGAAGCCCAAGAGGAAGAAGCCGACGGGATCGATCAAGATGCCCGCAGGCGTCCAGTTCGCTGACGCGCTGTGCAACGGCATCGTCGTCCCCCTGTACGCCAAGTCGCCCGTGTTCGACGCCAAGGCAGAGAACCGCGAGCCCGAGGAGTGCACAGTGTCCGTGGAGCGCCCCGACGGGACGGTCGTCGCGGAGCCCAGGACCTTGGCCAAGGGGCCGATGTTCTTCGAGCTGTCCGAGGGAGGGCTCATGGACATGGTGCTCAGGTGCGACGGCGAGACGGAGCTGGCCCGCGAGAGGTTCGCGCTCGTGCCCGACCTGGCGTGCGAGAGGCCCGGCAACGGGGACGTCAGCGCAGACACGGTCTACACGCTCACAGCGTTCGGAGAGACATGCTCCCGCGACTCGGCCGAAGGCCCCGTCGCGTTAGGCGAAGGCGCCGGAGCGTTCTCCGTCCAATGCTACCTGCCCTGCGTCGAGTGGGATGCGGGCGAAGGTTTCCAGAAGTACGTCGGCGAGGCCGCGTCCGCGGACGTCGACGCACTGAGCGACAAGCTCAGGCTCAGGGTCAACGGGGCCAAGAGGCTCTCGCTCTTCATCGGCCCCGAGAAGGGGAAGAAGACCGAGGTCCCGATCGAAGGGGCAGGCGGCATCTCCGTGGCCGACATGACCGACATCAAGAAGGAAATATTCGCATCGGGCCAGGACAGGTACGTCATGTTCCTCACGGTGAACTCCTTCCCGATGAAGAGGTTCATGACGATCACCAATCCGGAGAGGGTCAAGGCCCGCTTCGCCGACGGCGCGGTCAATGTGCAGGTCCTCAAGCAGGGCGACTTCGAGTGCCGCTTCTACATGAAGGACAAGTCCGTGCAGACCGTCTCCCTGGACATCGGCGATACCGTCGTCCCCGTTCCCGAGGATGCAGTGGAGGCGGAGGTCGCCGAGATCTCCGACGGGAAGGACCGCACGGTCATGCCCGTCTCCGTCAGGCCCCTGCCGTTCCTCGACAGGGACGAGACCGGAGAGATCTGGATGTTCGTCAGCAGGAGCAAGAGGATCCCCCTGCCGGGAAGCCTCTCTGCGTCCAAGCCCGAGGCCTCCGCGATAAAGCAGTGGCACGACCAGATAGTCCGCATGAACCCCGAGCTCAAAGGCGTCTCCGCGGCCATGATGCAGGCCGCGTTCGATGCCATGAGGTGGTAAGCTGAGGCCCTCCCTGTCCAAGGCGTCCCGTGCCACGAAGGAATCGCTCATCATGAGCCTCGTGGCGGTGGCCGCCAGGCCCGGCATGGTCTCGTTCTCCACAGGACTTCCGGACAACAGGCTGTTCGATTCCGAGGCGCTGGTCCGCGCCACCGAGCACGTGATGTCCGAGGATCCCTGCGGCGCGCTGCAATACGACCTGGCCACGGGCTACAGGCCCCTGAGGGAGAGGATAGCCCGCAGGTGCCGCGACGTGCTGGGCTTCGAGACGTCATGGGAGAACGTGCTGATGACCAGCGGCTCTCAGTGCTGCTTCGACATGATGGGCAAGCTTTTCCTCGACCCGGGGGACAGGATGGCCGTCGAGAGCCCGGGCTACCTGGGCGCCATACAATCATATTCTGCGTATTCCCCGGAGCTGGTCGGCCTGGAGATGGGGCCCGAGGGCATCGATCCCTCCGCTCTGTCCAAGGCCGTTGGCTCCGGCGCCAAGCTGTTCTACTCGGTGCCGAGCTATCAGAACCCGACGGGATACTCTTACTCCGACAGCGTCCGCAAGGAGGCCGCGGGGATAATCGAGGGGTCGGGGTGCATGATGGTGGAGGACGACGCCTACGGCGAGCTGGGGTACAGGGGCAGGTGCAGCCGCACCATGAGGTCCATGTCTCCGGAGAACACCGTCCTCACGGGATCCTTCTCCAAGACCATCTCCCCCGGCATGCGCGTGGGATGGATGGTGGTCCCCGATTGGCTGAGGGACGCCGCCGGGCGCACGCTGGAAGCCACATGCCTCCAGTCCAACACGTTCTGCCAGAGGATTATCGACCGCTTCATGCAGGAGAACGACTACGAATCGTACCTGAACGGCCTGAGGAAGGGCTACGAGGCCAAGAAGAAGGTGTTCCTTGACGCCATGGAGGACAGCCTGCCCGAGTCCATGAGGTGGAACGACCCCGAGGGCGGGATGTTCGTCTGGCTGAAGACGCCGGACGGCACCGACGCGGGGAAGCTCTTCGACCTGTGCGTGGACAGGGGGCTGGTCATGATGCCAGGCAAGCTGTTCCACACATCCGGCGGAGAGAACACCATGAGGCTCAACTTCGCAACGCCCAGCGAGGAGCAGATTCTCAAGGGCATGGAGATCCTCGGCGGCGCCTGCTGCGACCTCGGGTACTGACCTGCGGGCAGTCCCTTTCCAGCATGGACCGGGACGGTCCGCATCCGAAACCGCTTAGCTTTCTTCCATCCAATTAAGATTAAATACCATGTGAGGCTAGCCACCTTAGCATTAGTGGTCCGACCTAGGTCGGGCTATCGACGTTCCATCGAAAATAATGAAAAATTCGAGGTGAAAAAGTGGGAAACGGTCTGTACACCGCAAGGAAAATGAAGACTGACCGCCAGAAATTCCGCTGGCTGGACAGGGGTTACAAGAAGAGAGTACTCAAGCTGAGGGAGAAGTCCGATCCTCTCGAGGGATCCGCACAGGCCCGCGGCATCGTCCTGGAGAAAGTCGGAATCGAGGCCAAGCAGCCCAACTCCGCTATCAGGAAGTGCGTCAAGGTCCAGCTCATCAAGAACGGACGCCAGATCACCGCCTTCGCAGTCGGAGACGGAGCCATCAACTTCATCGACGAGCACGATGAGGTCATGGTCGAGG
>CAVKKO010000171.1:0-4132 GCA_963656905.1 Bacteroidaceae bacterium | reverse complement strand
ACTTCTCGCTGTACTACATCGCCGAAACAGCGGAGGAGTCGGAGAACAGCGCGATAGCCTATGTGGCCATCGCCGTCGTCTTCATCGCGATACTGGCCATTGCCGGATTCATCGCGTACAAGAAGAAGGCAGCCTGAGACCAATCGGAGGGGCTCTCCGCCCCTTCTAAACGATTTCCTCCCGATGCCCGTCGAAGGATGGGCATCGGAAGTATCTCTTCTTTCGAATCGGTCCAATGTCCTCATGTCAGGGAACCTTCAGCGGAAGGTAACGGCACTCACATCCAGGCCCTACTGGTGCTTCCATGCTTAGAACGGTCGCAGAAATCGATATGGCATGGTCCCGCATTCCGCGCATCATGAGCTCCTACGAGGAATCGATCGAAGGGTTGAAGGAAGCGGCCGAACAGGGGGAGGTTCCGGCCCAGTTGAACCTGGGGCTGATGTACGTCCAGGGCAAAGGGGCCGAGCAATCCTCGGAGGAAGCCGTCAGGTGGTTCCGCATGGCGGCTGAGAATGGGGACGCGGTCGCGCAGTTCAATCTCGGCTTCATGTACGAGGAAGGCCAAGGCGTCCCCCAATCCTATGAGGAAGCCGCAGTATGGTACAGGAGGAGCGCGGAACAGGGTGACGTCTGGGCCCAGGTCGCTCTCGGGATGATGTACGACGACGGCTCGGGCGTGGAGCAGTCCTATGAGGAAGCGGTCACGTGGTACAGGAAGGCTGCCGAGCAGGGATTCGCCGATGCGCAGTTCCTATTGGGCAGGATGTACGAGGACGGCACCGGGGTGGAGCAGTCCCCGGATGAGGCTATCGGATGGTACCGGAAGGCCGCCGACCGGGGGAACGTGCCGGCAGAGGAGCGTCTCGCGAGACTGAACGGACAGTCCGGGGAGCGATGCAGTCCTTTTTCTACGGGTGTGTTGACGTCACACATCCTGGATTCGGTTCAGCAGCAGAAGGGGTGCTACGAGATCAGGAATGGGCGATATGATACACGGCGTACTCGTCGTGATGCGACACGCGGAGGGGCGTGTACTGCTATCGGACGTACGGGAACAGCAGGATCCGCAGGGTCGACATGCGCCGGACGGACTTGGATTCAAGGGAATTGTCGAGGTTCCCGTTGGCCGAGGAACAGGACGTTTTCATGGTGAATCGAGACGTTTCGGGGCGGCGTCTCACGATGTGTTGTTGGGTTCTCAAGTAGCATGAGTACTGAGGATTGAAGTCAATAATTATGAGTGTATAATAGGCTATTAAAAACTACAAACCGTAGCATTTCCAACGGTGCACAGTGACACGGAGAGGTGTCGCCGAGGTATGCGCCGAAGGGGAATACATGAGATGAGAGATGGGAAATCGAGAACGGGGGGGGGGGGCAACGGCCTCCAAACTCCTCGCAGTGGCCGCGATACTGGCGGTCGCGTTCGTCGTCCTAGCAGTCGTGCCGGCCTCTGTGACGGACAGCTCTGCCGAGGGCGGTAGCGTCGCCGAAACATCGGATGGGACGACCGAGACAGTTTCGACGTTCGAAGGGCTGAAAGATGCGAATGGGAAAAGTGGAGTTCAAACTATTGTGGTTCAAAACCAGATCATCATAACCGAAAATTTCGAAACCACTAAGTCCATCCAGTTTTCGAGTTCTAGCTATGGCTACTTAATAGTCGAAGGATCAGGCGTGAAGGCGTCGTTCGGCAATTTGATAGGAGGAGGTGTGATGAACTCCATGCTGACATGCGCCGAGGGGGCGTCCTTCTCGGTGAAAGGGAATGTCTCCAACATCCAACTTGCAGCATGCGAACACCGCGAGGGAGGGCCGAATCCAGGAACAAGCTTCTACATAACGACCGCGAACGGCCAATCGGATCTGACTTTCGGATTCGCCGATGGGAGAGGCAAGGTATACGGGACTCTGGCTTCCGAGCAGTGGTTCATAATGAATGGATTCGACATCCCCGACGGGAAGATGTTCACCGTCGCCGCAGGGACTACATTGAATCAAGGGTCCGTTAATATCGGCATTGGAAAGGATTCCAGCCTGGTTTTCGCGAAGGGGGAATCTAATTCTTATCTTAGCGCCTCGGCCAAGGCCACTATCACCATGAACGGCGGAACTCTCGTAATCGAGGATCTGGGATTCCACTACAGCGGGGAGACGACGAATGCCTCAGTATCGATCGCTTCCGTCGGAGAGGTCGTGATGACCTTCGACGAGAAATTCAGCAATGGGCAGGTAGGTAGCGCCACCATATCGGGAGGCGGGAAGGCCATAATCACGGGCGAATATCCCGTCATCGCTGGGAAGGCTCTGAGAATACAGGTGCCGATCGAGGGTAACATCATCCTCATGAAGGCTACGTACAGTGGAACCGAGCTGGTTTCGAGTATGCAGATCTCCGGGAATGGATCCTACTCGAAAACCATTATCCACGGCGAGATGTCGTCGGAGGCAGTAATGGAGAAGAAGGCATCGGCCCAGCTGACTGGGATCAAGGCCGGATCCGAGAAGACCGTTACCATCGAGCCCAGTTCGATTAAGATCACCGGTTCAATCTCCGCAGCATCCAGTGCGGCTATATCTTCGGCATCCGGCAATGTGGTGCTGAAGGACCTGACGATCGCCAGCGGTAATCTGAATATCCAGACAACCATCTCGGTCGAAGGCACGCTCACCGTCGACCAGGGTGCCACCCTCACACTTTCCAGTGGTGCCACAGTATCCGGATCGAAGCTCGTAATCGGGGGATCGGGGACGGTCATCGACGAGGCGGGCCTGTTCGAGGCCAAGATCGGGAACACCTATTACACGAGTTTCGCCGATGCAGTTGCCACCGCATCCGCAGGGGAGACGGTCACGTTGTTGAAGAATATCGGAATGACATCGACCATCGAGATATCCAAGGACCTTACGATCGATCTCAGCGGCTTTAATATCAAGGCACAGGATGTAAGGGCGATCCATGTCAAAACCGGGAAGCTGACATTGATTGGTGAAGGGACGATATCAACCATGGGAAACACGGTTGATAACAAGTCGGTTATTCGTGTCGGGGATTCTGGAGGAGCCGCGGGTCTGGTGCTCGGGCAATATGTGACGATCGAAACGAACAAATGTTATGGAATCACGGCGTTCGGGACCAATTCGAGTATAAGCGTGGAGATCAACGGGAAGGTGAATGCGAACTCAATTCACGAAGCATTCGCGAACAATGGTTCGTCAGACTTGAATGCAACGACTGTGACCATCGGTTCCACCGCCGTTCTGTCCTCCACAGGGAGTTACGCGATATACTTCCCAGGATCCGGTACTCTCTCCGTTTCAGGGCAGATAAATGGCGGAATCGAGGCCAAGGCCGGAGCGATCACGATCAAGAGTGGAGCGCAGGTGACGGCGGCCAGCGGGGATCTTGAGCATAAGAAGAACGATAACGACCCGAGCACCTATGGGTATGCGCTCGCCATCGTCAACAACAATTCATACAAACTTCCGGCTACGGCGACCATAGAGACTGGGGCTACCATAACCGGACATGTGGCGATTGTAGATGATGACCAGATAACCGGCACTAAGGGAAGCATCAGCTTCCCCAACGGATATTTCGTGGCCTCCATCACGATCACGGACTCAAATGAGAAGGCGACAATAGGATACTATTCGACCCTGAGCGCTGCGGTGTCTGACGCAGGATCGGATCAGACGATCAAGGTCCTGGCGGACACCGATTGTGTGTCGAAACAAGGCAAGACCCTGACGTTTGATACATCGAGCGATGCGAAATTGAACCATCCGCAGGTCAAGGTCGGAAAGGACGTAGCTGCTACATGCACCCATGAGGGCTCGATCGCCGGGTCATCGTGCGCATGCGGCAAGGAGACTGAGGATTCGAAGGTCATCCCCAAGAAGGATCATACCCCTCAGACAGTATCCGGTCGGGACGCCACCTGCACCAGCGACGGATACGAATCCTATACCAAATGCTCCGTGTGCGACACCATCCTCAGCGGAGGGGCGACCATCCCCGCCACCGGCCACTCCTGGGATTCGGGAACGGTCACCAAGGAGGCCACCGAGACTTCCGAGGGGGTCAAGACCTACAAGTGCTCCAACTGCAGCGCCACCAAGACCGAAT
>CAVKKO010000170.1:0-4168 GCA_963656905.1 Bacteroidaceae bacterium | reverse complement strand
GTCCGCCGGACAGCACCAGAGGGTGATGCTCGCGCGCGGTCTCGCACAGGAGCCCGAGATCCTCCTGCTCGACGAACCTACTGCGAATCTCGACATCAAGCATCAGATGGACGTCATTAGAACGCTGAAGAAGCTCTCGACGGAGAAGCAGATCGTGGTGATCATGATCAGCCACGACCTGAATCTCGCGGCGAAGTACTCCGACAACATCATCATGATGGCGGAGGGCACGGTCTACGCGGTGGGGAAGCCGTCCGAGGTCATCACGGCGGAGAACATCAAGGCCGTATACGACGTGGACGCTGAGGTCGTCGTCCGCAACGGCAGGCCCTTCACCGTTCTTCTGGACAAGGAGTTCAACGACGATGCGTCCGCGATCCCGGAGGATGCCGCTGTGACGGGCAGGACCCTGTCGGATACCTGCGGGGTCCGAAGATGACCGAAACGGAGTCGGAGCAGTACGAGGACGTCGAGGTCCAGTACAGGTCGTACCTGTTCCGCAAGGTCCTCTTCATCATCGCCTTCGTGGCCGGCTGCATCATAGTCGCGGGCATCTCGCTGACGTTCAACGGTCGCGGGATCGGTTTCCTCGACTGCTACAAGTACGCGGTCGGGCACATCTTCGGGACGACGTACGAGTTCGGGACGTCGGAATGGTACGACGACTACATCATCTGGAACACGTACATGCCCCGCATCGCCATGGCGGTCATCGCGGGATGCGGGTTGGCCGTGTGCGGAGTGGTCATGCAGAGCGTGCTGGCGAATCCTCTCGCGGATCCGTACACAACCGGAGTCTCCGACGGAGGGACGCTCGGCGCCACGGTGGCCATCATCACCGGACTTTCCTTCTCCAGTGTCGCAGGGACGATGGGGATCGTCACCAACGCGTTCATCGGGGCCATAGTCCCCGCGATCATTCTGATCCTCCTGTCCAGCGCCATCAAGATGAGTCCCGCCACCTGCATCCTGGTGGGTACCGCCATGTCGGGGATATTCAGCGGGGTGCAGACCCTGCTGACATACGCCGCCGATGCCGATAAGCTCACGGCGGCCCTCAGATGGGGGATCGGATCGTTCAACCAGATTTCCTGGGAGTCGTGCACCCTGCCGTTCGTCGTCACACTGATCGGCGTGATCGCTGCGGTGTATCTCCACAAGGGTCTGAACCTCCTCACCATGGGGGACAACAGCGCCAAGAGCCTGGGCCTCGACGTGGAGAAGTTCAAGGCGATCTGCATGATGGGGACTGCGCTGGTCGCGGCTGCCATCATCTGCTACGTCGGGGTGATCGGTTTCGTGGGGCTCATAGCGCCGCACATGGTGCGCATGATCCTCGGAGGGGACAACAAGTACGTCATCCCCGCATCCATGCTGACCGGTTCGTTCCTTCTCCTGCTGTCCGACCTGATAGCCCGCGTCCTGATCTATCCGGACGAGCTCAGGGTGGGTTTGATCATGTCGATGATCGGAGCCCCGATCTTCCTGTTCATGATCGTCCATCGCCGCAAGGGATACGGGGAGGTGTTCCGATGGAGTTCGCAGCATCCCATCTGGAGGACATGGACGTCGAGGAGGCCTTCTATAAGGACCTCAGGCGCAGGAAGCTGTTCATCATCATCTTCGCGGTGCTCGCTCTGATCGCCACGTTCGGTTCGTTGTTCATCTCGCAGCTGGACGAGCTGACCATGAGCGATGTCCTGACCGTTCTGAAGGCGCATCTCTTCGGAGGGGAGTCAGCCGATCCGGTGTTTGACATGGTCGTGTGGGAGTACAACGTGCCCCGTGCGCTGCTCGGATTGATCGTCGGTTCTTCGTTAGCTGTCGGGGGAGCCATCATGCAGGCCATCATGCGCAACCCTCTGGCCACCCCGTACACCACCGGAGTGTCCGCAGGCGCCTCGTTGGGCGCTGCGCTGTTCATCTACCTGGATTTCTCGCTGGTTTGGACGGGCGGATACATGTCGACCATCGCGATAAACGCGATAGTGTTCGCGATGATCCCGACCGTCGCCATCCTGCTGGTCTCCCAGCAGAGGCACATCACCCCGACCACCATGATCCTGGCGGGAATCGCGATGATGTACGTGTTCAGCGCGGCCACGAGCCTCATGATGCTCCTGGCTGACCCGGATCATGTCCAGGAGACCTACGAGTGGGGCATCGGTTCCCTCGGACGCGCATCCTGGAGCAACATCGGGTTCGTGTTCGCCGGGGTCATCCCCTGCATGATCATCCTCCAGCTTCTGGCGAAGCAGGTCCACATTATGAACGCCGGGAGCAAGAGCGCCACCACCATGGGGGTGGACGTCAAGCTCGTCAGGAACCTGTCCCTGGTCGTCATGGCCGTCATGACGGCGATCACCGTCGGAGTAACCGGAGGGATAGGGTTCATGGGATTGGTGGCCCCCCACCTGGCCAGGATAATGGTGGGTTCGGACATGCGTTACCTCTTACCGTGCTCGGCGGGAGTCGGTGCGTTCATACTTCTGATCGCAGACGCCGCGTCGAGAGTCATCATTCAGGAGGGCATACCCGTCGGTGTGCTCACCGCCGTGATCGGAGGTCCGATCTTCATAGCGATCCTCATCAGGAGCTCCAAGAAGGTTTGGTTCTGACAGAAACGATTTCGAGTCACACTCAGGAAGTGCTGAAATGGAAAAGAAGACAATGGGACTGATCGCAGCGGTCGTCGTTGTGGTCGTGGTCATCGCGGCCATCGCATTGGCGATGAGCGGCGATAAGAACGACGGGCCGGAGATACCCGAGGTGGCCAGCGGCACCGGGACCGTGTACGGCAACGCCGACGGGAACTGCTTCATCGACGAGACCGATGTGGCGGTCATCGAGAGCATCATCGCGGGGGACCGCGATTTCAAGGACTTCCCCTTCGCGGACGCGAACTGCGACGGGAAGGTGGACCAGACCGATGTCCAGTGGGTCAAGGACATGATCGCCAAGAAGAGCATGAAGGTCAAGGTCCTGGACACCCAGGACAAGGTGGTCGAGGTGCAGTACCCCGTGGACAGCTTCATCGTCCTGGCCGGGTCCAACCTCGCCCCGCTCATGAACGTCCTGGACGCCAGCGACAAGGTCGTCGCGGCGGCGTACAGCACCCTGGACCCCATAAGGGACTACAGCATCAACAAGGGCATCGAGGACGGGAAGATCGTCAAGCTCACAACCAATGGGACCGCGGCGGACCTCGACGCGATATCCAAGCTGAAGACGAACGTCATGCTGACCGAGTACAGCGCCATGTACGACCTTGACAGTGACGAGAACATCAAGACCCTGAACGCATGGAACATCGATGTCCTGTGCATGGAGTGCAGGGACCCCGGAGACGACACCAGGTCCATGGCCGTGTTCGGAATCCTCCTCGACAGGGGAAAGGAAGCGCAGAGCTACATCGACTTCGTCGAGGGCGTGTACGACCAGATCAAGAAGGTCGAGGGCACCCACTTCGGCGAGAGGACGGTCATCATCTCCAGTCTCGCCAGCAGTCTCTGCGGCCGCTCTTCCGGATACACGACCATGATCGAGGACATGGCCGGAGGGAAGAACGTAGCCGACTGGGAGAGCAACACGAAGTCCGTGAAGGTCGGGGACACCTGGATCTTCGCTGACAAGTACAAGTCGGATATCGCGTTCTTCGGGACCTCGTCCAACTATATGGGGACGGGATTCACCGACAAGGCGATCGCCGGATATGCGGAGAAGTATTCCAACCTCGAGGTCTGGAAGAACGACAACGCGTACATCTACTCCACATCCATCCCCGTGGTGTGCAGGGTGGCATACTATGCCGAAGCGATGTATCCCGACCTGTTCTCGGATGGATGGGCGAACAGTATCCACCAGAAGTTCGTGGACACGTATTTCGACACGTCGTTCACCGTGAACGACGAGCAGTTCTTCAAGAAGATCAGTAGCTGAAGCCGATGCCCGCCCGGTCTTCTCCGGGCGGGTCCAAAACCGGGCGGACGGGGTCGATGTTCCCGTCCGTCCATTACCACATGTTCTCGAATATTCCCATCCGTTTCGACCGCGGTCATCCGGGTCGAGGTCAGTAGTCGAGCGCGTCCCCGAACCTTTCTTCCTCGATGCATCTCTCGATGTGCTCTGGGAAGTAGTGCTTCAGGTCCTCGTTCTCGGAGAACAGTAT
>CAVKKO010000169.1:0-4195 GCA_963656905.1 Bacteroidaceae bacterium | reverse complement strand
CCCGCGGTCCAGTATCTCGCAGGAGATGTAGGCGTACCAATGGCTCTTCTTCTTGTAGACGGAACAGGTCTTCACATCCCCCGGGATCTTCTGGCTGCACCTGTAGCGTATCCCTCCGACATCCTTCCTCATCTTCCCCAGGAACAGCTCGCCGTCCACCATAGAGAACCCTCTGGCGGAGGTGTACTCGAACGAGCGGTACCTGTACGGGGTGCGCTCCTTCGGAAGGACCGAGTTCCCGTCTTTGTCCTTCATCTTGGTGGAGCGGACGAATGCCGCGTTCACCCTGCGCGATACTTCCTGCAGCACATCGGAATGGACGCTCCTGAGCTCCGGATGCTCGTTCTTCAGCATAGTGATGCGCTTGTTCAGGTCGAACACGGACGGGACCTTGCCCGTCTCAAGGAATATGCTGGTTCCCTCTTCCAAGAGCAGGTTCCAGAGCATCATGCATACGTCGAGGGTCTCGCATAGCCTGCGCTGCTGCTTCTTGTTCGGGCGGAGCCTCAGCGTCACGGTTATGCAGGACATCAGTAGTAGTTGCGCGCTCTCAGGCTATAAAGGTTGTGCGGAGAGTTCCACTCGCGGCCTGCCCGGCAGCCGATCAAAGGTCACCAACTTTCTGCTCACCTAGCCCGGAGATGTATGAAAAGATATGGTGCCGGGAAAGGGGTTCGAACCCTTGACCTTCGGATTTCCCTGGAAGAGGTCATTAATGACCAATGAACCCTATGAGTCCGACGCTCCACCAGGCTGAGCCACCCCGGCCTTGACCAGTGGATTGGCTCATGGTTTATAACGATTGTGCAGGACAGCGGCCCAACGGCAAGCGCTGGGAACGATATGGAGAATTAGAGGTTGTTAAGAAGGCGAAGGGCCCGAAGGCCCTTCTTGATCACTCCTCTGCGGGAGCTTCCTCGGAGGCCTCCTCTGCAGGCGCCTCCTCGGCGGGTTCCTCTGCGGGGGCTTCCTCAGCGGGAGCCTCCTCAGCGGGCTGGACCTCGGTCGGGGGGAGGATGGACTCGGGCTCTCCCTCTCCGGCGGCCAGGACCTCGGACTTGCGGATCTCGATCCTCTTGATGGGGATGATGATGCGGCATGCCCTGGCGAGCTCCTTGGCGAGGTCTCCGGAAACGATGTCCTTGACGATCTCGGAAAGGGTCCTCTCCTGTCCGATGGCGACAAGGGTCTCTCCGATGACCCTCCTCATGGCGTCCTCCTGGGAGGACTGGATGCGCCTGTCCGCGATGGACATGGTCTTGATCCTGTAGGTGAATCCGTCCTTGGTGACGACATCGACGACGTGGTCGGTCTTGGTCTTTCTCCTGCGGGTCAGCCTCCTGACGTAGTCGGAGGTGAGGTCGTGGCCGATGAACGCGGTCTTGGCGTCGTGGCCCTCGACGGAGGTGACCTTGAACCTGAGCTTGATGTGCATCTTGGAGAAATCTCCGGTCAGGTCCTGGACGGTGACCTCTGCGGTACGTCCGATGACGTAAGCGGGGTCTGCGGAGGGGGTCTCTCCGATCTCGGCCTCGTTGAACATACGGGGGGCGTGAACGGAGTACCACTCCTTTGCTTTCCACTTGTCCTTCACTTTGCGGCCTGCTGCGGCCTTGGGCTTCTTTGCGGGTGCCATAATGACTACTCCTACTGAGGGTTGGGATTGGGTGATTGTATTAAAAGCTATTTCAATTGGTGAAAAATTGAACACGCTCAAAACAAACGGTAGCCAGATGTTTTATGTTTATCACAATGAGGACAATTTTATCCTTGAAAAAATGATACCGCTTATATTTTAAATTCACCTAACAAACATTAGAGCTGACAGCAGACTGAGAATCAGGATACGTGTAGACATCACTCCAGATAGATGAGTTACAGATGCTGTTTGTACGCCCCGATAGATCTGCTCTAGCACACTAAACCTACTACATCCAATCACAACACGCCACCTCTCTTACTTTGACTTTTACTTTGACTCTTTTGAAAAAATCATAATTGGTATTATGAAAAAATCATAGCCACTATGATAAAAAAATTTTAAACTCATAACGCATACTGGAACGTACTATGACGATGACCAGGAAAGGGTATGTCCGCAGAGTCATGGATGACAGGTTGGAGCTGTACCTGAAGACTTTCGGAGCCATATGCATAGAAGGTCCCAAGGCCAGCGGAAAGACCTGGACCTCGCTCAACCACGCCAACAGCCTGTATAGCGTCGGAGACAAGAAAGACGGCTTCATGAACCGCAGGATAGCTTCCGACAATCCAGATATAGCTCTGATCGGAGAGACACCCCACCTCATAGACGAATGGCAGAATGTCCCTGCGATATGGGATGCCGTCAGGAGCGCCGTCGATGAAGACGCAGAAAAAGGAAGGTTCATCCTGACCGGCTCATCCACTCCTGTGACCAAAGGTGTCATGCACAGCGGCATAGGGCGCATCGGCACCGTCAGGATCCATACGATGACCCTTTTCGAAACGGGCGATTCGGACGGCAGCGTGTCTCTCAAAGATCTCTTCGATTCGCCTGTGAAGTCTGTCGGGTGCAGGAGCCTCGACATCGATGGCATAATCCGTGTCATAATCCGCGGAGGATGGCCGGGGAACTCCGGGTTCGATGTAGAACAATCGATGCTGTTCTGTTCCGATTATCTGGAAAAGGCTGTCGTGGACGCCAGCACCCTGGACAGCAAGCAACGGAACATCTCCAAGATGAGACTGCTCATCCGCTCGCTTGCCCGCAACGAGAGCACCCTCGCCAAAAGGAAGACGCTCTTACGCGACATCGACAACTGGATCGGCACAGGCGCATCCATCAACGATTCCACCGTCGTCGATTACCTCGATGCTCTGGAGCGCATATTCCTGATCATGGACATCCCGGCATACTCGCCTAAGCTGAGGTCGTCGATCCGTGTAGGCAAAGCGGCCAAGAGGCACCTGTGCGACCCGTCGTTGGCCGTTGCCGCCCTCGGTGCAGGACCGGAGATGCTGAAAGATGACCGCGAGACGCTCGGATTCCTGTTCGAGTCCCTCTGCCTCCACGACCTGATGGCTTATTCCGAAGCCTACGGCTGGAAGCTGTTCCATTACCATGACGACTACGGCAACGAAGCCGATGCCATAGTGGAGGCGTCGGACGGCAGATGGGGGGCGTTCGAGGTGAAGCTCGGAGCCACGGATGTGGACAGGGGAGCCGAGAACCTCCTGAAGCTGAACAGAATCTTCACAGAGGACAAACTGAAGCCTGCCAGCGTCCTGTGCGTCATATGCGGCTCCGCCGAACACGCGTACACCCGCCCGGACGGAGTGACCGTGCTGCCGATAACGGCCCTCAGGGAATGATCCATCAGGGCATCAGGGCCGCCCATCGCTGTCACCGATCATATAGACGGGTTTCTTCGGCGTCCCTTTGTTCACGATGGCCCCGTTCTTGCGGAGAGCATTGAGCGCGTTGGAGGCCCTGTAATACGCATTGTCATCGGACAGCCCCGCCAGAGCCCCTTCCTTCAGATGGCCCAGGATGGCCTTCTTGTCAGAGGGTCCCATCGCCGACAGATAGCGCACGATCTCCGCCCTCACATCCTCGGGACCGGCGGTGCTGCCTTTCTCGTCGAAACGCGGATCCACCAGCCGGACACGGCCGCCATCATCCGAGATCAGGCCCCTTTCAGCCAAACGCTCCAAGTCCCGTTCCGGAACCTGCCTCCCTTTGGCAATAGCATCGAGAACCACGACATCTGCCAAGGCGATGTCCTTCCTCCGGCGGAGGATGGACGCATAGGCCTCATCTGTCGTATGCCCGACAACGGTCACTGTGACACGGCCCCCGCTTGTATCGAAATCAGGCAGTGGGAACAGCCGCTTCATCTGGCATCTGCACATCATGATGATGCCTCCGCCTGCTATCTCCACGAGGCACAGGCGGCGCATCGCATTGGCCAGGAACCTGTTCCTGTAGAACCCCGTAGGGCGGTCGGCCCTGATCACGTTCCCTGGATCGCCCGGAAGGAAGACGCCTGCATTGTCGAAAATCAGACGGTCGTTGTCCATCTCGGTGAGCGTGATGAACTCCGTCTTCGCATAGTCCTGGTGGCAGATGCAGTTGTACAGAGCCTCACGGAGAAGGCTCTCGTCATAGGTCCTGAAGTTGGTCTTCGTCAGATCGTCTCCCAAGAACACGCTG
>CAVKKO010000168.1:0-4231 GCA_963656905.1 Bacteroidaceae bacterium | reverse complement strand
AATCACGCATGGACGATATGATCGACGTATTGTTCAGCATCGATGCAGTCCACCTGATCGATCATACCACCGGCCAGGATGAGGGTTTCTCGATCGATAGACCCCGTCCGTATTCATCGAAGGCATCCGAGAGGTTGCTAGCGTTGAGGACGACGGAGAAGGATCTAGGCATCAAATTGAAAGGTGTCGAGATGGAACCCATCTCCGTGAAGGATATCGAAGCGGAGATCTCATCGAACGGTGTCGAATCTGTTATGTCAGAGGTCATGACGGCCATTGACGAGAAGAACAGGATCGTTCAGAACATCGCAGATTTGAAGGCTCAGGAGCTAAGTCTCCAGAAGCTTTCAAAGCTTCCAATTAACTTAGAATTGTACAACGGATACGAATCCATCGCAGTGTTCGTCGGTTCAGTGAAAGCCGATCCGACGAAGGCAGTGGAGGCCCTTCCGAACACTGAGAGCTTCGTCTCATTCAGCAAGGACGGGGGCGTCGTCGCCGTTTTCATCAAGAAATCCGATAAGGATGAGGCCGCATCGGTCCTATCCGAGTACGGATACTCTGAGATCCAGGTACCGGACATCTCCGGTTCACCCGTTGACGCATTGACCACCACACAGGCAGCCATCACGGCCGCAGAGGCCGAGCTCGCTAAGGTGGAGGCAAGGTTGGCGGAGCTCTCAGAGAAGAACAAATCATTCATCGTCGCATCCGATGAAGAATTGACCCTGACGGTCAAGAAGGGAGAACTACCCATGAGGATCGCAACGAGCGAGTATTCGTTCGTGATCGACGGTTGGGTACCCACCAAAGATGTGGATAATGTCATCGCAGAGATCAACGATGCGATGGACAACAACGTTTATATCGAAGTCGAAGAGAGATCCAGAGGCAGGTCGCTTCATGACGAGGAGCACAATGAACCCCGTTTCCAGAAGGCACCTACCAAGATGAAGAACGGAGCGGTCGGAAAACGTTTCGAGTTCCCGACCAAGTTGATCTCGGTACCGAAATACCAGGAGATCGACCCATCCACGATCATCGCTATCTTCTTCCCGTTCTTCTTCGGATTCATGGTCGGTGATGTCGGTTACGCCATCCCGTTCATCTGTCTGGGAGCATATGGGTTGAGGCACTCCAAGACGAGGGAGTTCCAGGCAATCGGAACCGTCCTCTTCTACGGAGGAATCTGGGCAGCAATATTCGGATTCTTCTTCTTCGGAGAGATGCTGGGAATGCACTTCATCACACCGCATCCGTCGGCCGAACAGATCGCTGAATTGATCAGTTCCGGTCTCATCGATCCATCGATGACGGATGTGCACAACTGGGGTACAGCAGAATACTTGGCATTGATGGAGCTCACACACGAGGTCTCATGGGAACAGCTGTTCATGAAATACACTGGCAACCTGGTCCTCATGCCCGAGTGGTTCACGAGCATATTCATCGAGGGACACGGTATCAGCAAACTCGGAAAAGCAACGTTCTTACTCAAACTCAGCGTTTACATGGGAATAGTGCACCTTTTCATCGCATATCTCATCGGATTCCTCAACGCATCAAGGATGCACGGATTCAAAGAGGGATATCTCGAGAAGGGTGGATGGATCTTCACCTTCATCGGAATGACGGTCTTCTGTTACGCATTGACGACAGTCATGTTCGGAGGATCCGGAGTAGAGATGATGAAGCCTTCAACGTGGCCTTCATCGACACTGCCTATCCTGGGAATCGGAGCATTGATCCTCGTGATCGGTGTAGCATCATGTTTCCCCAAGGAGAAGATGCAGGCGATCCTAGAACTTCCCGGAATCGTTGGAAACATCCTTTCGTACACTCGTCTTGCCGCTATCGGAATGTCGAAAGCAGGTATGGCGCTGGCGTTCAACTATATCGCCTTCATCATGTTGGGCGGTGGTGTCTTCGGAATCATCGTCTTTGTGATCGGTCACCTCATGATTTGGGTCTTAGCCATCATCTCCGCAGGTCTGCACGGATTGAGGTTGCAGTATGTCGAGATGATGAACAAATTCTTTATCGGTGGCGGAGTCGAGTACACCCCGCTCGCAGAGAAGCGTAAACACACCAAAAATACAGAAACAGAGGCATAAAAATGGCAATAGAAGGAGATATTGGAGCAGGATTGGGAGTTATCGGAGCAGGAATCGCAGTCGGACTTGCGGGTCTCGGTGCAGGTATGGCCGAGAAGGATGTCGGAGCTGCAGCTGTCGGTGCAATCACAGAGAACGAGGCTCTATTCGGTAAAGCAATGGTTCTCATGGTTCTCCCTGAGACAATCGTCATCTTCGGTCTTGTTATCGCTATCCTTGCAATCATGATGTAAATCAGGAATCAGGGGCCGTTTCATGGCATTGAATGAAGTGAAGATGGAGATCGGCAGATCCGCCGAAGCAGCCGCCGCCAAGATCAAGGCAGAGGCTGACGCAGAGATCGCAAAGATCATCGCGGATGCGGATGCGCAGATTTCCGTCATGAATGAAAAAGAGGAAAAGAGGCTCAAAGACGACATCGCGCGTCTGGAACGTCAGGAACTCTCCAGTGCAGATCTGGAGGGTAAGAAGATCGTTCTGGCCAAGAAGAAGGAGGTCCTCGCCAAAGCCTTCGATGAGGCACTATCATCACTTGAGAATGCGCCGGCCGATAAGAAGCTGGCTCAGTACAAGATGATGGTCGCATCCGCATCGAAGCTCATCGCCAACCCCAAGGCATACCTTGCGGAGTGCGACAAGTTCACGGCAAGCGATCTCGGCGTTTCTTCCGTGGCCGTTGACAGCAGGATGACCGGGGGCATCATCTTCGAATCAGAGGATGGAACCCTAGAGGTCGACATGCAGTACAGGACAATCCTCCAGACGATCTGGGATCGTGAGATCAAGAGCATTTCCGATATTCTCTTCGGGTGAAGAGTATGTTCGGGCGCAATAAAGGAAAGAAAGGCAACTATGCGTACGTCGTTGCACGTGTGAAAGCGAAGAAAGCGCAACTCATGAGCGACGATGCATACCAGAAGATGCTCTTGATGAGCCTTCCTGAGATCTCGCGTTTCATCAGCGAATCGGGATATCAGAAGGAGATCACTGATCTCACGGCAAGGTTCGACGGTATCAATCTCGTCGAGCACGCAACATATCAGAACATGGCAAGGATATTCGAAGATATCCTCCACTCAGCAACAGGCGAACTTCACGACATACTCGCGATCGACCTGGAGAGATGGGATATCTGGAACCTCAAGGTCATCCTCCGCGGGAAATCCTTCGGAATCGATGCGGACAGCATCAGAGAGGACCTTGTCCTGGCCGGAAAGCTGAATGAGGAAGATCTGGAAAAGCTCATTTCGCTCGAATCTCAAGAAGAGATCATATCACTTTACGGAAAGAAGACTGGAAGGTCCATACCCCAGTCCATCATCGATGAAGTGAAGGAAAAGAAGAATCTCTCTATAATTGAGGATTTCCTCGACAAAAACCACTACGAAACACTCCTTGCGAGCATAGACCCTAAGGACAAACCTTACCGTCTGTACCAGGACTACATAAGGATGGAGGTCGACATGAAGAATCTCGAGACCATCCTCAAACTGAAACTCGAAGGAGTGACCGGAGAGGAAGTGATGAACTATTACATCTCCGGTGGTAAAGAGATAGACAGGAAGCTGGCCACACAGCTTGCCAACGCAGAGACGATATCCGCAGCGATCAACGACATTGCTCAGTTGAGTTTCTATGAGGATATCAAGGAAACGTTGGACGAAAACACCAATACGCTCAGAGAGGTCGTGGCCGGATTGAAGAAATGTAAGATGGATGCAGCTAGGAACTTCTCCCACCTGTACCCTCTGTCGGTCATCCCGGTGATCGATTTCATGATCCACAAGGAGAATGAGGTCAACAACATCAGGATAGTCGCAAGGGGAGTGGAGAGCGGTCTGGACGCTGAGACCATCAAAGGCCTGCTGGTGATCTGATGGATATAGCAGTTATCGGAAATGAGGAATTCGTCCTGGGATTCAGGCTTGCTGGACTCAGGCGCGTTTTCGTTGCCCACCCGGAGGATTATCAGGAAAAGATCATCGAAGCGATGCAGGATCCGGAAGTAGGTATCCTTGCGGTCGACGGAGAGGATCTCAAGAACCTCACACCGCAGATGAGGGCGAAGGTGACTGATTCGATCAGTCCCGTCATCGTCACCGTAGGCGGTGCTGGAA
>CAVKKO010000167.1:0-4240 GCA_963656905.1 Bacteroidaceae bacterium | reverse complement strand
TTCGAGAGTTGCAACAGCCTCAAGGAGTTGAAACTGCCTGCCGGCATGGAGAAGATACCTTACAGGATGTTCAAGGATATCAAGTCACTGACATCGGTGGTTTTGCCTGATGCTTTGGAAGAATTCAATGGATCGAGTTTCGACGGCTGTACTAACTATGTACCCGATTTATCGAAATGTGGTGTCTTGGAATCAGTCTCAACAAACGGTTTGGGCTCGATAGAAAAGTTGGTGATTCCCGATTCGGTCAGAAAGGTGAACATCTCAAGTACGGTGAAGACTGTGGTTTTAGGCAAGAATGTATCCGAATTCGTAGCCAGCGGGTCTTCTCCATCAAAGATTGAAGTCGTTTCATCGAATCCGTATTTGGTGGTACAGGACGATGTCTTGTATTCGAAGGATATGAAGACGATGGTATTTTATCCCCCTTCGAAGACCAATACTAGTCTCGCCGTTCCCAGCAGTGTCGAGGAGATCAAGGAGATCAATAACAACTATCTCACAGAAGTCACGGTGCCTAACACAGTCAAGACATGCGGGGGAATCGTTTCAAGCAACCTTGAGATCTTGAATGTCCCTGCGAATTTGAGCAACATGTCGAGCCTGTCTAACGGAATCGCATGCGTTCCGATAGATTATCACACGGAGTCTCACATCCAGAACGGCATATTGCTGAAGTATTACTCCAAGTACATAGACTCAGTCGTGGCTTCAAAGCTGTCTGACGGTTCGTACAAGATCCATCTGAACTTCAACAGTGATGTAGACCTGAGCTCCATACGTGTCGGTTCACAGTACAATCTCGATGACATTCAATCTTCTACGAGCAACGATTTCATCCTGAGTGCGGACTCCTCCGATTACGTGAAGGTATTCCTATCCGTCGATGTAGGAGAAGGCGATGAAACGCCCCCATCCGAATACCATAATGAACAGAAAGTGTCGCTTCTGACTAGGATCTCGCAGATGTTGGCTCCCATAATCGTGATTCTGTTGGCTATTTGTGGAACTGGAGGAACAGCATATTACGTGATTGTGATAAGGTAAACACATTACTGGGACATCAGTCCCAGAACCTCTTGTTCTTCGCATAAAGGATCTCAGCGTTCATTATCGCCCTGAGGAAATCGTCCTCGTCCACATGCATGCTCCTGAGTATGCGCGAAGCCGCGTCCGGTCCGATCCCCCTTCCCGCAAGGGTGATCACCGCCCTCTTCCCATGCTCGTTCACCAGGTTCGCGTTCCTGGACAGGCGCATCCTGTCCTTCTTCTCCTGAGCCGACAGCTCGTCCAGCTTCACCAGCCCGATGCTGTCCCTCTCGTAGCCCTTCAGGACGGCCACCATAACGCCGTTGCAGTGGGGGCACACGAACCTCTTCGGAGCGTCTCCGACCCTGAACCTCCACTGGGACCCGCAGTTCATGCATGAGGCGAACAGGACCTCGTCTTCCAGCCTCTTCTTCAGCGCCATCAGGATGGAATGGTCCGCTCTCACAGGCTGCATCAGCTCCTTGGACCTGACAATTCCTTCCAATCCTATCGTCGACACCGTCCCGGCGGTCATCTCTATCTCGCCGGAGGCGATCATCGACACCACCTTCTCGGTGTTCGGGATGTCCAGGTCCTCCCAGAGCACCTTGTTCACCGCCTCCCTGTAAGCCGGGGTGTCCTTGTGGATGTCGAACAGCCTCTGGAAGTTCATGAACCGGTGGTCTGCGTTCTTCTCGATGATCCCGAACTTCTTCGCCACGAAGACGAACCTCCATCTCAGGAAGGACGAGTTCAGGATCGTCAGCCTGGCCAGGGCCTCGATGGTGCCCGGCTTGACAGACCTGATCGTGGATACGATGTCGTCGCGCTTCATGTTGCGGGGGAGCTCCAGGATCATCCTGTAAGGATCGGCGGTCATCCCCACGCTCTCCCCCAGGCGGGCGGTCAGCAGCGCGGCGTAGATCTTCCCCAGGGTCTCGTTCACCCTGGTGCCGAAGCATCCGTTCACGATCGCCAGCCTGTCACCCATCTCGATGGTCACTGTCTTGTCCGTGGGCATCACGAAGCGCTCGTCCTGGTCCGCGAAGTACTTCCGGAGGACCTTCTTGCATCCCTCGTCTCCGGGGTAGTCGTCCAGGTTCCTGAGGCGGCGCATCCTGCCGACTTCCATGGCGACCTCGTAAGGTACCGGGATGTCCGACCCGACCCAGTTGGGGACCGATCCCACTTCCCTGGCCTCTTCGACCAGGATCTCGTCTTCCCTCATTTCCACGATGCGCCAGGTCCTGCCTTTTGCTATGAACATGGCGTACTCTTCTGCGAAAGAGGCGACGAAGCTCTCGTCCAGGGTCCCGATGACCGCTCTGGTCCCGATGTCCCTGATCATGTACGTGCGCTCGTCGGGGATCATCGAGATGTTCTCGTAGAAGTAGTTCATCCCCTTCCTGGAGCGCTTGAACCCGTTCTCGTCCTCGAACAGCAGCTTGATCGACTTCAGCTGCTCCAGGACCCCGGCCATGTCCTCCATGGCCAGGTCTCTGAAGGGATATGCGCCGGTGAACGCTTCGAACGCGGTCTCCCTGTCCACCGCGCCGGACATGGTCATGGCGATCAGCTGGTTGGCCACAACCGACAGAGGGCACGGCCTGCCCTCCCAGAACTCCAGCTCCTTGGAGTCGCACCTCCTGGCGACCACCATGGACTCCGCCACTTCGTCGGGAGCGGTGGCGATGATCTTCGCGCGTATCCTCTCCCCCACCCTGTGGCCCGCGCGGCCGGCCCTCTGGACCATGCGCGACACCTGCCTCGGGGAGTTGTACTGGATGACCATGTCCGTGGATCCCACGTCTATGCCCAGTTCGAGCGACGATGTGCAGACAAGCGCTTTCACGTCTCCTTTCTTGAAGCGGTCCTCCATCTCCATCCTGTTCTCCTTGGACAGGGACCCGTGATGGACGTCGATGGAGAGCGACTCGTCCCATATGTGGTATCTGGCGGCGAGCCATTCCGCCGTCTCCCTGGTGTTCACGAAGAAGAGCGTCGACCTGCCCGCTTCTATGATCTCTCTGGCGCGCTTCATGACCCCCAGGATCTCCGGGTCGCACTGCAGCTTGTCCAGGAGCTCGGGGTCTTCGCACGGTGCCGGGGATTCGACATCGATGTCGAAATCGCGATGGGTGTCGTGCTTGCGTATGGCGACCTGGCGCCTGGCGCCCGCGAGGAACCTCGCAACGCTGTCCACGTTCCCCACGGTGGCCGACAGCCCGATCCTCTGATATTCTCCCGCGACGAGGCACAGCCTCTCCAGGGCCACGCTGAGCTGCGCCCCCCTCTCGGTGTTGGACAGCTCGTGGATCTCGTCGATGACCACCCACTGCACGCTCTTCATGTGCTCCCTGAGGCGCTTCCCGGTGAACAGAACCTGCAGCGTCTCGGGAGTGGTGATCAGGATCTCCGGCGGATGCTGCGACTGCTGGTTCCTCTCCGCTTGAGAAGTATCGCCGTGCCTCACGCCCACGTTGATGCCCAATGCCTTCCCGTACTCCTCCATCCTGCGGAGCATGTCCCTGTTCAGGGCCCGGAGCGGGGTGATGTAGATGCATCTGAATCCCGATTTGGACCCTTTCGTGCGGAATATCTCGTCCAGGACGGGGATCATTGCGGCTTCGGTCTTCCCTATCCCGGTGGGGGCCACCAGCAGTATGTTCCCGCCTGCGCGGATCCTCGGGATGACGTCGGCCTGAGGGGGAGTCGGCTCGGTTATGCCCCTTTCCGCAAGCGCGGACACAAGCTCGGGGCTGAGGTTCTCAAAAGGCATGTGAGAAAAGGGAAAAGTGCCGGGGCTTCCGCCCCGGCTTTCTCAGGATCACTCCTTGGGCTCTTCCTTCTTGGGCGCGGTGACCTCGAGGAGGACCTGGGACAGGTCCATGACCTTGATGTTGGAGCCGATCTTCTTGGCTCCCTGGGTGAGGTTCAGCACGCAGAAGGGGCAGCAGGTGATCAGGATCTCGGCGCCGGTGGCCTCCGCGTCCCTTATCCTCTCGGCTGCGATGGCGGTGGCGAAGTCGTTGAACTGGCTCTTGTATCCTCCGCCTGCTCCGCAGCACCTGGAGTTCTCCCTGGACCTCTCCATCTCGATGAGCTCGAGGCCCTTGATCTTCTTCATGACGTTCCTGGGAGCGTCGAAGACGCCGGAGTGCCTTCCGAGGTGGCAGGGGTCGTGGTAGGTGACCTTGTGGTTGAACTCGTT
>CAVKKO010000166.1:1765-4273 GCA_963656905.1 Bacteroidaceae bacterium | reverse complement strand
AGTCTGTCCAGTGAAATAGTTTTTCAGTTCAATTGCTATGATAGGAATACCGTTAATAAGAAGAACTATGTCAATTGATTTCTTTGATTCGTTCTTCGAATAGTGGAATTGTCTTACGCAGTAGAATCTGTTTCTTTCGAACCCTTCCAACGCATCTTTGTCTTCTATGTCCATAGGTTCTGGAATGAATGCCTTAAATCTCGAACCGAGGACATCAAATCCGTATTTCAGGACGTGTATGAGGCCCTGTGATTCAACAGCTTTGACAAAAGCATCTATCAATTTGTCATCAGCGCTACCTGGAGCTTTCCGATTCAAAGCAATGTATTTTTTTGGCTGGCTTTCTTTTACAAATTCAACGAGTGTGGCCGTGTCAAGTGTACGCGAAAGGTCAAAATCGAGGTGTTTGGGATCATTTTTTGAATATGTGACCAGTTTAAAACCAGTACTATTCGTCAGTTCAGAGAGGATGCGTTCTAGAGATTCTTCTTTGATCTCGTCAATCAGTGGCATTGATATCTGCTCTCCTGTTGGATTTGTTTTCTGCCTGTGGTGTATTCACAAATGATCGATTTTCTTAGCTCTTCAAGCTTCTCAATCATTTCAGTTTGAAATTGTATCATCTTATCGATGTATGAGCATTCACCATCAAGGTATTCCGTGATCTTTCTCTGTGTGGGTATGGGTGGAAGTATTGTAGTTCCATCTTTGAGAAGAGACTGGGGGAGCGAATAGACTTTGACGCCATCTACCTTGCATCTGAATTGGTCCCTCCAGCAGTCTGTCATGAAGAGGTATGCCAGATAGTGTCCATCTGTTTCAGAGACATTCTCCATGATTATGGTATGGTATCCTGCGAAAATCTGATCATCGTTATCGATACGAACGAAATTGCACAAGCCTTCTAGATCTTCAGAGGTATCGGAGATGATGAAGTCATTCCGTTTGACAAGGCTCGCGGAGTCCGTATTCAGAAAGGATTCTGAGACATGCCGATACATCCGGTCGTCGACATGGATGCCTGTATTGTATTTGGCATGCAATTGCCCGTAGCTTATTACTTTGATACCATCATCAATGAGATCTGCCTTGGTTATCGACAGCCCCTTCCTGACATTGAAGAGCGATTTGAGACGCACCACCTTCCAGGATTCAGGAACTTCAAGGAATGGGACATATTGCTTATTGTGGCATTTTAGTTCTTGAATCATTCATATCAACTCCTTCATGATGGATGATATTTCCTGATTCAGCTGAGTGATATCGGACAGGATCTCATCGGAAGATCTCGGCATGTTGGGTTTGAAGAAATAGCTGTTGAACGGGATCTTGAAGCCCACCTTAATATTCTTCATATCAACCTCAGCATATTTCAGGAACGGGCGGACTTCTTTTTCCATGTAATCTTCGATGATGCGCTTTATCTCTGGGTTACGGAGTATATCATTATCGGAACTCGTACTGATTCCTTTGAGAGGTATTATCTCAAAATCTGTTTTCGCCTTGTCATAGATGATTGAACCACGTTTATTCTTGGCTGGATTGCCTTCTTCATCCAGTTGTGGAACGATGATGGAGGCTTTCAAAAATCCAAAATCATACACATCTATAACCTTAGACTCGCAAATCTTGTCGCCCTGTCCGTATTTCGCATCTGAAAATTCTCTATAAGCTCTGACGATCATATCGATGTATTCTCTGTCGATGTCGAATCTCTTCTTCCCGACACTCTTCTTACGAATATTGTACATATTGGTCGCATCGATGAGTTGGACCTTGCCTTTCCGTTTTTCTTCTTTGTTGTTGTCCAAGACCCAAATATAGGTCCCTATGCTGGTATTGTAGAATAGGTTCTTTGGAAGGGCGATAATCGCATCAAGAAGATCGTTCTGCAAAATGTGGCGTCTAATCTCGGAGGGACCTGAGCCTGCATCTCCTCCAGACAGCGGGGAGCCGTTGTGGACTATGGTTATCCTGCCTCCGATCATATTCCCCTCTTCAGGGGATTCCAGCGAGGATATCGCCGAAGATAGGAACAGCATCTGGCTATCATCTATAGGCGGTAATCCATATGAGAAACGTCCTTGGGGATCGCCAGCCTCATCCTGGACCTCATTCTTTTCGACTTTCCACTCCCTGCCGAATGGGGGATTCATGATGACATAGTTGAATTTCTGTCCCTTGAACTGGTAATCAGAAAGCGTGTTCCCTTTACGTATATCGTTGATGTTCTCGGAAATTTGATTCTTCATGAGCATGTTGGCTCTGCATATGGCATATGTCTCGGCGTTGTATTCCTGGCCATGACATTGAAGGTGAACCTTGGGGTTAATGCGGTTGATATAGTCGAGAGATTCGGAGAGCATGCCGCCGGTGCCGCATGCCGAATCGAGCATACTTCTCACGGTCTCCACTCTTGTGTCGCGATCCTTCTGGCGAATGAGTATCTCAACCATCAGATCCACGGCGTCACGTGGGGTGTAATGTTGTCCAGCATCCTCGTTATAT
>CAVKKO010000166.1:0-1714 GCA_963656905.1 Bacteroidaceae bacterium | reverse complement strand
CGGAAAATTTTCTGATGATCTCTTCGAAGATATATCCCATGTCGATATCAGATACCTTTGACGGCGATAGATCGTTCTTGTCCTGTGTTATTTCATCAATCACAGCATACAAGAGTCCATGGCCATTACTGGATGCGCCCTCCATCCTATCAATTTGTTCATCGAGATTGAATTCAGTAAGTATGTCCTGAACATTCTGAGAGAAATTCGCAATGAAACGTTTCAGGGCGCCGGAGACATCTTTGGGTTTATCGATTACTGATCTCAGGCCTCTCTTGTTCAGGCTGTAGTATTGGAGGCCAGAAACCTCGGAGAGAAGCGTTTCTCTATACTCTTCAGGCAAATCCTTGACTGCTTCATATTTAGCCATGACAGCGTCACGCGTGGGTTCCAACGCACAATCCAATCTACGAAGGACGGTCAGTGGAAGAATCACCAGACCGTATTCATGCGGTTTATACGCTCCAGTCAGTTTATCCGCGATACTCCAGATCATCGCGGCTTTATTCTCTATCTCTAGTGCCTTTTCCTCATTGTCGATGTAGGTCATTTCATCTCCTGTCCTGCAGTCGAGTATCTGCGACTTTGATGGATAAAATAAGGTTGAAGAATATAAGGGTATACCGAAATGTAAAATATTTGGATAATTATCAATATATTAGATAAAATGATTCTATATGTAGCGTTCTATGCTGGGGACGAGTCCAAAAATATAGTGCGGAAGACACTTAGGCTATTGGGAAAGGATCCAAAAGTTGTTCTGATCGATGTAGAATACGATATCGGAGCTCTTGAGCTGAAGAGGGAACTGTCCACGCAGGGTTATGATGTACATATCGAACCTTTTGTTGGTTCTGGTTTTTACGACTATCTCAATCATCTGAATCAGATCAGGATACAGAATTTGTCTGCCATCGCCGATGCCGATCGTGATTCTTACATCACGTATTATGAGGTTGGAATGCTGGATTTCATAAAAGCCGGGGCCATGTTTGTTGCTGCATCTAACGTTCGTTGCAGGGCTGTTTATATAGACGATGGAAACCTCATTACGATAGAGTATCAGGAACTCCCCGATGTCCGGCGTGTCAGTTACACTTCGATGAAGGTCATGACCATCATTGCACGTGAGGAGACTGTGTCTTATAAGGAACTGGCAGATTTATTCTATGCTGAACAGATTGAAAAATTGGATTCAGAAGGACGCGAAGAATTTCTGAAGACACATCATAATCTCTACAAAGTTATCGAGGCATTGATTGGAAGGGGATGGGTTTCTCAAGATAGGATGAAAAAGTATCAATTGACACCTCTGGGGATGACAGCTAAGATGAGGATAGACGCCAAGGATTATTGATCATCTAACTATCCATGTTCAGGAAAATGCTACATAACCTGAGTTCGCTACTTATGTGGACCTTCGTGGTCCAGCCTGTCGGCCGCCGTTGTTTGATTTTGTGACGTTTCGTATCACATCCCACTCGTTCAAACAACCTCGACAAAGAACCGACGGCCGGGAATAACGAATCTCCATCGTCAATTAGATTCCGCAGAATCTCGTCGAGCCTCGGGAATCCCGTGCACACGTAGTATCCGGGAATGCTGTGGTCGAAGGGCAGATACGTCTCGCTGAGCATGAATCTGATCTCCTCGTCGAAGTTGAACACGGTATCCTCGTAACGCGTCTGATAGAATCCGTCCTTCAGAACCTTCG
>CAVKKO010000165.1:0-4289 GCA_963656905.1 Bacteroidaceae bacterium | reverse complement strand
GCCACGTTCACCGGCGGATGACCTCTCGGGATCATTCTCCATGGACGCGCCAGCATGTCTTGCGGATCCTGGACAGACGTTACCTAGCCTTGCATGAAAGCAATGACAGAATGCTCGTATGAAGGGAACAATCGGAAAACAGAATGGCGTGGAGAGGGGGATTCGAACCCCCGGGTCCTTTTGGGACATAGGATTAGCAGTCCTACGCCTTACCAGGCTGGGCCATCTCCACTTGCTTGGACTTCGTGAAGTTCACATTCCCTTTAAAGGTTTGGTCGGCCCTAATAGACCGGCTGCAAGGTCCTGAAGACTGCTCCGTCCATTATACAATATTATAGACAATACGGAAAGAGACCCTATCAGGAACGATGGCAGTGATTATGTACTCGTACCCCGGATTCGCATCCATGAAGTTCCTGGTCATCACGGACCTGCATCAGAACCTTGAATCCATCGACAAAATCAACAAGGCCATAAAAGACAGCAAAGCCGAGTTCGTCCTATTCCTGGGAGACGTCACCGATTTCGGCACCGGCGAAGAGGCGGCGGACATCATCTCGTCGATCGATGCCAAGACCTACGTCATCCCCGGCAACTGCGACCCACGCGACCTCCCCGAGAAGATCTCCTCTGTCGCCGTCGACATGCATGGCAAGGCTGTAGACATCGATGGATACCGCCTCGTCGGCCTCGGCGGATCCAACATCACGATATTCAACACCGTGTTCGAGCTCACGGAGGAGGAGCTCTACGACGGGCTCGCCGAGAACGCGTCCGAAGGGATGATCCTCATGACCCATGCCCCGTCTTACGGCATCCTGGACCAGATCCCCTCTGGACTCAGCGTCGGAAGCCCAGCGGTGAAGAGGATCGTGGACGAGTTCCACCCCATCCTGGCGCTCTCTGGCCACATCCATGAGGCCGTCGGCGTGGAGGTCCATGACGGCACCACGTTCGTCAACCCCGGTCCGGCCAAAGAAGGGCATTATGCAGTCGTCGAGATCGTCGGCAAGGATGTCCGCGTGGAGCTCGACAGCCCCGGAGCCTGAAACCCCCTCAAGATGCAACGGCCTGGACCGTTCCGCCCGTAATCAGGGCTACGGTCCGGGGCCGATTTCCGCCTTTAAGTTAATTTTAAATATGGAACCATGATTAGCCTGCTTGATTACAATGGCACTTTGGCAGGGTAAATCCAACAGGAAGCCCACTGGTGGCAGGCTTGTCGCCAACAAGGGTAAGAGAAAGTTCGAGATCGGCAGAGAGAAGCAGTTCACCAAGATCGGTGAGCAGTCGCTCAAGCAGTATCGCGGAGCCGGCGGAAGTGTCAAGGTTGGAATGCTCAGCGCTCAGTACGCCAATGTGGTCGATAAGAAGACCAACACCGTCAAGAAAGTCAAGATCCTGACTGTGAAGTCCAACCCGGCTGACCCCAACTACGTTCAGCGTAACATCATGAACAAAGGGGCAACCATCACTACCGAGATCGGCGACGCCATCGTCACGTCCAGGCCTGGACAGGATGGCGCCATTAACGCTGTACTGCTTGAGTAATCACGATCCATAAACCCTTTAGCCCTTCGGGGCACTTTCCTTTCTTTTTCATCCTTCTGTGTCCTCCATAGAATCACATAAATATCGAACCGAGGATTGACAGCGCATGGCATACGACCCTGATGTAGCGATAACGCTTTGGCCCGAGTACTTCGACGTCAATCGCACAAGGTCCGAAGGAAGAAGGCTCCCCAAGGAGCTATGTGTCTCCAACCCGGACCTCGACATCATCGCCAAAGGAGTCATGATCCTCGACCTCGAGTACGAGATCAGGGAAGACATGTCGTATCCGAAAGCCCCTCGTGACCGCCACGGCTGTGTCAAGGTCGAGAAAGGGGTCATGACCAAGACCGAGATGCTCCCGAAGGTCGCCGAGATACTGGTCAAGAACCAGAAGCGGTGATACCATGATCAGTCCCCTGGACTCCAGGGTACTGGATGTCAACTCCGAGTCTCTCGGCGTTCCGGTGGCAGACCTCATGCGCAATGCGGGCAGGGCCGTCGCCAATCATATTCTTGAAAACCACCCATCTGAGATGGTGCTTTTCGTCTGCGGGCCCGGCAACAACGGCGGGGATGGGTTCGCCGCCGCTTCCATGTTGCCTCCGGATCGCATATGCGTCGCATTGCTGAAAGGTGCGGACAGCATCCACAGCGCCGAGGCACGCGAGTTCTTCGATTCGCTGAAGTGCGAGGTCGTCGACTACAGATCGGTCGACCTTAGCCGCTTCGACCTGATAGTCGACTGCGCTTTAGGAACAGGCATCAAAGGGACTGTGAAAGAGCCCTACAGAGGATTCATCGAGGACGCCAACAGGTGCGGCCGCAAGATCCTGTCCGTCGACATGCCCTCGGGGCTCGGAACGGACATCTGCATCAGGCCCTGGGCGACGATAACGTTCCACGACATCAAGGAAGGGATGACGGAATCCGCATGCGGGAAGATAGCGGTGGCCGACATTGGCATCCCTGCAGAGGCCACAGACACCGTCGGTCCCGGCGACATGCTCAGATACCCTGTGCCCTCCACCTCCAGTCATAAAGGCCAGAACGGCAGGCTGATGGTGATAGCCGGCGGCCCTTACTACGGAGCCCCTGCAATGGCGTGCTGCTCCGCGCTCAGGACCGGAGTGGACATCGTCAGGCTGTTCACTCCCGAATCCGTCTATCCGATAATCGCACAGGCAACGCCCGTGCTCATGATTACGCCCCTTCCTGGTGATAAGCTAACCACTGATTCCGTCAGCATACTGCTGGCCCAATCCGAGGGATATGATGCAGTCCTCATCGGCCCAGGCCTCGGCACGGATCCCGAGACCTCTGCGGCCGTCAGGATGTTCGTTGAAGGCTGCAAGGTCCCGATGGTCGTCGATGCAGACGGGATAACCGCCGTGTCGGGCATGAGGTTCGGAACCCCATTGGTCCTCACCCCCCACAAGATGGAGTTCAGTTCCCTAGGCGGATGCTGCGACGTCAGAGAGCTAGCAGAGCGCCTGAACGCCACGATCATCCTCAAAGGCCATGCCGACGAGATATCGGACGGCAGGCGCACCAGGCTCAACAAGACCGGCACGCCGGCCATGACCGGCGCAGGGACCGGAGATGTCCTTGCCGGCTGCATATCCGCCCTCCTTTCCAAGGGCATGTCTCCATTCGATTCTGCCTGCCTCGGAGCCTTCATATGCGGCAAGGCAGGAGAATATGCCGCTGAAGAGAAGTCGTACGGCCTCATCGCCACGGATGTCATCGACAGCATCCCCAAGGTCCTCAGGAACCTGATTCCGTGACATACATACAGCCTGTCTACGGGATCCCCGCCCTGAAGGTGGAGAACTGCCTCGTGATCGGAGACCTCCACATAGGCGTCGAATCGCATCTGATGTCCAAGGGGTTCCATATCGTCTCCCGCACGCAGGACATGCACGACGAGATCATGGAGGCCTGCGACGATGACATCTCCAGGCTGATCGTCATCGGCGACGTCAAGGACTCCGTTCCGGGCTCCAACAAGCAGGAGTACCGCGAGATCCCAGATTTCTTCGAATCCCTCTTCGAGAGATTCGACATCATAGACCTTGTCCGCGGGAACCATGACACCAACATAGAGGAGTTCCTTCCCGGAAGGGTCAAGGTCAGGCCCGCCACCGGATTGCTACTCGGAGACGTCGGATTCATCCACGGCCACACGTGGCCCTCGTCCGACGTCATGTCCTGCCGCACCCTCGTCATGGCCCACAACCATCCGACAGTGATGTTCAGGGACGGCGTTGGCAAGCAGATGACCGAGCCCTGCTGGATGCGCGGTCTTTTCCGTGAAGGAGCTGCCGACGAGAGGTTCCCGGTCCTGCCGGAGTCGTTCATCGTCGTCCCGGCTTTCAACAGGATGCTCGGAGGGTCCCCCGTCAATGCGATCGGAGAGGACCTGCTCGGGCCGGTGATGAACAGCGGCCTGCTCGATGTGGACAATGCTCACCTGTACCTTCTCGACGGGCTGGACATCGGCAGGAGGTCCGACCTCATGGTGAGCGGCAAGGACAGGTCTAAGTGGAAGGACAACGACCGCAAGCGCAGCCGTTGACCCTCCTGAGAATTTTGAAGGAAAGAGGGGCCGGAGCCCCGTTTCATCCATCAGTTGCGGCTGATGGTGTCGTAGATCGAGCCGTCTGCATTCCTGATCTCAGCAGTGATCGGCATCTGGCCGGGCAGAGCATGGGTAGCGCAGGAGTTGCAGGGGTCGT
>CAVKKO010000164.1:0-4347 GCA_963656905.1 Bacteroidaceae bacterium | reverse complement strand
CATGTATCGCTTGAAGCAGAATGGAAGGGCTGCAGTCATACTTCCTCCCGGGATCATGAACGGTACCGATGGAGTGAAGAGGAAAATCAAGGAGTATCTCACAGATAACTTCAACCTCCACACCATCGTCCGTCTTCCCAATTCGGTTTTCGAGCCGTACACATCCACTCAAACGAACATTCTGTTCTTCGACAACACCGGGCCGACAGAGAAGACCTGGTTCTATAGAACGGATATTCCTAAAGGCTACAAGCATTTCTCAAAAACCAAGCCAATAAAGTACGAGCACATGAAGCCTGTGATCGAATGGATGGCGGACAAGGTCGAAATCTTCGATGAAGAGACTCAATCCTGGAAGGCAAGATGCATCACAATTGATGAATTGAAATATGGAAATTATGACTTGGATTATTGTAAATACTCCAAAATAGACGAGGAGATCCTCCCACCAATGGAATTGATAACGAAATATAGGGCCGAAAGGGAACAGATTCAATCGAAGATCGACTCTGCATTAACAGAAATAGAGAAGCTCATTGATATCGAAAATTCGGAGTGACTCCTATGGAAGCTAAAGATTTGAGGAACTCCATTCTCCAATGGGCAATTCAAGGACAATTGGTCTCTCAGGATTCTGCAGATGAAACAGCACTAATCCTATTAGGTAAAATACTCGATAGAAAAGAAGAACTTGCTGGATGTAGAAAAAGTAAGAAGGAATCTAAAACAGAGATATATCGCGAAGGCGACTCATGGTTCGAATCAGATGGAAAGGTTGAATACGAAATTGAAGTACCATTTGATATACCTGAATCATGGCAGTGGGCTAGACTAGGGTCAATCTGCAGTTACATTCACCGTGGAAAAACACCTAAATATTCCGACATTAGGCAATATCCTGTTGTAGCCCAGAAATGCAATCAATGGTCGGGCCTCGATATGTCCAAATGTTTGTTCATAGACCCTGTTTCGATCTCGAAATATAGGCCAGAATCAATCCTGAAAAATGGAGATATTCTAATCAATTCAACTGGTGGAGGAACGTGTGGCAGAGTAGGATTATATAACGAGGAACTGAATGAATATGAGTTGGCTGTAGCAGATGGCCATATTACAATAGTTAGACCCCTGATCTCAAATGAGTATCTTCGTTACGTACTTACTGGGTCATTTTACCAGAACATCATGAGTGATTTAAGCAAAGGGAGTACTAATCAGATTGAACTTACAACGTCTGCACTTAGGACAATTCTTATCCCTGTCCCTCCTACCAATGAGCAATATCGCATAGTGCACAAAATCAAAGAATTGGAACCACTGATCCAAGAATATTATGAAAATAAAGCTCAACTGGCCTACATTGACAGTAATTTTCCATCTACCTTGAGAAAATCAATCATTCAACATGCTACTGAGGGAAAATTAGTCCCTCAGGACCTTGCAGATAATTGTTCGTCGACCCTAATAAGCTCCATCAGTGAAAGAATAATGAGGAAATGCGGATCAAACAAAAACAATAGGTTTTCTAAGTCACTAATTTACCGTAGAAATCAAGGATGGTATGAGCAGGAAAATGGGATTGAGAAGGACATTAGTTCTGAAATCAAGTTTGATATTCCCGATAATTGGACGTGGGCAAGACTATCTCAGCTTGGATTCTTATCCAGAGGAAAGGGAATAAAGCGCAGTGATATTCAATGCGCAGGCAAACCCTGTATCCGGTATGGGGAATTATACACCACATATGTATTGAAAACAGACAAGGTAAAATCGTTCATCTCTGAGGAATTATTTGATGAATCAAAGACCATCTCCAAAGGTGATCTGGTAATGACCTTGACAGGAGAATGCAAGGAGGATATTGGGAAAACAATCGCATATCTGGGCGATAGTGATGTGGCTTGTGGAGGAGACCTCTTATTATTCAATAACTGCGGAATGGATCCTATGTTTCTGTCATATGTGTTAAACTCGCCTCGCGTTTGCCAATACAAGGCAGAACACTCTTCTGGAGACTACATCGTCCATCTTAGCGCTAAATCGATGGAGTCCCTACTTATTCCGGTGCCACCACTATCCGAACAACAACGTATCGTCGCTGAACTTGAAAGATGTGGATCTCTAATCTATGATATCCAAAATGTATGGAAAAATATAGATGGCTAACCGCCCGTCTCGACCTCTATTGGCGTTGTTCTAGGAAATGGTATCAATCAATATCCAGGATCTTATCAAACTTACCCGTATACTTCTTTATCTGCATCGAGTCGATGATCGAAGAGACAAATTCAGCGAAGTCCGAGTTGATTCTTGTAAGATCGTCCACCATTCCAAGATCCAATTCTCTCTCAACAGCAGGCAGTAGAATCTCGGATTGATACGGATCCTCAATGTCCAGCCTGATTACACCTATCCCGAAGGACGAATTAAGCTTGGACAACTGATTCAGAGCATCATCAGTGATCCTAGGGGCAACCAGATAGCCTTCATTGGCCCATGATGAATTGGAGACTGCTTGGAAGTAATATTGTCTGACGTCTGAGCTCGTTAATTCCATCTTCATCTCGAACGAATATATTGTGAATGTATTCATCCCGGCACAGTCTGCCAACGCCATAGTTTCCTTCGACAGTTCTTCGAAAGGCAAACGAACGGAAACAAGATCTGGATGCATCCACATACGTGCATTCTTCGTCGACTTGGTGGATAGTTCGTGATGTATTGTCTTTGTATGCGCCTTGAAATGTGCATTCGCTGCGACATAAGCCACGAGGAACTGATGCAGGTCGCGTTCCTTCAGCGTATTAATAGCGGAAGTCTCCTCAAGCTCCGTCAACGACTCTCCACTATATTCCATCCCTCTAATCCCGAATTTCGGAGGCCTAGATGACGCTTGTATGAAACAACTCGCTCCACTTTTCATGTCCATATACAGCCGAGCACCGATCGAACGCCAAGGCGTCTTTCCTTTGAGGTCTGTTTCCTTGTCATACCCTCTCTCAACAGCATAAGCCCAGATGTCTTCGGAACTCATCGGGAATCCATTCTCTTCTAAGACTTTCCTGGCAAGTTGGAGAGCGGTCAAGGTCATGAGATGTATGATAAGTCCTCAAGATAAATGACCTTGCCTGAATCACCTGAAAGTGTATCACAATATGTTGATGGCTGAACGATCGAGCAACTTGGACCTACACATCTGGTGAAAACACTGCTTCTAGCGGATAACACATGCCGATATTAGGTATTCCCGTTGGTTGGATGAATGCTCCATAAATTGCTAAATAGGACATCGAATACTATGACATGTATGACGAACACATATGTGCCCGATAATTCAGAATCGGTGGTAGAAGTTAGTGAGTCGTTCAAAGAATCACTTCGCCGGATACAAGATCGGATTGCCGTTTGCCAGGCATCGTACAAGAGTGTGGCTGAAGATTATCAGGAACAGATGCGTGACATAGTCGAAAAAACATTACGTCAAGATAGAGGCTCATGGCCTTTCGAACGCCCGGACCCTTCATATTACATCCTACCAGCACCTCTGAATGAACTCAAAGAGGAGATCAAAGATATCGGTTCCCACATTAGGAGAATCGACGAACATACGTCTCATGTTCCTGGAATCGAAGTACTAATCAAAGAAGAAAACGAACAACGTGAAGAGATCCTCTCGTTATTATCCGATATTGTCTCAATGTCAATGCTCTCTTCGGGAGAGGAGAAGAAGAACCTGTTAGAGAGGATATGCCAAAAGGTAAAAGGGCTACCTTTGGACTCCGAACAGCTCTTGGAATGGATCCGTGTTATCATCCAACTTTACAGCTTGAACCATTGACTAGTTTCGATGTGGTAATAATCGTAGGCGTCTCACAATATGTTGATGGAAAAAAACCAAAATGCCGGGAATACCCGGCGTGGTTTCTCAATTAGTCACTTCAGTCAACGTTTCATTTCTCCCAGCTTCTCCGAGTAGACCACTTCCCCGTCCTCCTCCGGCTTCCTGTTCAGCATCATCGCCAATCCGGCGATACCGACCATCAGACTGCCCATGGATACCCCCAGGGACACGTTGTCGCGGAGATCGCGCTTCTGCGTCTTGGTCAACGCCATGGCAACACCTCCTCGCCGTCTTCGGAGCCTTCTTGACATACGGGCACGCGGAGCACTCCGTCGTCGTGCATCTGGAGCACGGCAGGACCGTCGCTCCGCATTTAGGGCATTGCGTGGCCTTCATGCCGGACATCCTCATGGGTTCCCAGCATGCTTGGCAGGATTCCCAGAACCTCACCGCCATCGCGCCCGCCTCTTGACGAAACGCCCGTCGGATCCCCTGGCCGGGGGCAG
>CAVKKO010000163.1:0-4373 GCA_963656905.1 Bacteroidaceae bacterium | reverse complement strand
GATGAAAAAGAACATGACCGACCTGGTTTCGGACTACGGCATCACAGGAGCCCACGCAATCTACCTCATCGCATTGAGATTGCAGGACGGCCAGACACTTGTGGAGATCTCCAGGTTCTTGGATCTAGATACGTCCAACACCAATCGTGTAGTCAAGGTATTGAGGGACGAAGGGTTGATCTATGATGACAGGAAATCAGATAGCAACAAGAAATACCGCATATTCCTGACTGAAAAGGGGGCGCAGCTTGCGGATTACGTCATGGAGAAGATAATCGAGCTCAATGACAGCTATCTGAAAGGAATCTCCTACAAAGATATAATCCAGATGAGAAGGACCCTGATGCAAATAATGGACAACATGGGCGTGGATCTGGAGGAATATATCGGTTCCAAGTACACCAGCAGATTCTACACATACCTGCAGCTGAACCCCGACGATGCTGATTATCCGATCGAGTACAGGCGTGTGGAGAACAGCGACAGGTACCACAGAACCCAGCATGATTATGATGGATCGGGAGATGACCGTTCGGATCTAAGCCCGCAGGGCACTGAATACGTACAGTACAGGCGCCCGCCGAGACCGACTGAGTGAAAGCCCGTCCATCGATCGGAGCTTTTTCCGTATCAGTTCCATGGCGCAGTCCAGCCACTGATCCGAGTTCGATAGCGGCAGGTCAGGTTGGGAATGCTCCGCAGATCATCGTTCACTGCAATCATCGCTCGTCGGAGAACGCCCGTCCGAGCTCCCTGCACTTCTCCAGCGCTTCCTCGCTCGGCTTCCCGACAGCCATCACGCCCGGGTAGTTGAAAACATCCGCTCCGAACGCTTCCAGCCTGCTGCACCAGTTCCTCAGCCACATGCCGGTGCCGTACCTGCACGACCCGAAGACAGCCACCTTCTTCCCGGCGAAACGCTTGCCCACATCGGCCATCAGGTCGGTCTGGCCGTCCCCTGTCTGCTCGCGGCCCATGGCCGGGCATCCCAGGTATATCACGTCGCAGGCCAGCATCCGCTCCCTGTCGGCGGTCTGGACATCCTGGATCCACACGTCGTCCCCGGCCTCCCTGGCGCCTTCCGCGATGGCCTCGGCCATCATGCGCGTGTTCCCGGTGTTGCTGTCGTAGAGGACGGCCTTCTTCATGCCTGCCGGAATCGCGTCCGGGATGATAACCGTCACGGAGCATCGGCAGGGACAGAATGCCTGCTTTTATCCATTCATAGACTGGGAAGGAATGTCCGGCCGGTTGTCGCTGGGAAAACGGTAAATATACAACCACGTTGAACGCTTTATGACAGACAAACAGACAGGCCCGGGACTGATGGCCGCCCTTCTCACCTGCTCCATGCTCATCCTCATGGGCGGGGCCGCGGTCACTCCCGGTCTTCCCGGCTTAGAGGCCCGTTTCTCGGACAACGCCGACCTGGCCTCGTTCATAATCACCCTTCCTCACCTTGCCGTCGCCATCGTCGGCTTCCTGATGGGTATGCTCTCCGACAGGATGGGGAAGCGCCGCGTCCTCATCTCATCGCTCCTGATCTTCATCATCAGCGGTGCCGGAGCGTATTTCCTCGACAACCTCTACGCCATCCTCGTGCTCCGTTTCCTCCTCGGATTCGGGATCGCAGGGATCGTGTGCACGGTCACATCCCTCATCGGATGTTACTACACCGGAGAGTCCAGGGTACGCATGCTGGGGCTCCAGTCCGCGGCCATGGGCATCGGCGTGCTGATCCTCGAGCTGGTCGGAGGAGTCCTTGCGGACATCAGCTGGAACGCTCCGTTCCTCGTGTACCTGATCGCAGTCCCGTTCCTCATCCTCGTGCTGAGGTACGTGTGGGAGCCCGACGACGTGGTCGAGATGACCGACATGACCGTGAGCAACGAGGGGAGCGACATGAAGCTGCTCGTCGGATGCTACATCACCATCTTCATCGGGATGATCATCATCTTCGTGGTCCCCACCAGGATGCCGTCCTACATGGAGACCACCATGGGCGTGTCCGCGACCCTCATGGGGCTGTTCCTCGGGTTCCACGGCCTTGGGAACGCATTGTTCTCCTGCCTCCACAGGAAGATCTCCAGGCGCGTCAAGTCCATGCACATGGTGTCCCTGGCGTTCTTGCTCCTGGCCGTCGCGCTGCTCCTCCCCCTCACGGTCGGTGGGAACGTGCCCGTGTGCCTTGCGAGCCTCATAATCTCCGGATTCGCTGTCGGCCTGATGATCCCGTCCATCGTCAACTCCATCGTGAGCGGGTCCACAGGGGCCAACCGCGGTAAGATGATGGGGATCTACGCCGTCGCCCTGAACATGGGCCAGTTCGCGGTATCCATCATAACCATCCCTGTGTTCAGCGCAGTCGGCAGCTCCTACCCCGATATGCTGGCGGTGTTCGGTATCGCCGCGCTGGTGATGGCCGTCGCGGTCATGCTGCTCTTCGGGTTCAGGAAGAACGGCGCCGCGAAGGCCGCCTGAAAGATTTTGTCAATGCGGCTCCGGGGGCATCGGACAGGTGCTCCCGAGCTGCCCTTTCTTCTTATCCTCTGTTGTGTCTGAGACGGCCTCGGGACGCTTGCCGTTGCAAGATTCTAAGGGTTTTGCCATTTCAGTCTTTACAATGTCTAAGGAAAATACCATTTCAATCGGAAAGAAAATGTAAGGACATCTTAATCCAGCATGCATGCGGAGGAAGATCTACGACCGCCTGCTGGAATGGAAGCGGTCTTCGAACGGCTCCAGCGCACTGCTGATCGAGGGCCCCCGGAAGGTCGGCAAGAGCTACATAGCAGAGGAGTTCGGCCGCAACGAGTACATGTCCTGCATCGTCGTGGACTTCAACGAGGCCGGCGACGAAGTGAAGAGGGTCTTCAACGACCTCCGCGACATCCCTCTCCTGACGCAGACCCTCGCCGCCATCATGCGCAAGAGCCTGTACGAGCGCGATTCCCTGTTCGTGCTCAAGGATGTCCAGAGCTTCCCGCGCGCAAGAGAGGCTGTCAAGTTCCTCGTTGCAGACGGCAGGTACGACTACATCGAGACTGGGTCGCTCATCCAGCACAGCGCGGAGAGCATCACCGTTCCCTCCGAGGAGGAATCGATCGGCATGTTCCCGATGGACTTCGAGGAGTTCTGCTGGGCCCTCGGCGACGAGGTCACTGTCCCGACGATCAGAGCCTGCTTCGAAGGCAAGAAGCAGTTGGGCCCTGCGCTCCACACGGAGTACATGAAGCTGTTCCGGAAGTACATGCTCGTCGGAGGGATGCCTCAGGCCGTGATGGCATACGCCGGATCCAAGAGCTTCAGCGATGCGGAACGTGAGAAGAGGATGATTCTGGAGCTCTATCGCAAAGACATCCTGGAGAAGGCGGGAAGGAGCAGGAGGCGCACGGAGATGCTGTTCAGATCCATCCCCTCGCAGCTGGGAAGGCGCTCCAAGACGCTGAACGCCAGGAGCATCGATGCCAAGAGCACGGCCGACGATTTCGACAGCGCCGTCTGGTGGCTCTGGGATTCTGGGATTGCCGATATCTGCTTCAACACCGCCGTGCCCGCAACGAATCTGAGCCTGGACACGGACCCCAGGGACAGGAAGGTCTACATGGCCGACACCGGCATGCTCATCACCTTGGCCATCGACGGGGACGATGAGGCCGAGCACAGGGTCTACGCCTCCATCCTGACAGGCGACATCAATGTGAGCGAAGGGATGTTCACAGAGAACGTAGTCGCCCAGATGCTCCGTGCCAACGGGAACAAGCTGTTCTTCCACAAGTTCTACAAAGAGGGCGGGAAGAACCGTTACGAAGCAGACTTCCTGGTCCGCAACGGCAAGAAGATAGACCCGATCGAGGTCAAATCCAGCGACTACACGACCCACAGATCAATCGACGTCCTCATGGAACGCTACTCCAAGACCCTGGGCCAGCCGTACATCGTCTACACCAAGGACCTGAAGAAGGACGGGAACGTCCTGTTCATCCCGATCTACATGGCGATGTTCCTGTGAGAAGGGCGTCCGAGGGGCCCCGCCCTAGAAAGGAGCCCCCCGAAAGAAGATGTTTATCAGCGCCTGCCGAAGATCAGCAGCAGCGCCGAGTTCACCACCACGGCCACGGAACCGAGGTTGTGGACTATCGCGCCGGTGACGGGCGTGAGCACGGCCATCATCGACAATGCGACTGCGACGAAGTTCCATCCTAAGGAGAAGGCTATGTTCGCCTTCACCTTGGACATCATCTTGCGGGATATCCCGACCAGGTGGGGCAGGGCCTCCAAGCCGTCCTTCACAAGGACCATGTCCGAAGCATCTGCTGCGATGTCCGTGCCGGTGGCGCCCATGGCGACCCCGACCCAGGACCTCTTCAGCG
>CAVKKO010000162.1:0-4444 GCA_963656905.1 Bacteroidaceae bacterium | reverse complement strand
TATTGAGTTTAGATAGGTCATCATTGAATTCTGCTATGCAGGTCGACAATCTGCCTGCATCATCAATCAGTGAGCCTACCCATGAACGTCTTTCAAGGTCTATGGATATGTTGCCGGAGCTGTAGCATTTAAGATCGGACGGAACAAACGATTCCAAAAAGCTGTCCAGATTCTTGTCTCCAGATTTCAGATATTCTTCGAATGCATCCATATATGTTTTTTCGGCCATCTCATTGAATTTGTCAGGGGATTTTCCGAGCGTCTTCCAATAGAATCCTATTGCCGTAGCGAATATGTGCCTGAGGGCTATCTTCGGATTTGAGGGGTTGATTCTGGGAGTAGCGATATCGCCTGCAATCATGTCCTGCGGGTTGTCGAAGTAATGATGGTCATGAGAGCTGTTCTTGCAGAATGTCAGGATGAATGCTGAAGAGTTCCTGCTTCTTCCTGCACGTCCTGCACGCTGTGCATAATTAGACGGTGTCGGAGGAACGTTGCGCAGGAGCACATAGGACAATGTACCGATGTCGATGCCCATCTCGAACGTCGTTGAACAGCATAGTGCATTGATTTTCTGCTCTTTGAACTCGTTTTGATATTTGCTCAGCAGTTTGCGGTCCAGCTGTGCAGTATGCTCACGCACTTCGAGCCAGTCGAGGGGCATGCTCCTGTAGAGCGAAGCATAGTGGTCTTCGGAGACGTCAATCGGTGAATCGATCATTGATAATGTCTCGGTGCAACAATTTGGACAGATGTTCTTTACGGAGTATGGGTAGTGCTTCCTGCATCTGGAGCATTCATATATGGTGCGATGGGACCTTATGATCAGATTCCCCACTTCAATGGAATATCCTTTCTTGTCCTGTGCGAAGCAACCTGTTTCCCGGAAGAATTTGTCCACAACCCGGTTGCGCAGGGCATCGTTATCGAAGAGTGCTTTGGACAGGTATTTCATCATGCGGGGTGTGAGGAATGTCGAGGTGCCTTTCCCGTCGGTTTTTGATATGATTCCATTGTTATGGATGAATCTGCGGTCCGAATCCGATTTTGTTATTGTGTGCCTGATTGCGCCCTTCTCACGCACGCTTTTGAGCATGGTGTTCAGAAGTGCATGGGATTCTTCTTTGGACAGGCCCTGAATTTCGTTTTTGAAATCGTACTCGAATGAGAGCAGGCCCATGTATTCAAGCGATTTGTTACTGTTGCTTCCGACGATCTCCTTTATCAGAGACAAGTTGATGGCATTCTCTAGATCAACAGAGCTTATCTCGATGCCTTGGGTCAACGCACGCATCTTTCTTTCGAACGCGGTCTTGAAAGATTCGAATCTCATCCCTGTGGCGAACGAGTCCGGGTGCTCATCCACCATCGTTTTCATGACGCGATGCATCAGAAGGTTCTGATAGGTTTCCTCCAGGTTTACTGCTGCATACGAAGCGGATTTGCGGCTATCGGAGAACAGCAGAAATTGTTTGATCGGGTCTGAGGATTCGTTGCGTTCGGGGTTTTTAACGGGTTCCGGCATAGAGTTGTATAGTGCTGTAGCAATGACGGCCGATGAGGCTTCACTGCCTAGGTAGAAGTCCCTTACGATTCCGAATTTGTTGTTCTTCTGACCGCATTTGCGGCATGTGCACAGCTTCTCTTTTTCCGGAGGCTTGACGATCATCACTGTATTCTCGTACCGGGGGCCGCAATCGCATATAGGCTTCATACTGTGATTTCTGATGGCCCTGCATTTGGAGCATAGAGTGTAGAACAGGTCAGATTGTTCCGGATCGAAGTCCTCTTTGTTGCAAAGGAGATAAAGTTCGCCGTGGTTCTCCATGCCATCTTCATCGCAGATGTATGAGCTGTCAAGGTTCAACAAGTGATTGTTCACGACGCGTCCGGGGATGTAGATTGCATTGCAGTTGTAGCAGGTAGAGAGGATGAATTGAGCAAGATCTTCATTAAGCTCCGAATCGTGATATGTGTTTGACCGTACCGTGCTGATGCGATTGGATGGTGACAGGGTGATGTAGATGCCATCCAGGGTTGTGATGAACGTATGGTACCTAGCATCGAGCATCTTGCTGCCTTCCTGGTCTTTGATGATGGAGCACGCATTGAGCATGGAGATCAAATCATCCATTGCTATGTTCAACAGCAGAGATAGTTCACCAGGGGACAACAACTTATTTTTGGAGTCGACCATGGCATCGATTATCTTCCAGTACTTCGAATCGGAGAAGACGATCTGCCATGCATCTTCCGGCACATCAAGTCCAGAACTGCTGTTGGTCAGGATGTCTTGATAGAATCCAAATGGGACGTCATCGAGTTTCATAGGGCGGACCACGGGCTCGAAAGTGGCACGGATGATGTCTGTTTCATCGAATGGCTGAGTTGTAAGATCCGAAGCGAATCTGGCGACTTCAGAGTCTGCATCAGGTCCTGATCCCAAGGTGGCGCTGGTGAGGACGAATCTTATCTTGTCAGAGCCTATGGTCGTCTGCACACGCCTCAGGAGCATGGATATTTCCGAACCCTTGGCGCCGCCGTATGTGTGGGCTTCATCCAGGACTATGTATTTCCACTTGTCACTATAGGCGGAATCGAATATCTGCACAGAATTCTCTGGCAGGATCAATATATGCTCCAACATGGCATAGTTCGTTATCAGTATGTGGGGCGGATTGTTCCTAAGCCGTTCGCGAGTATATTCTTCATTTTTCAGAGGGCGACGGCCGAACCTGTCCTGGAAATCTTCAGGGCGGTTCATATCCCGAGTCTCCCCGGTGAAGAATCCGAACCTGATCGCTGGATAGTTCTCCAATAGTTTTGCCATGCGATCCATCTGATCGTTCACGAGGGCATTCATCGGGTAGATGATCATGGCCCTTACCCCAGGCTCAGAAATAGTTCCGTCCTCGACCTCACACATAAGGCAGTTGATGATCGGCAATAGGAAGCTTTCTGTTTTTCCGGAGCCTGTTCCTGTTGATACGACAGTGTTCCTGTCTTTGCATATTATGTTCTCTATGGATCTGTATTGGTGATCATAGAGCTTCATCTTAGTAGGAAGGCTATCGCTATGGAGTAGGCGGAACTGCTCGGACAGAATGCCTTCTTCAATGAGCTGATCGATGGTAGGCCCCTTGCTATATTTCTTGGTTATCTGAATGAAAGGGCCTTTTATGAGCTCGTACTCATCGATGGCTTTCGTGAGCTGTTCGTTGTAGGAATCCACATTCGTGTGGAACGTTGTCTTTATGTACCTTCTGTATGCAGAATCGATGTTCTTCACGCATTCGATCGGATCGAAGAAGGAGGCCATGGGTAGAAATCATGGTATAAATTATTAAGACTATCGGCCTTGTCAAAGGCAACTCGCAGTCGACATCGATTTTGGTAGCCGATTATGTCTCTGCATATCACTGTCTTAATCTCTTCAGCAACAGACCGCATGTCTAACTTATATGCTACATTAAGGCGGGGATTGAAGATTCCTATGCTGGTGATATCGTCATAGTCAGGTAGTATGGAATGTTTCCCCATGAGGAAGTAAATGGCTAATTGTAGTGTATTTTGCTCATCAGGGGGACTTCTGGAAACCTTCATGTCCCATATTGTGTCGATAGAGAGGTAATCTCCGTCACCAGATGAGATAATATTGGTATATCCTCCTGTGAAAACAGGTGCACTATTGACGATAGGCACACATTCGCCGAAGAATGCGGTAGAGCGATGGACCATTGTGCGGATGTTCTCACAAGTCTGTGCATTGGCATTGACATCAGATGGATCGTCATTCGGGGAACATCCAGATCTATAGTATGAATCGAACGTCACTAAGCGACAGGCAGAGGCTATTGACGTGTCGTCTAGTCCGGTGATCTTATCCAGCTGTTCCCGGGCTAGATCAAGTAGTCCCGCTATCTCGGCTCCGAATAATGATATTTCAAACGCTTCTACGGGTGTTGCACCAAGCATCATCCTTGATAAATAGTCTACAGCTGTTCCTACAATATATGCGGGGATGTTCTCATCTCCGAGCACGATGCCGTCATCAAAAGGGGTGCAATCAAGGTCGGCGGGATCTATGAAGCCGTGGCCGGGTTGTTGGATGGATTTCACCCTCTGCATCACAGAGTAGCCTCTTTTCCCTGAGGTGTTGACGGTTGAATGATTTGATTGTATGATTGAATTCGTTCTTGCCACTTCTTGATTCATTCTCCCACCAACTATGACTTTGAGTATTATCTCTAATCAATCTAACAGAAACAAATAGCCATGTTTTCGTATGCAACTTGGTTAGTGATGACTTTATAGAGTGACCTAATAACGCGAGACGTTATGCAGATGTAATTATATATCAACTCCTAAGCTATACATAGCTTAGACATGATTATCTACAGCAAGACCAAAGAGGAGTTCTGGGAAGACATCGTGAACGGAGTCC
>CAVKKO010000161.1:0-4448 GCA_963656905.1 Bacteroidaceae bacterium | reverse complement strand
TGGGCTTCTCGTAGTGGATCTCGATCTGCCTTCCGATCTCGGCGATCTCCTGGATGCGGGCATCGGGGATCTTCTGGGCCTTGATCATCTCGCCGGGGATATCCTGCTTCTCGCATCCCCCTTTCGCTCCGCGGACGTACTTCCAGGTCTGGCTGGAGATCCTCTTCTTGATGACCTCCATCTTCTGCTTGTCGACCACGTAGGTGTCGGGAGTGACCTCCCCGCCGACGATGGCCTCTCCGAGGCCGTACCCGGCCTCGATGACGATCTGCTTGGCCCCGCTGTTGGGGTCCACTGTGAACATGATCCCCGAGAACTCGGAGTTGACCATCCTCTGGACCACGACGGCCAGCTTCACGTCCTCGTGGGCGAAGCCCTGCTTCTCGCGGTACGCGATGGCGCGGGCGGTGAACAGAGAGGACCAGCATTTCCTGATCTTGTCGAACAGGTCGTCCTCGTCAACGACGTTCAGGTAGGTCTCCTGCTGCCCCGCGAAGCTCGCGTCGGGCAGGTCTTCGGCGGTGGCGCTCGACCTCACCGCGACGAAGCCCTTCTTCCCCTTGGGGAAGAGCAGCTTGTAGCGGGACACGATGTCCTTCTTCAGGTCCTCGGGTATCTCGCACTCCTCGAACATGCCCCTGATCGCGGCGGATGCCTCGGCCAGGCTGTCGTCGGAGCTCCTGTCGATTCCGGACAGGGCCTCGTTGATCCTGTCCATCAGCTTGGCGCTCTTGATGAAGTAGTCATAAGAAGCCGTTGTGAGGACGAAAGCCTCGGGAACGGGGAATCCCGCGTTGGTGAGTTCTCCCAGGTTGGCGCCTTTGCCACCCACGATGGGTATGTCTTCCACGTGCAGCTCGTTTACGTCGACGATCTTCTTGTCCATATGAATCACAGCGAATCGAAGTCGTTTGAGATGGGCTCTCGGGCCACCATTGATGTTGGGTATTCTTTGGCTCATTTAATTGTTTCTTGTTCCGGCCTCGGCCGTGCACGCGCGGGCCGCGGGCCAGCAGGCCCGGGACGGTGCACCGGCACACAAACCATGCATTGCAGGATTTAAGCAGATATCCCGTGCTGTCCTGCGGAAAACACATCCAATCTACGAAATCCGTAGCAAATCCTACGAATAACCCCGATAAAACGAATTAGTTATTCCGAAAAACAATGCCCAATCACTTGAGAACTACAAAGGGTTTAAATCATCGGCACCATACGGACTCCTTAGTGGTACTAATGCACATGGAAATATGTTGGCATGGCAGAGGTGGACAGGGAGTGGTCACGGCTAACGAGATCCTGGCCGAGACCGCTATCGCCGCCGGTATGTACGTCAAGGCATTCCCTGAGTTCGGGCCCGAGAGGATGGGAGCCCCCATCAGAGGGTTCACCAGGATATCCGACACGCCCATCAGGGTCCACAGCCAGGTCTACGAGCCCGACGTGGTCATCATCATGGACGGAACGCTGGTCGGGAAAGTCGACGTGACCAGGGGGATCAAGAAGGACACGGTCATCCTGGCCAACTACACCGGGACGCCCATGGAGCTCCAGGAGGCCCTCGGAACCGAGGCCAAGTGCTACACTCTGGACGCCATCAAGATTGCCATCGAGGAGATCGGCAAGCCCATGGTCAACACGGTCATGCTCGGAGCGCTCATCAAGTGCGTCGACATCGTCGCTTACGAGAAGCTCGAGGACCAGATCACCAATAAGTTCACGGGGAAGCTCCCCGAGAAGGTCATAGTGAAGAACCTCAGCGCCCTCAAGAGGGGATACCAGGAGGTGCAGTGAAATGGCAATGGCTAACATCAAGGACCTCGTCGTCGGAGGCCGCATCATAAAGGCGGGGAACTCCGAGAACTTCTGCACGGGGGATTGGAGGAGCTTCGTCCCGGTCATCGACCAGGACAAGTGCATAGACTGCTACACATGCTGGATATACTGCCCGGACAACAGCATCGTCTTCAGGGACGACAAGATGTCCGGCATCAAGATGAGCCACTGCAAGGGCTGCGGGATCTGCGCAAAGGTCTGCCCCAAGAAGGCCATCACAATGAAGGAGGAATGAGGATGTCGCACGATATCGCAATCAACGGAGACAACGCGGTCGCGCTCGCATGGAGGCAGATCGACCCCGACGTGTGCGCCGCATACCCGATCACGCCCCAGACCATCATCGTCGAGAAGTTCGCCGACTACGTCGCCAACGGCGAGGTCACCACCGAGTTCGTGTGCGTCGAGTCCGAGCACTCCGCGCTCACCCTCTGCACGGCGTCCGCCTCCGCCGGAGCCAGGACCTTCACCGCAACGGCCTCTCAGGGACTGGCCTACATGTGGGAGATGATGCCCATCACCGCCGCCATGAGGGTCCCCCTAATAATGGCCGTGGCCAACAGGGCCGTCTCCGGGCCGATCAACATCAACAACGACCACGGGGATGCGATGTCCGCCCGCGACTGCGGATGGGTCCAGCTGTTCTCCGAGAACGTCCAGCAGGCCTACGACAACTCGATCATCGCGCCGAGGATCGCGGAGCACCCGGACGTCCAGCTGCCCTGCATGGTCAACCTGGACGGTTTCATCCTGACTCATGCTATCGAGAGGATGACCATGCTCGACACCGCCGAGGTCAAGGACTTCGTCGGAGAGTACGAGCCCCTGTACCCCCTGCTCGACGTGAAGCACCCCGTCTCCCATGGTAACATGGACGGGCCCGACTTCTACTACCCCCACAAGTACCAGAGCGTCCTTGCCATGAACAAGGCCCTGGAAGTCGCCGAGGAGGTGTTCAAGGAGTTCGCCGACCTGACCGGAAGGGAGTACCACCTGGTCGACGAGTACCTCTGCGACGATGCGGATTACGTTGCGATCGTCCTCGGGTCTTCCTTCGGAACGATGAAGGAGACAGTCGACGAGCTGCGCGCGGAAAGCATCAAGGTCGGATGCGCCATGCCCCATGTCTACAGGCCCTGGCCCGAGGCCGCTCTGGCCAAGGTCATGGCAGGCAAGAAGGGAGTCGCGGTGTTCGACAAGCACCTGAGCATCGGAGCCTACGGCCCCATGTTCCCCGAAGTCGTGACGGCCGCCGCCGATCTGGACAAGATGCCCAAGATGTACAATGTGATATACGGCCTGGGAGGCGCCGACGCCACCGTGGCCGGGTTCAAGAAGATGATGGAGGAGGTCTCCGCAGGGACTGCTTCCAAGATCACCTATCTGGGGGTGAAGGCATGACATCTCTCTCGCTCAAGGAACTGAACAAGCTGCCCGTCAGGCTCGCCAGCGGGCACAGGCTCTGCGCTGGATGCGCGGAGTCCATCATCGCCAAGCAGATCCTGATGGGGACTTCGGACCCCATCGCGGTCTCGGCGTCCACGGGATGCTTCGAAGTGTCGACGACCATCTTCCCGTACACCGCCTGGAACACGCCCTACATCCACACCGCCTTCGGGAACGGTGCAGCGACCTGCGCCGGACTGGAGACAGCATATGTGGCGCTGAAGAAGAAGGGCAAGATCGAGGAGGACATCAAGTTCGTCAACTTCGCGGGAGACGGAGCCACCTACGACATCGGCCTGCAGGCCCTTTCCGGAGCAATGGAGAGGGGCCACAGGATGATGTACGTCTGCCTGAACAACGAGGCGTACATGAACACCGGTATCCAGAGGTCCTCTGCGACGACCATGGGAGCTTCCACCACCACGTCCTGGGCGGGTTCCGTCCAGCCCGGGAAGAAGGAGTTCTCAAAGGACATGACCGAGATCATGGTCGCCCACAACATCCCCTACGTCGCTCAGGTGTCGCCCCACAACTGGAGGGACACCGTCACCAAGGCGTCCAAGGGGTTCGCCGCCGACGGGCCGAGCTTCATCAACGCGATCTCTCCGTGCCCCAGGGGATGGAGGTTCCCGTCCGACGAGACGATCAACATCGCCCGCCTGGCCGTGGAGACATGCATGTGGCCCCTGTTCGAGGTCGTCGACGGCAAGTACACTCTCACGGCTGAGAGCGCCAGGATCGCCGACGGCAAGGCCGAGAAGAAGCCGATCACCGATTGGATAGCTTCCCAGGGAAGGTTCAAGCACCTCCAGCAGGAGAGGTGGGAGCCCATCGTCGAGGACATCCAGGCGGAGGTCGACAGGCGCTGGAACAAGCTCATCAGGCTGACCGAGCTTTGAAAAACACATTCCGGCCCTTCGGGGCCGGTTTTATGACATCTTTTCCTTCTCCAACGATTCCGAAATCGTTACCGTTTTATTGTCGATGGGCGGTTTCAAACATCAGTCCCGAGTTCGAACGTCTGTTTGTCATCAACCTCTTAGCTCGGGGCGACTCCTGATCCGTCCGAAGACGGGAATTTTTGACAGCAAGTATGCCACCGGATAATGAAGGAAGGAGTGGCTGACAGCGTGTCTGAGTTCCCGTATGCTTGCGCAATACAGTAC
>CAVKKO010000160.1:0-4506 GCA_963656905.1 Bacteroidaceae bacterium | reverse complement strand
CCGTTGAAGGGGTGATCTCGTCCCTGGACTGCATCCAGGTCCGCGAGTACCACGGGGCCAGCTACATCTCCGAGATCGACAAGCGCCAGCGCGAGATGTACGGGGCCCTGAAGATCCCCGTTCCCAAAGAGGCTACGAGGGGCGAGCTAATCTTCGACGCCCTCTGACCGCCCCTGCCCTGCCCCGCAGGGGCAGGGTTCGCCCATTACTTACATGCGCAGAATTTGGGCTGTATGGAGGGCTCGCACAAACGATTTAACGAAGTGATGGTTTTTCTACATTGAACTGAAATGGAGACGCAGACAGTCGAGTGGAAACGGGAGTGGAAAGACGAATTCCTCAAAGAAATCGCGAGTTTCGCTAACACAGATGGCGGTGTTCTGAAAATCGGTGTCGATGATGATGGCAAGATAATCGGCGTTAGGAATCCAAAAAATGTTATGAAGAAGATCTCAGACACCGTATCTAACAAGCTCGGACTGTATCCAGCTATTAACGTCGATGAATCGACAGGCGTAATCACAGTTTCTGTGGAAAAGGCATCTGTGCCCGTCGAGCTCAGCGGAAAGTTCTATGTCCGTTCTGGCAACACCGTTCATGAGGCTAAAGGCAGGGAATACGATCGCATTGTCTCGAAGAGGCTCAATGTCTCATGGATCGATCAGCCAATAGAAGGCATGGATGAGTCCCTACTCGATCAAAATGCTATCCAGTTCTTTAAGAAAAAGGTCGCGGAGAATAAAATCCTGGGACAAGATAGCATCAACATCACAGACGGCGACCTTCTGACGAAGTTGAATCTCAAAGTCGGAGACAACATAACCCGTGCAGGAGTGATACTGTTCCATCCGGCCCCAGAAGATGTCATCACGTGTTCATTCACCAAAGTAGGGATGTTCAACGGTTCCGAGATACTGCATCAAGACATAGTAGGCGGACCGCTTGTGACGAGGCTTGACAGATTGATGGAGATCATCTCCATGAAATACCTTGTGAGACCGATAACATATGACGGATGGACCCGGATAGAGAACGACCCATATCCAGACCAGTCATTGAGAGAATGCCTTGTCAATGCATTGATACACAACGATTATGGATCGTTCATCGCGGTCCAGATTCGCATATGGAAGGACAGGATGATGATCTCCGACTCCGGAGGACTCCCTGAGGGCTGGACTACAGAACGCCTGCTCAGAGAGCACAAGTCAGAACCTGTGAACCCCCGCATAGCCTATGTGTTCTTCTTGATGGGACTCATCGAAAACTGGGGCCGCGGAATCGAGCGCATACAGGATGGATATAAGGGGCGCGGGGACAGGAAGGTCACATTCGAAGCCGATTCTTACTCGTTCCAAGTAAAAATGGATGCAATCATTACTGTAGATGATATCGAGGACCTGAAAGGCAAAAATCACGTGGAGTTGGAATCTTCTGACCGTGACATCAAGCTATTAGAGCTTATGAATCGCCCTGACGGGGCATCTATTGCCGAAATGTTAGACATGTTGGGCGTTACAAGCAAGTCAACTCTATCAAGGAGATACATCCGCCCAATGATGACACACGACCTGATAGAATACACCATTCCAGACAAACCGACAAGCACGAAACAACGTTACAGGACAACGGAAGCAGGCAGACACCTGCTATCCCGTGCCGATAAATGAGGGGGAGCCGGGGCTAGCGATGAGCCCCGCGCCCCCTTCCATCATCACTGCGAGTCGATCATCCTCTTGACGGGGATGTATGCCTTCTCCATCGTCTCGTCGTCCAGTACGACCTGGTTGGACATGTTCTCCAGCACGGTCAGCACCGACATCAGGTCCATCATCTTCATCGCCGTGCAGCAGACGTTGTCGGCGAAGTGGAACCTCTTGCCGGGGCACTCCTTCTCCAGCCTGTGCTTCATGCCGGTCTCGGTCAGGATGATGATGTCATCCGAAGACGACTCCCTGGAGAGCCCGATCATCTTCTCGGTGGATCCGACGTGATCGGCCATTTCCAGGACCTCCTTCCTGCACTCCGGATGCGCGATTATCGGTGCGCCGGGGTGAGCCGCCTTGAGGGCCTCGACCTGGCGCACGGTTATGAACTGGTGCATGGGGCAGAACCCGTCCCACAGGATGATGTTCTTCTCCGGGCACTTGCCGGCCACGTACCTCCCCAGGTTCATGTCGGGGATGAAGATGACGTCCTTGCTCTTCAGGCCGGACACCACGTTGACGGCGTTGGACGATGTGCAGCAGACATCCAGGCTGGTCTTGCAGCGGGCAGTGCTGTTCACGTAGCCCACGACCTCCGCGCTGGGATGCTTGGCCTTCAGCGTCTCGATCTGCTCGGGGGTGCACATCTGCGCCATGACGCAGAACGCCTCCGGCTCGGCCATGAGGACCGTCTTGGACGGGTTGAGGATCTTGGCCGTCTCGGCCATGAAAGTGACGCCGCAGAACACTATGACGTCCGCGTCGGTCTTGCTGGCCTTCACGGCGAGGCCGAGGGAGTCCCCTACGAAGTCCGCCACGTCCTGGACCTCGGGACGGCAGTAGTTGTGAGCCAAGATGACCGCGTTGCGCTCTTTCCTCAGCGCGTTGATGCGGTCCACGATCTGCTCGTTGTTCATGCCCTGGAATCGGCATCGTGTATAAAAACAGGACATCTGCAACCGGGTCATCCAGCTCGGAACGCGAACAAAATCCTTATTGGACCTAGCCGATGCCCCCGGCATGTCAGTCAAGGAATCTCTCTTCGGGGACATCGTGACCGTGAAAGGACCCACGGACCCCGACACCAGGGATGTCACGAAAGCGCTCCAGGCGGACCAGACGAAGACCGTCGTCTTCGAGGGCCTGAACGGCGGGAAGGCCGCAGGGAACATATTCTCCACCAGGGAGAAGGTCGCCGCGGCGCTCAACATCGGGAAAGAGGAGATCGTCACCCACATCATGAAGGCGGTGGAGTCCCCCAAGCCCTGCCAGGTCGTCGATTCCCCCGAGTTCAAGGAAGCTCCCAGGGAAGTGGACCTCATGTCCCTGCCCATACCTCAGTACTTCCCGGAGGACGGGGGGCGCTACATCACATCGGGAGTTATCGTCACCGAGTTCGAGGGGAAGAAGAACGTCTCCTTCCACAGGATGATGATCATGGACCGCAACCACATCGCGGTCAGGCTGGTCCCCCGCCATCTGTTCACCATATACAACATGACCAAGGAGCAGGGAAAGGAGCTCAACGTCTCCATATGCGTTGGGGCCAGAGCGGAGGTGCTCATCGCCGCCGCCACGCCCCTGGACTTCGGACAGGACGAGCTGGAGGTCGCCAGCGCCATGTGCCTCATGGGACACGGGAAGCCCCTGGAGGTCGGAAGGTGCGACAACGGCATCCTGGTCCCTTCGGACACGGACTTCGTCCTGGAGGGGAGGATCACGCTGAAGGAGACCAAGGAGGGGCCCTTCGTGGACATCACCGGGACCTACGACTTCGAGCGCCAGCAGCCTGTGATCGAGATAGACCGCGTCTGGTCCAGGAAAGACGCCATGTTCCACCTGCTCCTGCCCGGAGGCTGGGAGCACTACATGCTCATGGGCCTTCCGAGGGAGCCCATAATCTTCAAGACCGTGAGGCAGGCGGTGCCCAGGGTCAAGAACGTCAGGCTCACCGAGGGCGGATGCTGCTGGCTGAACGGCGTCGTCTCCATCAGGAAGAACAAGGAGGGAGACGGCGTCAACGCCATCATGGCGGCCTTCACCGGCCACCCGTCCATGAAGCAGGTCATCGTCGTGGATGACGACATCGACATCTTCGACGACAGGCAGGTCGAGTGGGCCGTCGCCACCAGGATGCAGGCCGACAGGATCCTCAGAATCCCCGGAGCGGCAGGATCCTCGCTGGACCCCAGCTCCCACGGCAAGACCACCTGGAAGGTCGGATACGACGCCACCATCCCGGTGGGCGCGGACCTTTCCCTTTACAAGAAAGCGAGCCTCGAGTGAGGCTCCGGCGGTCCCGTTCGCGGGGCCGCTCCTTTTCCATTTTTAGAAGACCGGGCATCCGGAGATGCGTCGTGCAACCCATATAGCTGTCCGAAGGCCATAGAAGCACGGCTCTTCCATAGCGTGCGCTGATGCAAAACGGATAATGACTGCTACGAAGCAGCTTATTCGACAGGAGAAGGGACCTTGGCGACTCCTCTCATGACGAGAGACCCCCTGTCCGTCAGGACCAGGACATCGTCGGCATACTCCATGTAGCCGATCGTCACGATAGTGTGGACAGTCTTGGAGGCCTTGTAGTCTGCTTCGACCATCTCCTTGGTCCATCCCTCGTATCTGCGGATGTCCCTCTGGAGATGCGATACGTACCTCTCGCCTCCTTTCGTCTCCTTCTCGGGCTTGGATGAGAATATCCTCAGCCTAATGTGCATCACCAAGGACATTACGGAACACCAGTATTTAAAACAATGCGGACATTGTCGGCATCTGGGTCTGTTCCTACATTATTGAAGAT
>CAVKKO010000159.1:0-4536 GCA_963656905.1 Bacteroidaceae bacterium | reverse complement strand
TGCACGTATAATAATGGCTCGTTGTAATGTTTGTAATGTCAGTAATGAGCGTTATATCAGAGCACCAACTTTTTGCTCACCTAGCCCGCAGTTTTTTATTCGACGATTCTACCGCACTCATCGGCAACATGCTCCTATGGACCTGCCATCCCTTCATAATGGTTCGCCCGTTTCGACCCCCTTTTTGTAACTACATCGGCTGGTTTTGTAACTACATCGGCCCGATCCGCTACCACATCCCGGCCCCGATCGGGCCTGTCGCGCTATCCATCATCGATTCAGAATGCCTTCGTCCCTCCCATCGCTTCCCTCGCAAGGATTAATATCGTCCTTGCATTGGGAAGGCTCATGTCCCAGTCAACGAGCATGGACGGCGGATACTTCGCCCCGTCCCGCAGGTATTTGGACTGCGCTTCCCCCGATTTCGACCTTCGCCGCGCCGCTTCCGAAGCGGAGGCGGGCGCTTCGCAGGGGGATCCCGACGCGCAGTACCTGCAAGCCCTCCTCCTCTACCTAGGCAAAGGCTGCTCCCAGGACCGCAAGACCGCGTCCGAGGCGATGGCCCTCTCTGCCGCAGCAGGCTACCGCCCGGCGGACATCGTCCGCGGAGAGATGGAGCGCGACGAGCCCGATGTGCTGGAGAAGGTCCTGGAGCTCAGGCTGAGAGGCGAGCAGAGGGACACCGATGCCTGCAGGAAGCTCTTCGAGCTCTACGACAACGGCTCGGAATGCGTCAAGAAGGACCATGCCGAAGCCATAAGGTTCTACACGGTCTGCGCCGAGAACGACGACGTCGAGGCTCAGGACACCATCGGCTTCATGTATCTGATGGGCAAAGGAGTCTCCAAGGACCACGAGAAGGCCCTGAGATGGCTCAAGGCCGCCGCCGAGAACGGCTGCGGGCGCGCCATGTACCGCATCGGGAGGATGTACGACGAGGGCCTCTGCTACACCGAGCCCGACATCGCCAGTGCCGTCGCCTGGTACGAGAGGGCGGTGGACGCAGACGATCCCGACGCCGAGTTCGCCATGGGATGCATCCATTCCACTCCGAAGACCCGGTATACAGACGACAGAGAGGCCGCCCGGATGTTCGGCCTGGCCGCCGAGCACGGCCATGCTGAAGCCCAATATCAGATCGGGATGCTGTACGCCTACGGGCAGGGCGTCCCCAGAGACCCGTCCATGGCGGTGAAATGGCTGGAGAAATCGTGCGAGGGCGGCTACCAGCAGGCCATGGTGGACTTTGCCAACATGAGCTTCGAGGGGCAGATGGTCCCCAAGGACTACGCCAAAGCGGCCAAGTGGTTCCAGGTCGCCGCCGACAGGTGCAACGGGTACGCCCAGTACGCTCTCGGATGCATGTACGGCTCAGGGTACTACTTCGAGAGGGACGAGAAGATGGCCCTCAAGTACTTCAGGGACGCCGGCGAGATGGGAGAGGTCAACTCCCAGTACTGCCTCGGATGCTTCTATTACGAGGGAAGGGGCACCGAGAAGGATGTGGACGAAGCGGCCATGTGGTTCGATCAGGCCGCGGATCAGGGCCATCCTGCTGCGAAGTCGTTCCTCGGGATGTTCAAGATCACGGGCACAGGATGCGAGCAGGACATCGACGAGGGGCTCAGGCTCCTCAACGAGTCCGCGGACACCGGCTATTACGAAGCCCAGTACTACCTGGGCAAGCTGTACTACGAGGGGAAGTACGTCCCCAAGAGCAACATGAAGGCCAAGCGCTTCCTCAACATGGCCGCCAAGCAGGGCGACCCCGATGCGATGGCCCTCCTCAACAAGATGAAGACGGAGAGATCCAGGTGAAGGACACCCTCAGGAAGGACGCCAACGCAGGCGACCCGTATGCGTGCCTCGCGGTCGCATACTACCATCAGACAGGCAAGGAGCTCATGCAGGACATGCCTCTGGCCATACGCTGGTACGAGCGCGCCGCATCCGCCGGATGCCCCCGCGCCCATTGGGAGCTGGCGAAGATGTACATCGAGGGGGAGCACGTGACGAGGAACGTCGCGCACTACCTCGACCATCTGCAGCATGCCGCCGATCTGGGGAACGCGGAGGCGCAGGCTACCCTGGGGTCCGAGTACAATTCGGGGTACATCATGCCCAGGGACCTGGAGCTGTCTTTCCGCTGGTACGAGCAGGCCGCCAAGCAGGGCGTGCCCCGGGCCAGGTTCTCCGTCGGCTATATGCTCGCCCACGGGCAGGGCGTGCAGCAGTCGCTTCCCGAAGCGGAGACGTGGTTCTCCTCGCTGGCGATCTCCAGCGACGGGGAGATGTTCCTGAAGATCGGGATGAGCTACGAGTACGGGCTCAACATGATCGACGTCGATCCGATCGAGGCAGCGAGATGGTACAAGTACGGCGTGGACATGGGCCACGAGAAGTGCACCATATGCTGGAACTCGGTAATGGCCGCTCTGGACGGCGCCGAGCCCGACAGCTACGAGGTCAGGCTCCACAAGCTCATGACCTCCCAGTCCCAGAAGGAGGTGGACGCCAGGGCCAACGACCTCGCTTACGCGGACGAGTTCTTCGAGTCCGGGGACGAGGCCGGAGCGCTGACCTATTACGAGGAGGCGGCGGAGCTGGGGAGCCCCGAGGCTATGTTCGCCATCGCCATGATGCACCATCAGGGCATCGGCGTGAAGAGGGACGACTCCAAGGCCATGCATCTGCTGGCCCGCGCGGCGTCAGCCGGTTCCGAGGACGCCCAGTTCTATCTGGCAAGGTTCTATGAGAACGGTGTCCTGGGGAACGACGAGGACCGTGTCATAAAATTGTATTCCGATGCGGCGTACAACGGGTTCCTAGCTGCCTTCTACTACCTTGGGAAGTACATCGACCACCCGGAGATCTACGTCAGGCGCACGCACAGGGGATTCTGATATGGGATTCGAAGAGGTTCTCGCGAAGGCCAAGGCCGGCGACCCGGATGCCCAGGTGGCCATGGGATACATGTTCTTCAAGGGCGACGGGATCGTCCAGGACAGGAGGGAGGCCGCGAAGTGGTTCGGCCTGGCCGCGGACCAGGGCAACGCCGAGGCATTGTGCAACCTGGGCCATATGAGGGCCCACGGGTCAGGATTATCGTTGAACCTGGAGAAGGCCATGGACCTTTACAGGAAGTCCGCCGAGCTGGGCTACGCCAGGGCCATGTTCAACCTGGGCTTCATGTACTCCGACGTGGAGGGCGTGGAGCAGGATTGGGAGAAGGCCTTCGAATGGTACATGAAGGCCGGGGAGGCAGGCAGCGTCATGGGCCTCTACCGTGCGGCGGTCATGCTGCAGGAGGGCCGCGGGATCCCCGCGGACAAGCAGAAGGCCATGGAATACTACAGGAGATGCTTCGATGCTGGCTACGAGAAGGCCGGGTACAGGATCGGCATGATGCTCCTGAACGGGGACGGTGTCCCTCAGAACAAGGGGAAAGCGGTGTCCGCATTCTCCAAAGCGGCGGAGATGGGCTCCGCCGATGCCATGCTGGAGCTGGGGCGGATGTCCCTCTCGGGCGACGGGATGGTGCGCAGCGAGAACAACGCCCGCAAATGGCTGTCCAAGGCGGCGGCCAGGGGCAGCGCGGAGGCTGCGGAGCTGCTATCAAGGTTGTGAATCCGATGAAGATGAACGAGTATCAGAAGGAGATCATCATGGACCTGCTGTCCTCCATCAAGGGGCGCAGCCCGTTCTACGCGCAGAAGTTCAAGGACATCGACATGTCCTTCATCAAGACGCAGGAGGACTTCGAGACCCTGCCGTTCACGGACAAGGGAGACCTCCGCGAAGCGTACCCTCTGGGGCTTGCAGCCGTGCCGGAGAAGGAGATCGTCAGGATACACTCGTCTTCGGGGACCACCGGGACGCCTGTGGTGATTCCGTACACCAAGAAGGACGTAGAAGACTGGGCGGTCATGTTCGAACGCTGCTACCGCATGGCCGGGATAACCGAGAGGGACCGCATCCAGATCACCCCCGGATACGGGCTGTGGACTGCAGGCATAGGGTTCCAGGCAGGATGCGAGAGGCTCGGCGCCATGGCGGTGCCCATGGGGCCCGGCAACACCGAGAAGCAGCTCCGCATGATGGAGGACCTCCAGTCCACCGTCCTGTGCGCCACATCGTCCTACGCCCTGCTGCTCGCCGAGGAGATCAAGAAGAGGGGCATCAAGGACCGTCTCGCTCTCAGGAAAGGGGTGATCGGATCCGAGCGCTGGGGAGACAAGATGAGGAAGGAGATCGCCGACGACCTGGGCGTGGAGTTCTACGACATCTACGGCCTGACGGAGATCTACGGCCCCGGCATAGGGATCAGCTGCGACTACCGCAACGGGATCCACATGTGGGACGACTACATCTACTTCGAGATAATCGACCCGGTCACCGGGAAGAACGTGCCCGACGGCACTGTGGGAGAGCTGGTGATCACCACCCTCAGGAAGGAGGGCGCCCCGCTCATAAGGTACAGGACCCACGACCTCACCAGGATCATCCCCGGCGAGTGCCCCTGCGGGTCCAGGTTCC
>CAVKKO010000158.1:0-4545 GCA_963656905.1 Bacteroidaceae bacterium | reverse complement strand
CGTCCGACTCTTAATCGGACGGCCAAGGGTTCGAATCCCTTCAGGCCCGCCACTTGTCTAGCCAGATCTTCTGAAAAAATTCTATTGTTTCGACGTTTCGAGGCCTTTAGCGCCTCCGTTGGAAAACAGTGGATTCGAACCTGGGGATAGGTTCGTATCCAACTGGATTCAGCACTCCTGTTTCTCCCCCTTCCCGGACCAGAATTTCTGCATGTCCCGAGAGGCGTTATGCTCGTCCTTATCGCAGTAGTCCTTCTGTGTCGTAGCCGTAGTCGCATGCCCCATGACAAGGGATACATCATGCATGCTCTGCCCCTCGTCGATGGCCCTCTGACCGAAGGTGCGCCTGCACTTCCGGAAATCGAACTTCATGCCGAGATCCTCCTCGACCATGCTCTTCAGAATGCGGATCCTCCCGTAGGAGATGTATCCGCCATTGTACTTGATCGGAGGGAAAAGGGCATCCTCGTACTTCCCGGCCCTCTCCAAACGGAGCCTCCTGGCTTCGAGGTACCTCTCGAACACCTTGACACCGTCCGGATGGATGGGGACCCAACGGGCATTCCCGTACGTCCCCTCGCCCTTGACGTGCTCGGCCAGGATCTCGTAGCCGTGCGCAGTCTTGTTCACGTTGTGGAACGAGAGCATGCGGAGCTCCTTCGGCCTGAAGCCCGCGCTTATGGCGAGACAGACGAGACCGTACGCCTCCATGCGCTCCCAGTCCCCGAGGTTGATCTCCATGGCCCTGTCGAAAATGGCCTGGACCTTCTCTTCTTCGAGCGAGGTCCCGCGCTTCTTGTACCTCTTCGGGTAGTGCGCGGGATACTTGATCTTGAACCTGATCACCGCGTCGTTGTCGAAGTACATCAGCATCTTGACCAGGATGCTGAGATCCTTGTTGACCGTGGCGGCCTTGACCGTCTGACGCCTGTACCCGACGAATACGTCGATGTCCTGAGCGGTCATCTTCCGAGGGTTGTCCGTGGAGATCTTCCCCTCGACCTTCAGCTGATTGACGACCTTGGCGATCTGCCTCAGACGCCTGCCGTAGGCGGAGAGGGTCTCGGCGGAGAGGTGCCCCTCCTCGGTTGGCAGGTACTCGTTGATGCACTCGACGAACGGATATCTTCCCATTCTCACTCACACCCCGAAAAGCCGGAAACCTCCGACTCCTGTTCCTTCTCGTCCTCGGATCCGGCATGCTTCGACGCCAGAAGCTCGTCTTTGTGGAGTTCCAACCAGAGGTTGTACTCCCACTCGTCCATGTAAATCAATGTTCATGGCCTCCTATTTTTGTAATTACTTGATTACATGAAGGATATATAACGATACTGGTTCGATACATGAGCCTTATAAAGTTAGATATATCTCACTATTTTGGATGGAAAAATGGGAATCATCACAAAAAATGATGGTAAGAAGAATACGAACCTCATGGTCAGGGTACCAGACGGCCTTGCCCTAGCAATCGACAGCATGGTAGGAAACACTCACTCGTCCAGACCGGATTGCATCATAGACGGGATCCGTAGATTCATCCATTTCATATGTAGCACAGAAGCGGAGATCATGACCTATCTCCAGGAGAAGAGCGATGCCAACCGGGATGTCCGTATTGAATTCTATAAGGAATCGATCAGATCCTTGACCGAAACGTACCGGGAGTCCGTAGCAAACGCGATCTCGAAATCGAAGAGGGATGTGGATGTCCTCGTCAGACTTCCGAAAGGCCTGGCGGCTCAGATCGATCGCACCGTAGAACGCACCGGGTGCTTCAGAAACCATCAGGAGTTCGTGAAATGTTCCATAGTCTACCTCCTGGTAGAGATCGGCGCCGAGAATACGAACGCGCTACTCACGGAAAACTATCTCCTGAACAATCAATCGACTTCTGAACTCAGGGAGCAGATTGAGAAAATGAAGAAGGAAATGAGCAAGAATGATCGTACAAATGGAACGATGTAAAGTGCATTCAGCACTTCTCAAAGACTGTAGCGTAGATTATGGGAGAGAAAGAAAGTTGAGCGAATGCTCAACCGGTTTACTTCAATAATACTTGGCCATGAATCATATTCTCACCTGAAACAGACCTCAAAAATGACAGTGCTTCGCTCTTCTTGATGAATGAAGCGTTGATTGTGTCACCATTGCTATATTTCACGAGAATGTCGTATCTTACGAACTCATTGGTACAACTTTCTTCATCGAATTGTTGAATGTATTCTACCGCAGAACCAACATCGTCAAAAGATTGCGTTTTTCCAAATAGTGGCAAAACCTGGACCAAAGAAATAGTACGCTCAAGAGACACAGACAATTCGTTTAGGAATGATTGGATCTGACTGGCATTTACATCAAGAAGGTCGTCTATAATCTTCTGCTTCGATGTTGCAGAAAGTGATTCGTACTGATCAACCCTCTGTTGTAATACTCCATCGGGTGTGGACTCATCCCAATGTATATCAATTCCATTCTTTGCGAAGGCTTCCTTCATCGCATCGTAATCGAAATAAACGACACTGAACCCCTCTGACCTCAGTTGCTGAATAGAATTGTCCGTAAAAACTCCCGCGATTACCGCCCCATAAAAGGGTGAAGTACTACGATAACGGTCTACGAGTGGACGGATCGCCCCTGCAATCTCTTGAGCCTTATTCTTCGAATGCTTGGTATATCTCCGCCACGCGATTTCGATGAACGCCCGAGGTATTCCAGTTTCCATCTCAGAACCGTTTTGCTCCAGTACAATATCCAACTTGTGATTGTTCCCATCGATATCTTTCCAAATCACTTCCCTGTTCCCATCTCTGGCTAGGCGCGAATGCTTGTGATCCAGATACAGACCGTACTTTGCTGCAATAGGACGAACAGACTGTACCGATGCTTCTTCCAGAATATCTCCGATAATCTGGCCAAATCTATGTGACGGTGAATTTGCCATGTTCAACCCCTGATCCAAAGTTGTCCTTCTTTCAACGGAACATCGTGCTTACGATTCTTCCATTTAACATTACGATCTCTCGTTTTTATAAAACTATAATCTTCAAATCCAGCAGATATCGCCAATCTTCCCAACCACTCATCTACCGGCACATACACACCATATGGTGCGGAATCACCCACCACAAAGCATACTTCAGCGCCACTTTTACAATACCTGCGTAAGTTTATCCAAACTCTCGCAAGATCGTAGAAATATAGCGCAATCATCGTGTGATAATTCTTCTTACCACCATGCGTTTCTTTAACCTCATCTAATGTCTCACAGACTTCTAATATTTCCGGATAGATGGACGACAGAGCTGGATCTTTTAGGTAATTGTATGTGTCCTTCTTTTCCTTAGATACATGTTGTGAACACGAACGTACAAGATTTGGCCTAATCATGGACTGGAGATCTTTCCATTCCTTGATATCTCCCAATACAGACAGTTCGAGCCTCGTCGAATCGGCATAATCGTAATTATTAGCATAAGGAGGCGAAGTAACGATTAGATCTATACTATCATCTAAACCCGCATAATATTCTCTAGAATCGTGATTCACTAGCAACGCCCTAGTCGGCCCCGAGTAATTTCTCTGAGCGTATTTCATATCCGATATCATCATGTCTATTTGCTTGATGAATGCATCCTTGGGTTCCAGAACATGCGATTTCGTCTTGTTCGGAAGTAAATACTGCCATTGAGCGGTTCCAACGTATGATGTTTTTCTCAAAATTGACATGAATGCCAACTTACAGAGACGGTATTCTTCACTCCCATCATCTTGGGCATATAACGATTTTTTCAACGAGTCGATGGTTTTCAGACTCTCGGGCGTATAACACTTATATACAACACTAGGATAATCATCAATCGTTTGAAATTCATCCATATCCCTAACGACTTTCTCCGACAGCGCCTTGACAGCGTTGACATCGCTTCCCCACAATAACTTAGTAGAAGCGACCTGAGCAATCAAAGGATGTGACTCAAATCCAACAGAATTGACACCGATAGAGTCGCAAGACAGCAGAGTAGTCCCAGAACCTGCGAAAGGATCCAGAACACGATAATCACTAGTCTCGCTCCGGCACTTATTCACAACTGAAACAACCCAATCTGAGGAAAAACCAGCCGAATATCTGAACCAACGATGTATTGGCAAAGACATATTGTCCACAAAGGTAGAACTCGTATCAGAGAGACGAGAACCATCCAACGTAGACTGAAAAGTGCATTTCTCAGTATTGATGGGCATTGGGTGAGTAACGGGCAAGCATAATTAAAGATTAACCTCGCCTTAGAGCGACAAATGAATCGAATGAAAAAAAACCTCAATCACGAAGCTACGATCTCGGATTCAAGACCTTGCCCTCATCTCAAAAAGTTCCATAATCCGAAAAACAAAGCCTAGCATACGTCATGAAAAACGGTCCTCTGCAAAGTCGATAACTGGACCAACGCCGAGCAAATATAATCATAAGACTGGCAAAACGTTTCCCATGTAGTTTTAACTCAGGTTATCTCTATCAAGTCGGCACCCGCCCACGCTCGCTTCGCT
>CAVKKO010000157.1:0-4569 GCA_963656905.1 Bacteroidaceae bacterium | reverse complement strand
CAACATCACCACCGGCAAGGTCTACCGCTCGGTCATCGAGAACGAGAGGCACGGAGAGTACCTCGGGAAGACCGTCCAGATCATCCCCCATGTGACCAACGAGATCAAGCGCAGGATCACATCCGTCGCAAGGGACTCCGGCGCCGATGTAGTCATCGTCGAGCTCGGAGGCACCGTAGGGGACATGGAGTCCATGCCGTTCCTGGAGGCCGCCAGGCAGCTGGGGCGCGACCTGGGCAGGGAGGAGAACGTCATGTTCATCCACACCACCCTCATCCCCATCATGGGGTCCGTCGGAGAGGAGAAGACCAAGCCGACCCAGCACTCCGTGAAGGAGCTGATGAGCATCGGGATCCGCCCGGACATCATAGTCGGGCGCTGCTCCGAGCCCCTGAGCCCCGCTGCGGTGTCTAAGATCGCCATGTTCTGCGACGTGCCTGAGAAAGCCGTCATCTCCACCCCCGATGCCCGCAGCATCTACGAAGTCCCTCTGAACCTCGAGAAGCAGGGCGTCGCAGACTACATCATAGACCGCATGAGGCTCGGCCCCATGACCTCCAAGAGGAACATGGACTCCTGGGAGAGGTACGTCAGCAAGGTCGTCAACCCCAAGAGGGAGGTCACCATCGCCCTGGTCGGGAAGTACACCGCCTTGGCTGACTCCTACCTGTCGCACCTGGAGTCGTTCACCCATGCGGGAGCCGAGATGGAGTGCAAGGTCAGGATCAAGTTCGTGGACAGCGACCAGCTCCTGAACGGCAAGGCCCCCGAAGTCCTCGCGGACGCGGACGGAGTGATAATCCCCGGCGGGTTCGGAACAAGGGGGGTCGAAGGCATGATTGCTGCGGCGAAGTACGCCAGAGAGAGCAAGGTCCCGTTCCTGGGGGTCTGCCTGGGATTCCAGATAGCCACCATCGAGTTCTGCAGGGACGTCCTCGGCCTCGGCATGGCCACCAGCACAGAGTTCGACCCCTCCACGCCCGACCCGGTGATCTGCATAATGAACGAGCAGAAGGGCATAGTGGACATGGGAGCCACCATGCGCCTGGGCGCCCAGGACGTCATCGTCTCCGCCGGCTCCAAGGCCGCGGAGCTCTACGGCTCGGAGCTCATATCCGAAAGGCACAGGCACAGATACGAGGTCAACCCCGAGTACATCGGGAGGATCGAGGACGCCGGATGGATCTTCACCGGCCGTTCCGAGTGCGGCACCAGGATGGAGATCGGAGAGCTGGAGGGCCACCCATACTATGTGGCATCGCAGTTCCACCCCGAGTTCAAGTCCAAGCCCGGCCACCCCTCGCCGCTCCACCTCGGACTGGTCCGCGCGGCCATCGCCCACAAGGGCTGAAACCATCATTAAGGGGCTCCGGCCCCGTTTTCTCCCACCTTCATCGCTCCATAACGCCTGTCACGATGACCTACGAGTTCAGTAAGCGAACAGAAATAAGATTTCTATGTCGTTATACCCTATGCTCATGACCACGCATATCACAAGCACGGTTCTGAGCACAGTGTACACGATCGACATCCTCCGCTTTCTGCGCTGCAGGGGAGAGACGATTCAGAAGGACATGAAGAACATCATATCCACGAACAACAGGACCCTGTCCATGAAGCTGGGGCTCCTTCAGGACTGGGGCCTCGTCACCTGCGAATACAGGGCTGGAAAGGACACGCGCCATGTATCGAAGTACTGGAAGCTCACCGAAACGGGAAAGAAGACCGCCGACCTCTTGAATGAGATCGAGGTCGTCATGGGAGGCAGCATCGAGGCGGAATGAAGGTCCGACACGCCCATCTCGCGGAGGTCCGGCCGTCGGCGAAGAGTAGCCTTTATAATAAGTCCCCCCATAGCCGACCAAGGCGATTGAAATGTCCAGCGAAGACGATTACATGGCACTGTTGAACAGGGCGAAGATTGCTTGCCCCGAGACTATCGAGAACCACGAGAGGTTCGAGATCCCCGAGCTCGATATCCTCCAGGAGGGGAAGATCACCGTCTTCAGGAACTTCATCGATGTTACCGACAAGCTCAGGCGCGACCCCCAGCACGTGCTGCAGTTCCTCCTGAAGGAACTGGGCGCACCCGGAAACGTGGAAGGGCGCAGGGCCGTGTTCAAAGCCAAGATCAACCCGACAGTGATCAACGACAAGATCCAGATCTACACCGAGACCTACGTCATCTGCTCCGAGTGCGGGCTTCCCGACACCAAGATGATCAAGGACGGAAGGACCCTCATGCTGGAGTGCGAAGCCTGCGGAGCCCGCAGGCCCATCACCGTCAGGAAGTCTGTCAGGGCGGACACCGCCAACACCCTCCGCGAGGGCGACATCATCGAGCTCCAGATCACCGATGTCGGGAAGAAGGGAGATGGAACCGGGAAGTTCTACGACTACCTGGTCGTCGTCCCCGGAACCGTCAAAGGCACGAAGGTCCACGCCAAGATCTCCAAGATCTCCGCGAAGACCGCCTTCGCCGTCCCCACGACGGAGCCCTGCACCCGCTGATGAGGTACTACGTCGAATCCTACGGATGCACAATGAACTTCGGAGAGGGCCGGGGCCTCTCCGAGGACATGGCATCCCTAGGATACCAACCTGCTTCGTCCGCAGAGGATGCGGACATAGTCATTCTCAACACGTGCACCGTGGTCGAGACCACCGAGAAGAAGATGCTCGCCCGCATCTCCGAACTGAAGAAGATGGGGAAGGAGGTCGTCGTCACCGGATGCATGGCCAAGGTACAGCCCAAGAGGATAGAGATACGCCTCCCGGGCTCCCCGATTGTGCCGCCTTCCGAGTACTCCGGATTCAAGTCAGTCATAATGGAGAGGTACGGAGTCGGAGGGTGCGCCGTGCCTATAGACTTCGGGTCCGACTCCATACTGCCCATTGCGCAGGGATGCCTCGGGAACTGCTCCTACTGCATCACCCGCTTTGCGAGGGGGACGCTGGAGAGCTATCCGAAGGACGAGCTCGTCTCGAGGTTCGGGAAGTTCATCGAAGGAGGGTCGGGAGAGGTGCTTATCACAGCCCAGGACGTGGGAAGCTACGGAATGGACATTGGGACGGACCTCAATGACCTGGTGCGCTCGATGCTGCAGCACGAAGGAGATTACAGGATAAGGCTGGGGATGAGCAATCCCGACAGCCTCTGGCGGATCGTCGACGGCCTAACCCCTCTGATGGATGACGAGAGGCTCTACAGGTTCGTGCACATACCGGTGCAGAGCGGGAGCAACGATATCCTGAAGGGGATGCGCAGGAAGTACACAGTCGAGAGGTTCATGGAGCTTGTCGACAAGCTCCGTGCAGACGTCCCCGACATCAGCATCGCGACGGACCTGATCTGCGGATTCCCCGGAGAGACCGACGAAGACCATCAGAAGAGCATGGACCTCATCAGGGAACTCCGCGCCGACACGGTCAACATAACGAGGTTCTCTTCCCGCCCAGGCACAGATGCTGCACAGATGGAGCAGGTCCACGGAAGGATCTCGTCGGAGAGGTCTGCCGAGCTCACGAAGATGAAGAACGACACGGAGCTCGATGTCAACAAGGCCCTTGTCGGACGCGCCTTCAAAGCCCTGGCGACCGAGAACGGGAAGGAAGGGACCATACTCAGGACGGGCAACTACAGGCCGGTCGTGATCCGTGAAACCATCCCGCTCGGCACGTTCGCAGATGTGGAAGTCACGGATGCCAGGTCCACATACCTTCTCGGCAGGCTGATCTGACCACGTCGCGGCACTGTTCCCGTGCGGTCAGCCAGAATTGAATTATATCCGAAGTCAATACGACGGACAACAGTCCCGTGGTGTAGTGGTCAATCATGCTGGCCTTTGGAGCCGGCGACTCCGGTTCGAACCCGGACGGGACTACCATTCACATTTTCGAACTGCTCAGAAACAGCTCTATCGGTGCGAGGAAGGACTCGTCGAAGAAGCTGCCACCATCCATCATCGCATCGAAGATCGGCTGATTGAACTGGTTAAGACCGTTGAGCTTCATCATCGCGGCAACGACCGCCAAGACGGTCTTGTCGATGATATTGAGCTTGGACCTGTCTATCCATCCCCTCAGGTAATACACCGGGGCCTTGACACCGTTCTTCTCCGCGACCTTCGGCTTGGAGAACCTGCTCTCATCGTCCAGCCCGACAACGCATAGCGCACGGACGTTCGACACATCGACCTTGCGGAGGCCGACAACGGTGTCCTTGCGGAGCCATCCGAAGAAGACCATCGGCTCCCCCTCCGGCTCGGATCCCGCAGCATAGGTCGGGATGGAAGTGCGCTCTGAGAGGATCTCGGCGTACTTCTTGGAAGAGCCTGATTTCGAAGAATAGACGATAATCATGAAAGGCACCTATGAGAATGAAAAGAATGACGTTCGATGCTACGTTTAGTGCATGGTAAGCTGCCTCGGAATTGCGGGAAACTCGCTCGGAGTTTCCTTGCAATGATGTACTGTTAGTACGATGTGTGAGGGTGGGGCTGAGCCCCACCCTGCTTAGGAGGTGATCCATCTGCAGGTTCCCCTACAGATACCTTGTTACGACTTAAC
>CAVKKO010000156.1:0-4579 GCA_963656905.1 Bacteroidaceae bacterium | reverse complement strand
ATACGAGAACAAGAGCATCTACACCATCGACTTCTCGATCATGCCCTTCTTCGGAGGGCCGGCAGGGTGCATGCTCCTGGCATCGCAGATCTACCCCGACCTGATCTCGTGGGACACAGCGCAGAGGATCGTCAACGAATACTGCTCCGAGTTCATGCCCCCGGGATCCAACACCGCCAAGGGGATGGAGTGGGGATTCACCTACACCGGCTGGAGAGAGTGAAACTTCTTCGACGGGAAGGGAGGGCGATGGCGATGAAGACGAGCAGGGCCGTCCGCGAGGCCGCGGACATATGGTGCGCGGACTGCCCTGCGCCGGAGCAGGAGAAGAGCCTGGTGGCAGGCTACAGGACATCTGTGGCCAGGAAGGTCGCTTTCATCGCGATCTGCTGCATCGCCGTCGCCCTTGCCGCAGGGCTATCCCTGGGCATCGGCACCTACCACATAGGGTTCGCTGATTGCTACCGCATCGTCTGGCAGCACCTCGTCGGCGACGTCCAGGACACCATGCTGGACTATTTCGTCGTCGAGGGGCGCCTCCCCAGGATAGCCCTTGCGATCCTCACGGGCATAGGGCTCGCGGCATGCGGATGCGTCATGCAGAGCCTGATGAAGAACCCCCTTGCGGACCCTTACACCACCGGCATATCCGCAGGCGCCGGGTTCGGCGCCACCCTTGCGATGACCGCCGGGATCACCATCATAGCAGGGAGCTACGCCATAGTCTGGAACGCATTCGTGTTCGCGCTCATCCCGATGGCCGTCATCGTCGGTGTGTCGAAGATACGCGACGGCTCTCCCACCACCATGATCATGGCCGGGATCGCCATCATGTACATCTTCAACGCCTTCTCCACGGTCTTCAAGCTGTTCGCCGACCCTGACGACCTCTCCGCACTGTACAAATGGCAGGTCGGGACCATGGGGTCCGCCGGATGGAGCGACATCGCGCTGATAGCGTTCGTGGTCATCGCCGGATGCCTCGTCCTCCAGCTCCACGCCCGCAGGCTCAACATACTCTCCACAGGAGACGAGAGCGCCAAGGCCATGGGGATAAACGTGGACTCGATGAGGAGGCTGCTCCTTGTGACGATCACCCTCGTCGTCGCCTGCGTCGTCAGCTTCACGGGCCTCATAGGCTTCGTGGGGCTGGTCGCTCCGCACATAGCGAGGATATTCGTCGGCTCTGACAACAGGTACCTGATACCTTCCTCCGCCGCGTTCGGAGCCGCGCTGCTCGTGATCGCAGACCTGATCGGAAGGACCGTCATCTCCCCCGCGACCCTGGAGGTCGGGGTCATAACCGCATTCATAGGCGGCCCCGTGTTCCTGCTCCTGATCGTCCGCACCAGGAGATCTTCGTGGTGATGCCATGCGGATTAAGATGGAAGGAGTGGGGTTCAGCTACAGCGGAGGTCCGCAGGTCCTGAAGGACGTGGACCTGGATCTGGAAGGGCCGGGCCTCTACTGCATCATCGGGCCCAACGGAGTCGGGAAATCCACCCTCATCAAATGCATGAACAAGCTCCTGAAGCCCACTTCCGGCACGGTGTACTTGGACGGAACGGACGTGTCGGAGATGCGCCCGGCGGACATCGCCAAGAAGATCGGGTACGTCCCTGTGCATACCGATGACGTGTTCTCCATGACCGTCTTCGAGACTGTGATGATCGGCCGCGGGAACAAGCGCAGCTGGAGGACATCCCCCGAAGACATACTGAAGGTCCACAGGATCCTCGACGTGTTCGGGATGGAGAGCTTCGCAGACAGGAAGTTCAACGAGCTCTCCGCGGGACAGCACCAGAAGGTCGCGATCGCCAGGGGCCTGGTGCAGGAGACCGAGATCCTGCTCCTCGACGAGCCCACATCGAACCTCGACATCAAGCATCAGATATTCGTCGCCGAGCTCCTCCGGGAGATAGCGGCCCGCCGCGGAGTGATGGTCGTCATGATCAGCCATAACCTCGACATCACCGCGAAGTACGCGGACAAGGTCATCATGATGTCCCTGGACGGGTCCATAAAGACCGTTGGGACGGCGACCGAGGTCATCACCAGCGAGAACCTGAGGGAAGTCTACGGTGTGGAGACCGAGGTCATCATGCACGAGGGGCGTCCGGCCATCCTGATCAACCAGATGGATTGACTGCCGAGATTTCTGAAGAAGACACCAATCTGGTTGCTATTGTTGTCATAATTAATGTAATGTATATTACCGTAATTTGTATTACGCTAAATATGAGATTCTACGGCCGCAAAAAGGAGCTTTCGATGCTCCGCTCCATCAAAGAGAGGTCTATGACAGAGAGCACATTCACCACTGTCCTCGGCAAGCGCAGGGCAGGGAAGACTTCGCTGATCCTTGAATCCGTCCGCGGCACGAAGTACGTCTATCTGTTCGTCACCAGGCTGGACCAGAAGATGCTCTGCGAGAGGATGCAGAGGGCTGTATCCGATGCGGGAATAGACATCCACGGCAGGATTGAGACCGTGGGCGACCTGCTCAAGGCGCTGATGTTCCACTCTCGGGTCGAGCCCATCACAGTGATCATCGACGAGTTCCAAGAGCTCCGCAACGTGGAACCTTCGATCTTCGATGATATCCAGATGGTTTGGGACTCATACCGTGATGGCGCTCATATGAATCTCATCATCAGCGGACCCGCTCAGGCGATGGCTGGGATAATCGATGATGATGAGCAGCCCCTCTACGACCGCCCCGCATACAAGATCCTTGTCGAGCCGTTCCCGCTTGCGCAGATGAGGGCGATCCTCCAAGAGCACAATCCGGACCTGACGCATGAAGACGAGCTCATGACGTTCATGCTGACCGGCGGAGTCCCGTACTACGTGGCGGCTCTGATGGATTCCGGCGCCGTGACAGCCGAAAAGATGCTGGAAACGGCCCTGTCCAACGGCTCCGTCTTCCTGACCGACGGAAATAGCTTACTGGCATCGGAGTTCGGGAAGGATTGCCGCACCTACGCCTCTATCCTTCAGCTCATCTCCCAAGGCTACGAGAAGCGGTCCGAGATAGAGAGCATCCTGGGGATCCAAGCTGGAGCGTACCTGGAGAGGCTCGAGAAGGTCCAAGGCATCATCAGGCAGGAATCCCCGGTCCCGATGAGGCCCAACTCCCGTAACTCCCGCTGGACCGTCTCCGACATGTACCTCAGGTTCTACTTCCGGTTTGTCCAGCCATACTCCGACTACATAGAGCTCGGAAGGAGCGACCTCCACCTGAGATCGGTCCGCGCCAGACTGGCGGAATACGAGGGAAGGGTCCTTGAGGACTTCTTCAGGCGGAGGATCTCCGAAGAATCCGAGTTCACAGAGATCGGCGGATTCTGGAACAGAGACGGCACCATCGAGATCGACATCGTGGTCATAGATGACGTCGGGAAGACCGCGGAGCTCATCGAGGTCAAGCGCAACCCCGCCAAACTGGACATGGGCAAGCTGAAGGAGAAGGGCAAAGCGGTTGCCACTATGCTGACCGGATACGAGATGACCTATCGCGGGCTGTCAATGGACGATGTCTGACGGTCCGTCACCGAACATACCATCATGAACAACCCGGCCGTAGCGCTTATGTTCCGGTATCGCCCCCTGTCACCTATGTTCAGAACCTGGAGGAGGAAGAAGGAGGAACCGGCCTATGTGGAGGACGGCGTGGAGTACTATCTCAGCCGCGCCACCAAGCGTGCGATCCGCCAGGCCGACAGGATGATGAAGAAGATGTACAAGCTCCACAGGGCACGTTCATACAACCGTCCGGGGAACGGACACGTGCATGTCGTGATGGAGAAGACCCTTTTCAGAAAGGATGTCAGGCTCATGAGGAAACAGGGCGCGGACATCGCCGTTCTCGAAACTGCCATCGACATCCTCGCCTCCGGACAGGAGCTCCCGCAATCCTTCGATGACCATCCCATCCAGATGAATCGCTACGGGAACCGCGTATGCCGCATCGGGCCCGATTGGCTGCTCATATACCGTCTGGAGGATAATGACCTGATCCTCGTGGACGTGCGGGACTCCCACGAGTACGTGCTCCGACGGCATCGGAATCTCCTGAAGACAAGGAAGCAGGCATCCGCCGTGCCGCTGTCTCCAGATGCATCAGCCCGTCCCAGGATTCCCCGACATACCTTAATTAAGTGCGACACATTCCCTTGACCTGACTTCTTGTCGAGCGCTGGGCTTCCCGCCCGGCCATAAGGGGGAGGGAAGGATTTGAACAGCGATTACAAGAGATTCATCGACCACAAAGCCGAGCTCTGCAAAGGCATCGACAGCTTCTCGCCGGAGCTCTACGGGACCTACGATGTCAAGAAGGGCCTGAGGGACTCCAAGGGCAACGGGGTCGTCGTCGGGCTCACAACGATCTCCCAGGTCGACGGCACCAAGATGGTCGACGGCGTCAAGCAGCCCTGCCCGGGCATGCTCAGGTACCGCGGCTACGACATCCGCGACCTCACCCAGGGGTTCATCAACAAGCGCTACGGCTTCGAGGAGTGCGCCTACCTCCTTCTTTTCGGGAGCCTTCCCGACGAGAAGGAGCTGGAGGAGTTCAAGC
>CAVKKO010000155.1:0-4590 GCA_963656905.1 Bacteroidaceae bacterium | reverse complement strand
GAGCGCGGAGTGGGAGATTCGAACTCCCGGGGAGAATCCTCCACCGGTTTTCAAGACCGGCGCCGTGGGCCAGGCTTAGCTAACTCCGCCTGGACATCCCATAGCGACGCTTTATAAAAACCCTATTCACCGTTCATCCGCAGAGTAATCGGACATCCCCGTGTAGAGTAAGAAATCGGACAGCTTCATGCCCTCGTCCCATCTCATGATGTAATTCCCCACATCCGACACGTCCAGCTTGGGGATCCTCCTGTAGAGGATCGAATGCCTTCCCTTGTAGTTGTGGTCGCTCGGTATTGTGAAGATCCTCCACGGGTCCCCCCTGAACGACTTGAGCCTGTAAGCATAGATTGGGACCAGGTGAGAGCGGTTGCACTCGCCCAGCATGGTGTCCGCCTGCTCGACAAGCCTTTGGCTCTTGCTGAAGTGCATCACGGGGTCGGAGGAGCTCTTTACCTCTATCGGGAACGAGAAGTCCCATCTCAGCGCCACCAGGTCCACTCCCAGCGATCCCGCCGCCCTTATGACCAAGAAAGGCTCTGTCAGCATCGAGTTGTACGCTGCGGTCTCCATGGACCCGCAGGTCTTGACCATCTTCGCTATCGCCTTGGGATCTCCCGCAAGAAGGGCCTTCAGCTCGCGCTCGTACACATCGCCCGGTGGTGCCATGCTATCGTCATTCCATTCCGGAACGGATATAAAAGGCGAATCGGGGGGTGACTGAAAACCCCCCTGTCAGTAGTTGAAAACCACATGCACGTCGGTGATGTCGATCCCCAGCTCCGTGAACACCACATCCACGATCCTGGTGCTCTTGACGATGTAGCTGGAATGGTCCGCCCTGGACATGATGACGACCTTCCCGTTCTGCACGGTCGAAGCAATGTGATCGGTATCCTTCCTGTCCACGCAGTCCCTGCTGCCGGCAACGACCGAGACAGGCACTGTTATCGCAGACAGCATCTCATCGGTGATGTTGGGCTCGGTGAGCATCATCCTCTCCTTTGCGTCCGGATGCTTTTTCATGCGCAGCATCATCATGGACAGCCCCTTCAGGGCCTCCGGCCTGGTGTTGGCCCCGCATGCGAACAGATGGGACAGCCCATCAGGATGCTTGGAGGCGTAGATCAATCCGACTATCCCTCCGTCGCTGAACCCCAGCACGACCGGGCGGTCCAGCTTCAGCTTCCTGACGAACTCCGCCAGGTCGTCGGCCATGTCCTCGTAATGGTACTCGTTGACAGGCGAGCTCTCCCCGTGGCCGCGGGAATCGATCAGATACAATGTGAACTTCTGCTCCAGGTAGTCGGCGGCGCGGCTGAAGATCCTGTGGTCCTCCCCGTTGCCATGCAGGAGGATCATCGCCGGGCCCTTCCCCCGGACCTCGTAGTACAGCGAGACGCCGTTGGTCGTTATGCGCATCGCCCCCTCTATCCCGCAGACAGATAAAACTTTTTGGTCATCCTAAAACTTAAAGAAGGAGGGGCCGCCAAAGGGCGGGAAAATGTTTCAGGCCCAGACCGGGTATCTGAACCTCAGCCAGTCCAGGACCCCGTCATGGAGCACGATGGCGGACCATTGTTCGACCATCAGGTATCCAGATCCTCCGATCGACGGGACGTAGAAGCCCATCACCGTGCGCTGCCCGTCCTTCGATGCTATGGCGATCCCCCGGGCATACTCCGTGTCCGAGGCGATGACATGGCTGCCGATGACTACAGGAGTGCCCCGGTCGAAGCCCATCCTGTCCTCCTTCAGCTCCCCTGTCGGGTCGTTGACGAGGTACCTTGTCCCGCCGTAGTTGCATTTGCCCGTGAAAGTCACATCGTCGCCGTCTATGACGGCGTTGAAGATCATGCCTTCCAGGGTGGCGCCGAAGATCGACAGCCTGTCCCCGTCGGTCCTGCAGAACCCGACCCCGTCCATGCTCAGCCCTTCCAACGAGACCTTGAGGCTAAGCGTGCGATAGAGCTGCTCCCTGACAGAAACGGAAACCTCCAGCGAGGGGGCGCTGTCCCCGCTGGACGTGAACGCGTCGGCGATGACGGAGAAGCTCAGCCCCTTCAGGGATGTAAGGTTCTCCGACTCGTCGGTCTCGCCGTCTTTCGTCAGCATCGTCGCGGTCACGGAGACGGAGTCCATGTCCGGGCCGTTGTAGGAGGCGTATTCGATCAGGAACAGGGTGGAGCCGTGGAAGTACAGCTGGGACGACAAGGCCGTGACCATGGAGACCGCTTCGGTGTCGGATACCATGACGTACTGATGGGACTGGCTTCCGTGGACCATGGTCAACATCTTGCCGTCCCTTGTGACCTCGTAGGTCGGGTCCGTGGATTCGGACCCCACCGGGCCGGAATCGGACACAGACTTGGTGGCAGTCCCCGCCTCTGTCCAGGTGCCCTCCATCGGGCTCCTGCCGTCGCTGCTGCCGTCGCCGATGTACTGCCAGGAGAACAGCAACAGAACCGCTATGACGACGACCGCGATAGTAGTTGTCGCCTTGCTTCCTTTTTCCATGCATCGGAATCGGGATGTGGGTATAAAATAAGGGCCGGGCCCCGGGAGGGGGCCAGAGGCCCTGGAACGCGTTTAGACAAAGACGGGGATCTGGTCGCAGCTGATCAGCCAAAGCTTGCCTTCGGCGTTGACGACGATCTCTCCGCCGGCGGCGAGGGCGTATCCGTGCCCGTCGGTGCACTGGGCAGTGACGGCGAACAGGTGGGAAGACCCGTCGGCCCTCTTCTCGCAGAGGCGGCCGTCCTCGTAGAAGCCGTTGACGGGCATCTCGTAGCCGTTGACGCGGTAGATGACGCTGTCGCTGCTGAGGCCGTAGATGTCGTCGGAAAGGTCTCCTTCGCGGTCGTACACGTAGTACTGGACGGCATCGAAGGACCCGACGGCACCGGTGACGGTCATGATGATGCCTTCTTCGACGGTCACGTTGAAGACAGTGCCGTCGGTGGCCATGCAGAATATGGTGTACGAATCGGGCTCGCCCATGACGAATCCGAGGGCCTCCATAGTTGTCCCTTCGACGTCCACCGTCATGTGGGCTGCGCGGAATCCCTCTTCGTTCACTGCGAAGGTGAGGATCTTGTTATCGAGGACGGCGTTGTTGCCGTTGTACACGTCGGCAATGACAGACTGCATGGTGCCGTCGAAGTCGAACTGGTCGTCGTCGATGTCGTAGGTCCCGTCCTCGCTGTAGGCCAGGACAACGACCGAGAACACAGAGACCCCTTCGACCTGGGCCTGCATGAAGAACGTCATGTACAGCATCTCCCCGTGGAGGTACAGCTGGACGTTGTATCCGTAGTCGATAGCGACTGCTTCGTGGTCGGAGATCAGGTAGAACTTCACTGTGTCCTCCTCGTCGGACACGGTGACTACGTCGCCGTCGACGGAGACGCTGATCTCCGTGGCCTCTTCGGCGGACGCGTCCGCTGCGACGGTGCCTGTGATAGTGAATGCTTTGTAGCCCGCGAGGGTCCAATCGCCCTCCAGGGGGCTCTCCTTATCTTCCTGGCCGATGTACTGCCAGGAGAAGAGGAGGACTATGATGAGAACGATGACGACCGCTCCGGCCGTCTTCATGTTGGCTTTCTCCATGGTCGGTAATGACAGCGACAGTATAAAAGAGTCTAAGTGTCCGGAGCCCCGTGCCAGCATATGCACGGAAGCCCCGGGGCATGTTTCAATAGCGGAAGACGGAGTCGATCAACCAGAGCGAGCCGTCGATGTCGACCATCGCGGTGTGCCCGAACATCATGGCAAAGGCGCCGTGAAGGCCCAGGGCCTGCAGGCCGAAGACGTGGATGCTGCCGTCTGCCCTCTTCTCGCATAGGCGGCCGTCCTCGTAGAACGCGTCCAAGGTGTAGGACAGCTCCTCGGAACGGTACATCACGGTGCCGTCACCGAGGCCGTAGGTGTCCTCGGACATGGCCCCCTGCCTGTCGAAGATGTAGCACCCGGGCGTGAAAGTCCTGTCGACAGCGGTCAAAGCGATGACGATGTCGTCCTCGAAGACGATGTTGAACACCGCTCCGGAGGTGGTCAGGCAGAAGATCGCGACCCTGCCCTTGTCGTCGGTCTTGAGGAGCCCGAGGGCCTTGTACTCGACATCTTCGACGTTGAAGGCCAGCTTGAGGGATGCCATGTCCTGGTCTTCGACGGCGAAGGTGATGACGGTCTCCTCGATGAACATGTTGTTGTCGTTGTACATGTCCGCGACGATCCCGTAGGCGCTGCCGTCCATGTCGGGAAGGTCGTCGTCGACGCTGACGAGGCCGTCGCGGGTCAGAACGATGACGTAGGACATGAGCCCGGAGACGGATCCGACGTCTTCCTGATCGACGGCGTACAGGTACAGCACGTCGCCGTGCAGGAACAGCTGGGTTTTCATGGAGAAGTCCATGGACACCGCTTCGATATCTGAGAACATCGCGAACATCAGCGACTGCCCGTGGCTGGTCATCGTGAGGATGTCCCCGTCTACGTGGATGTCGATGGGGTAATAGTCAATGTTGTATCCCACGAGTTCCGGGGCGGCGACGCTCATGCTGATCACCTCGGCCACGAGCCATTCGCCCT
>CAVKKO010000154.1:0-4591 GCA_963656905.1 Bacteroidaceae bacterium | reverse complement strand
ATCTCTTGAACAGGAGATCCGCCCTGCGGGGGTAGAAGGGTCCCTTCCTCTTGGTCGTGTCTCCGCGGTCGACCTTCGCTTTGAAGTCGGCGAAGACGTTCTCTTTGACGCCGGTGATGATGATAGCTTCGGCGTTGAGGACTACGATCTCCTCTCCGGCCATGATCCTCTCGGCGACCACGCTGGCCAGCCTTCCGTGGATCAGGTTCCTTCCGTCGATAATTGTAACCATCTGAATCACCTCATGATCCTGACGCCGGTCCCCTTGGGGTTGGCCTCGGCCAGCTCCTCGATGGACAGCGTCTTCCCGCCGGCGGCCACGATGGCCTTGGCGGCAGCGTCCGAGAAATCGTACGCGGCGACTGTGATCTTCTTGCTTATGTTGCCTGCGGCGAGCACTTTTCCGGGGACGACGATGGTCTCGCCCTCCTCGGCGTATCTCTCCAGTTTGCTGAGATTCGCTTCGGCCCAGTTCCTCTTGGGTTTCTCGAGCCTAAGCGCGATGTCTCGCCAGATGGCAGCTTCTGTCTCCCTAGTCTTCGCCTTCAGGTTGCTGATGGTGGCGACGAGCTGGGGATTTGTCTTGCAGCTCTTCATTTTTCTGACTCTCCCGACATTTCGGTAAACCGTTTGGTGAGGTGCGCTATATTGGTGTTGTTTATAAAGATTGCTAAGCACGCCCGTTGTGCGCACGTCGCGCGCGTTATCTTATATAGGTGGTGGGGGTTGTCACGCCAGTGATCGTATGATAAGGTTCGGACCTGCGGGAATCCCTCTGTCGTGCAAAGGACGCACCCTCGAGGACGGCATCGAGGATGTCAACAACCTCAGCCTGAGCGCTCTGGAGATCCAGCTCGTGCGCCCGGGAGCATTCAGCAGATGCCCCGAAGACGAGGAGATCGGCGGGACCATCAAGGACATCGAGGAGGACTTCGTGATCGAGGTCGTCCGCGACGGCATGCCCATCGGAGACAGGGACGAGCCCATCGAGGAGGATGACGACCTCATCTACATGCCCTCGCCCATCGCAGGGACCTTCGGGGACCTGGACCACATCGGGATGATGGCCAAGAGGATGGATGTGAGCCTCTCGATCCACACGCCTTACTATATGGACCTGGGGTCCGAGTCCGAGCTGGCAGACAACTGCATGAACAGCCTCAGGTACGCCGGGATCATGCTGGACGCCCTGGACGGGACCGTCGTGGTCACCAGCCTGGGCCTCTACGACGACAGGCGCCCCGAGGAGCAGGTCGACGAGACCATCCTCGGCAACCTTGGATGCATAGTCGACTGGTGGCACGAGTGCGGGCTCAAACCGAAGATCGGTGTCGAGATCACCGGCAACCAGAAGGTCTTCGGCTCCCTGGAGCAGGTCCTGGACGTCTGCGACATGTTCAACGGCGACATCGTGCCCGTCATCAACTTCTCGCACTACCACTCCCGCGAGAACGGGAAGCTCCTCGAGACCGACGACTTCATCGACCTCATGGAGACCGTCAGGCCCTACACCGACGGCACGTTCCACACGGCGTTCTCCGGAGTCGAGTACGACCAGGGCAACGAGAGGCGCCTCACCCCCATCAAGAAAGGGGACCTTAGGTTCGACCCCCTGGCGGAGGCCCTCATCGAGCTGAAGCCCGACTGCACCGTCATCTCCACTTCCCCGCTCCTCGAGCACGATGCGATGTACATGAGGATCATCCACGAGAGGGGCCTCAGCAAGAAGGTCGCCAAAGACCTGAAGCAGAAGAGGAAGGCAGAGGCCGACGCAGCTGCCAGCACCGGTGAGTGATTTGCAGGAAACGCTGGACGCCATAACGGCCGGCTGCAGAAGGTCCCTGGACAGCATAGACCCGGGATCCAGGAAGGCCCTGATAGACGGGATAAGGTCGGCCAGAAAGGTGTTCGTCTACGGCTCGGGCAGGTCCGGGCTCGTCGGACAGCTCTTCGCGGTGAGGCTTGTCCAGCTGGGCTACGATGTGCATTTCGTCGGAGAGATGACCACCCCGATCATCGGGAAAGAAGACCTCACTCTCCTGATATCCTACACCGGGAAGACGTCCTCCGTCGTTCAGACGGCCCGCATCGCCAAGCGCATCGGGTCGAGGATCGTCTGCGTCACCGGAGTACGGGGAAGCCCCCTGGCCGAGGTGTCCGACGTCCCCATCCTGATGGACGTGGACGATAGCGGAGAAGTCAGGAAGGTCGCCCCGTTGGGGACGGTCTTCGAGGATTCCGCATTATTGCTCTTCGACTGCATCGTCAGCGACCTCATGGAGATCGACGGCGCCACCGAAGAGGACATGCGCAACCGCCACGCGATATGGGTGTGACCTCATTCCGACAGCAGGGCCTCTGCTATCCTGGAGCCTTCTCCGTCCACCAGATAGAACGCGAACGTCTGCTCGTAGCGGTCCACGACCACTGCCAGCCCTTTGCCGATGGAATCCCTCAGCCTCGAGGCCATGACCTCGCTCAGGCAGGTGCCGTCGCCGTCGGATACGAACAGCATCCCAATCTCGGGGGCCCCGAGCCCCTCCATCCGGAGGTACGGTCCGTTCACGTCTTCCAAGACGGATCCGCAAATGCCGATGCCGTCCTGCCCTTCCTGTGCGGCGAGGACGATGCCGTCTGCGACCACGGCATCGAACAGCACGTCCGCCCTTGAACCGAGCCTGCTCATGGCCTCCTCATCGGCTCCATGCCGAAATACGTTTCCGGGTCCGGGATGACCTCGACCCTGTCCCCGTCGGAGATGCATTCTCCGACGGTCAGGCCCGAGGCCAGCTTGGAGTAGCCGTTCCTGAGTATGAACCCGTTCCCGTAGTAGTCGGTTATGATGCTGTCCAGCTCGCGGACGGCGTCCTCTCTCGGGAAGTCCATCTTCATGTCCTTCCCCTTCGATCTGCAGAACAAAGTGAATCTCACCATTCTTCCATCCTGCCGCTAAGGTGCGGCGATGGATACACACGTTGCAAGATTATAAGCGCGCCAGCCACCCTTTAATTATAATATATCTAGATATGGGGCAACATGGCCACTGTGAGGCTCCCCGATCATTCGCATTGCAAGTACTGCGGCGACCCCGTGCCGTTCGGCGAGGAATACTGCAACGATGCCTGCAGGAACGCGGAGACCGAGAGGGAGAGGAAGGACAAGAGGCGCGATGTGCTGTTCTATGCGTCCGCGATCATCGTGATAATCGCTATCGTGGCCGTGAAGGCCCTCACTTCCTGACCTTCGCCACCGTCGCCGCCACGTTATGCACACGGACGATGTCCGCGCCCGACCTGTAAGCTCTCAGCGCGGCGTCCGCCGACGCCTCATCGACATCCGTGTCGGGATAGGTGGCCTTGACGAACCTCTTGCGGGACGACCCGGACAATACTGGATATCCGTCGGAGAAGAAGCTGCTGTGCTCCAGGATCCATACGTTCTGCTCCACGGTCTTCCCGAAACCGATGCCCGGGTCCAGGACGATCCTGTCCTGACGGATGCCGGCGTCCAGGGCCTTCTGAGTCTGCGCCCCGAGGAAATCCCGTATCTCCTGAGCGAAGCCGTCCCCCATCACGCCGTCGTGCATGGTCGCCTGCGTGCCCCTCATGTGCATTATGACCGCATACGCACCGGCGGCAGCGCAGACCTCGGCCATCCCCTCGGCGCGGAGGCCGTTGACGTCGTTTATGATGTCGGCTCCGAGCGAGAGGCACTCCTCCGCCACGGGCGTCTTGAGGGTGTCCACGGACACGGGCACGTCGATGGACGGCACCAGCTCCTTCAGGACCGGCCTGAGCCTGGAGATCTCCTCCTCGGCGGACACGGGGGCAGACCCGGGACGGGTGGACTCGGCGCCGATGTCGATCATGTCCGCACCTTGGTCGATCATGTCGAAGGCATGCTTCAGGGCAGCTTCGGGATCGGTCCAGAGCCCCCCGTCGGAGAAGGAATCGGGGGTGACGTTCAGGATGCCCATTATCAGGGGCCCCCTCTCGGGGGAGCCCCTGGGGCTGAAATGTTTCATAGGAGCTCGTCAACGATCTCGACGAGGTCCCTGACCACGATCTTCCTGTCGCCCTTGGCGGCGTCCAGGTTGTTGACGCAGAACGGGCAGGTCGTGATGATCATGTCGGCGAAGCTCGCCTCGTCCAGCCTGGTGGACGCGATGTCCATCGAAGCCTCGGGATAAGCGGACCTGACTCCTCCGCCGCCTCCGCAGCAGTGGCTGGTCTTCCCGCTGTACTCCATCTCCCTGAACTCGAGGCCCGGGATCTTGGCGATGACCTCCCTGGGTGCGTCGTAGACGCCGCAGTGCCTGCCCAGGTGGCAGGGGTCGTGGTATGTCGCGACTCCGGACATGGGCTTGAGCTTCAGGTCCTTCTTGGCCAAGTACTCGGTGATGTGGAGCACCTCGAAGGGCACGTCCACGTACTTGGGGTACTCGATCTTGAACATCCTGTAGCATCCGGCGCAGGAGAGCACGAGGGTCTCCACTCCGAGGGACTTGATGGCCTCGACGTTGCGCTTCATCAGCTCGGTGACGTCCTCCTGGGGCCATCCGACCCTCTGCATGACGGACCCGCAGCAGGTC
>CAVKKO010000153.1:0-4601 GCA_963656905.1 Bacteroidaceae bacterium | reverse complement strand
GCGTTGGAAAGATGCCTAAGAGGCATCTGACAGACCCATCATTGGCCGTCGCTGCTCTGAGGGCCACTCCCGAGATGCTCTTAGACGACCATCGTACTTTGGGGTTCTTGTTCGAGGCCTTGTGCGAGAGAGACCTCCAGATATACGCTTCCGCTCTCGGAGGGACGCTCGGCCATTACCGCGACGGGGACGGAAGAGAGATAGATGCCGTCGTGGAGCTCCCTGATGGCAGGTGGGGCGCCTTCGAGATCAAGCTCACCCCCGCCGGGATAGAAGACGGTGCCGAGAATCTCCTCAGGATCCGCAGCTACATCGAGAAGAAGGGAGGGCGCGTGCCGTCGGTCCTGTGCGTAATATGCGGCACCGCCGAGGAGGCCAAGCTCCGCCAGGACGGGGTCTATGTGGTCCCGATAACCAGGCTGAAAGCATGAGCTCCAGGATTGTCAGATTCAGAGCATATCGCCCTCCTCAGAATTGCAGGATTCCACCGATGTCAACAATCATGTGATAATCAGCGTTAATGCCCGATTGTAGTTATATAACAGGGGTTAAAATCGACGAGCTATCAAATATCAAGAGAGAGACCTTACCATCATGGGCACAAGATCCATAACATACGTCTACGAAGGAGGTAAGTGTAGACTGTCGATGTACACACACTTCGACAGCTCCTTCGAGGACTTGGGCGTGAAGCTGCTCGAGTTCCTGTCGAACAAGAAGAACGTGAAGCATCTGCGCAAGGCATTGCCGAGCTGCGAGCAGATCACTAGGGAGAAGATCGAGGCGTGGAAAGCGTTGCACCCTACCGATCGCGATTGGCTCGACGGGTATGTGGATGCCCACCCCGAGTTCCTATATGGCGATGCAGCCGACAACCTGGAAGACATCGTGTTCTGTGAAGGGGACTGTTCGGTGGAATACACCGAGGGCGATATGAGGTACGAGGATTGCGGGTATGTGATCGATCTGGACAAGATGACCTTCGAGGCATACACGGGGATGAACAAGAAGCCTCTTCGTGAGGACGAGCGTTTCTACGATGGCTTGGGCCCTGATGAGGACGGCTATTTCCCGCTCAGGGAATGCGGAGTGTTCGATCTCAAGGACCTGCCGTCGTCGAAGAAGTTCGTCAACAAGTGCTGCAAGAACGCATATTGAAGGCACGGTCCAAGAATCTGGCAGTCTTCGAATGTGCGAGAACATCTGAGAAACGTCTTCTGCCTGGTGTTCAATGCGCGCCAGGCATTCCGATAATAATCCTTCATCGAGGCCATCTCATCTGCATATGGTCGAGTGCGATGAGGGCAAGTAACGGTAATCCAATGGAAGCTCACGACAGAACGTTGTTGTGATGTTCATGAGGAGACAGGGGGGCCGGAGCCCCCATGCCTGTGGTGTATGCACTAGCTGCTGGTGTCAGATCCCGATCTTCGCGGCCTCCATCCTGGCGGGCTTGGTGATGTTCGGGACCGTGAGGAGCACCATGGCCTCCACGAGGTTGTCCCAATCCTCTTCGTTGATCAGCACGGCATTGCCCGAATCCGTCCTGATAGTGATCTTCTCCCCCATCAGGCACCTGCTGGTGAGCTCTTCAAGCTTCTGACTCGCTGTTTCAACGGTATACTCCGCCATGATTTAGACAAATGTCTACTAGTATTTGAATATACTAGTCAGTTGGATGAAAGATTCGCAGAATCCCTTATATCCAGATGACTATGGCCTCTCCGTCCGCGGAATATGCCTTGTACTCGATCGCGCCGTCGAAGTCCACATAGGACTCCAGCTTCGGGAGGCAGATCCTCCCGTTCTCGCAAACGGCCCCGCCCTCGATGTCCGGCGTGAATGTGATCTTGGTTCCGTCGCGGGAGATGACGGCCTTGTAGCGGCGCTTGGTGAACAGTTCCGAGACCAGGACGGTCGGCTCCGGACGGGAGACGGTGCCCATCAGGTCCTTCTTCCCGTTGCTGGCGTCAAGCTCTGCTTGGAGCGACGCGATCTTCTCGCGGGCGTCGGCCAGATCCCGGGCCTTGGCCCCGATGTCCTCTTCCAGCTCAGACTTCTTGTCCTGAAGGGCCGACAGCTCCGAGGTCAGCTTCCTGTTCTTCTTCTGCTCATCTTCCAGCTCCTTCTTAATGTCGGCAGGGGCCTCTTTCTGAGGCTTCGACATGGACTTGATGTCTTTGTTGAGCTGGTCGTTGGCCTGGCGGAGGGCGGAGTTGCTCTGCTTGAGCTCCTCGATCTCTGCCTGGAGCGCCTTATGCTCCTCGTTCTTCTTCTCGAAGCGCTCCTTGTAGGGCTTGTACTTCTCTGCGGCCTCTTTGCTCTTATCGGCCTCTTTCGTGAGCTTCTCGATCTCCTTCTTGGCCTTCTCCAGGTCCTTCCTGATGGCTTTCAGGTCCTCGATGGCCTTCTCGAGGTCGTCGGCATCGGCCGTCTTGGAGCCGGATGCGCTCGGCGGGGGCGCCGCAGCCCTGAAGCCGCTCTGCAGGGCCATCATCTGGAAGCCCTTCTTCTCCTCGTCGCTGAGGCCATCGAGCTTCTGGTCTATCATCTCGCCGAGGTTCTTCTTTTTCTTGGACGGTCCTGCCATTCTATCCCTGCGGTGCCCTTATCCCGCTGCTATGACAAAAATGAAGCGGTATTATAATCCGAAGCCGCATATGGACAGACGATGACCCTGTTTGCAGAGCACAGCTACAGCCGCGTGATGGTCTTCATCGACTATCGGAACATCTACGAGAGCATGAGGTTCATGGAGGACCACTGCAGGCTGGACCTTTACCGTCTGACGCAGATCCTCGTGGGCACCCGCGATCTCGTGGGAGCGTACGTCTTCGACGCCAGGAAGATGTTCACCAACAGGGACGACGAGACCATCGCCATGCACAACAGCCTCCGCGAACAGGGGTTCAGGGTCATCGCCAGGGAATCCATGGTCATCCGCGACGGCAAGGTGGAGCAGAAGGAGGTGGACGTGTCCCTGGCATGCGAGATGCTGGAGCACGCGCTGATGAACCATTTCGATGTAGCTATCGTAATAAGCGGCGACAGGGACTTCGTGCCCGCGATCCAGAAGGTACAGTCCGCAGGGAAGAGGGTCGAGGTGGCAGCTTTCAACGATGTTTACAATGAGGAGTGCAAGCGCGCCGCCGATGTCTACTACCTGCTGGACGACCTCCCGTTCATGTCCATGTCCTCTCCGACCAACATCGCGGGGGTCGATTACCGATGGACGAGAAGAGGGACCTGCTGGACTACCAGAGGGAGCTGGGCCTCACCGGATACAGGGTCGACCGCGACGTGTACGAGGAGGCGATCAAGAAGCTGTACGTCCTCAGGTTCGGCCTGGATGCGAGGAGGGAGAACATAGTCTCCAGCATCGGCGGGATCATCGCGTTCATAGACCGCAAGTACAATGGGGAAGCGGTCGCCGAAGGCGATGTGTGGTTCTGCTCCGGGACGCTGTGGAACAACGTCTACTACGTGATGCCGCTGAGGAAGATCACCTCCTCCATGATCATGGGGCTGGGGGACGACATACGCAACGAGGTCATCGACACCCTCTGGAAGGCCAACAAGAGGGAGTACGAGAGGATATTCGAGGACCGCTTTAAGGAGACTCTCTACAAGCAGGCCCAGGACGAGGCCAAGAGCCGCAACCAGGGCATCATCGACTCCCTTCAGGACAGGATAAAGGACCTGGAGAGGCAGCTGGAGCAGAGCAGGATGGTCATCGACGGGAAAGGTCGCTCAGATGACGGCGGAGTGGAGCTGTTCTCCGAGGGCATGGAGCCTTCTGCGGCTTCTGAAGCGCCGTCCCGGGTGCAGTACGTCGTCCAGGCCCCCGTTGCTCCGGAGGCTGGTCAGGAATCTTTCGACCCCCATACCGTCTACGGGCAGTGCGCGGTGGCCCCCGGCATGCCGGAGATGCGCCTGACAGACGGCATGAGGCAGCCGGTCGGCAAGGTGAAGTGCACCGTGTTCAGGCTGACGCCCGAGACCATACAGTCCGACGCCTTCGTCGACGGGAAGTATTTCGTCCACATCAACCCCAGCCACAAGTTCCTGGTGGTCAGGCGCCACGATTACGGGTCCGCCACATGCATCGACCACAAGATCCGCTTGGATGGACTGGGGACCTATTCGTCGTTCACGGAGAAGCACAAGCTGATGGCCGAGTACGACGACAGGTACGGCGGGATCATAATCCATCTGTGACGGCAGATTGCTGTTCTCTGGGTCGGATAGACGATGTCTAAACGCCATGATGGCACGTCCTTTCGATTGTTCTCTCCCAGGGAACCGCAGGGAAACGAACGGACGAAGGGACTTATAGTAAGAGGCGCAAACTCATTCCATGGGATCGAACAACAATCCTGCCGGGGGCTCAGGCCCCAATGGAGCTGAACACGACCACCCCTCTATCAGCATTAGCGGAAGAACAACTGATGGCAAACCCATCAAAGCCTGCAAAGGTCCCGGCAATCCGGAACGGGACCGTCTCATCGCCGCGGACAAGGGATTATCAACGTGGGAGGAGATGTCCGAAGAGATGAAGCAGGTGAGCCTCGGGGGGCATTCCTTCGCGAGTATGCGCGAGA
>CAVKKO010000152.1:0-4633 GCA_963656905.1 Bacteroidaceae bacterium | reverse complement strand
TGAGATCGACCGGCACCCTCGTGAAGAAGGCGAAGAGGAAGTACGGGAAGAGACGGTCCACCATCGCCAGGACCCTCGGATACCGCGGATTCTCCGACAACATCGCCGTATTCTGCGGACTGTACTCCGATCCGAAGAGCGAATGGGAGCACAAGGAGAACGCCGTCGCCATAGGCACCGTCCTGATGATCCAGGCCAAGATCCAATCGGATGTTCTGGAGAAAGGCTACCTTTCGAAAGGCGGAGTGGCGATAGGGAAGTTCCGTGTCGAGAAAGAGCTCGTGTTCGGAGAAGCCCTGGTCTTCGCATACGAACTGCAGAAAGCGACGAGGCCCCCTATGATGCGCGTCAGCCCCGGCATCAGGCGGATGATCATCGATTCGACGAAGGCGGTCGGGAAATACAGGAACGATGTCGAAGCTGTCGAAGGCGTGTTCATCGAAGGTTTAGAGGGAGAGGTCTACGTCCACTATCTCCACGCCAGGGCACGTCTGGAGAAGATCCTGTACGAGAAGGAGGTCGTGCCGAACTACGAGACGATCCTCGATGACCACCGCCGTGCGGTCGAAGAAGTGATAGAGAAGAACAGAGAGGCGATCCGCAGGAACCCAAAGATCGCGGAGAAGTACGCAGGGGTGGTCGATTATCATAATCTGGCCGTCGGGGATAAGTATGCGGAGAAGAAGATCGACGCCTCGATACTGGAACGCCGATCGGATCCTCTGTCGAATCGACGAGGAGTCCACATCCGTCCGATGAACATACCTTCAGCCGGTGAACGCACGTTCATCGGCTGAAGGTCTTATACGATTCTTGGACCCGCTCAATCCAGCGTATCCAATATGACAACGTGCGGGCGCCCTTCGACCTCTAGCACCTCGCACCTGACCCCGTACACATCCGAGATGTTCTCGCTCGTGATCACCTCTTCCGGCGTACCTATCTGCTTGATTATCCCGGGCGCAGACATCAACACGATCGCATCCGCATACCTCGCGGCGATATTCAGGTCGTGGCTCACCATCAGCGACGCCATGCCCTTCTCGGAAGCCAGCTTCTTCAGCAGCTTCATCACGGCCACCTGGTGCTTCACGTCGAGATTCGCCGTCGGCTCATCGAGCAACAGCATCTCCGGTTCCTGCGCCAATCCGCGTGCGATCGCGACCTTCTGATGCTGTCCTGCGGACAACTCGTTGAAGGACCTCAGCGCCAGATCCTCGATGCCCATCATCTCCATGACATCATACACGGTCTCCAGGTCCTTCCCGGTGGCGCTCCATCCCTTCCTGGGCGACCTCCCTATGAGGATGGTATCGAACACCGTCATGGGGAACGCCTCATCTGTCGCGACAGGGACGTACCCCAGATGCTGGGACACCTCCTTGTACGACATCTCCGAAAGGTCCCGCCCGTTGAGCAGCACCACGCCTTGAGTGGGCTTCAGGATCTTGTTCATGCAGCGGACCAGCGTCGACTTCCCGACCCCGTTCGGCCCTATGACGCACACCAACCCCGGTTCGCTCATCCTCAGATTGATGTCATGGAGCACTTCGTGCTGGGAGGTGTATGAGAAACCCACATCCCTGACCTCGATCTCCATCTCACCAGACCTCCTTCTTACTCCTGATGAGCAGATACAAGAACATCGGGCCTCCGATGAACGCCGTCACCACTCCAACTTGCAATACCGCGGGATAGATGATTGTGCGGCCTATGACATCCGATATCAGCACCAGGACCACCCCGAACGTGGCCGATGCCGGGATCAGATACTTGGAATCGGAGCCGATGAAGATGCGGACCACATGCGGACAAACCAGTCCGACGAATCCGATTATACCTGTGAAACTGACCACGCTGGCCGTTACGAACGAAACGATCACCAGACAGATTATCCTCAGCTTCTCGGCATCTACACCCAGCGCCTTCGCGTTCTCGTCGCCCGTGGACAGGACGTTGATCCTGTTGGACAGGAGCTGCATGGCGAACACCCCGATTATGACGAACGGAGCCATCACCGGCAGGTAGTCCCATTTCGCCTTACCGAGTGTCCCGACCTGCCATGTGTAAACGGCAGCCAGGTCCTCCGGATCGGCCATCAGCATGAACACGGTCGTGAAGGCGTTGAATATGTACATCACGGCGATTCCGGATAGGATCATCACCGTGGGGCTGGCACGGCGCATCCCCGATACGAGGATGATGACCGCCGCAGGGATCAGGGAGAACACGAACGCGTTCACGATGGTCCCGTAGCTTCCCGCGACCAATGTTATCCCCAGGATCATCGCCAGAGTGGCTCCGAACGACGCCCCCGACGATATCCCCGTGGTGTACGGGTCGGCCAGGGGATTCTTCATGATGCTCTGCATCACAGCTCCGGCGGACGCAAGTGCGATTCCCACCAAGATACCCGTCAGAACGCGGGGCAGCCTCGTACGCCAGACGATGAGGTCCTTGGTCTCGTCGACCACGTTCCCCGTGATATGATTCCAGATCGTCTCGTACGATTCGAAGAAACCGATGTCGTAGCTCCCGACGGTCACGGACAGTCCGGCGATGATGAACGCCAGCACCACGCACACCGCGATGAACACGAATTTGAATCCTACATAATGGCGATATCCCGACAGCACGTACTCGCGCTTCGATACGCCGCTCTGGGGATCGTATCCCCTTCTATTCTGCCCCAGCATCGGAAAGACCGCCAGATTGTATCATTGGAAAGGGGGCGGAGCCCCCGAAGAGGTTTCAGTGGGTGGGCTCGTAGACCCATATCCCGGACTTCGTCACATCGAAGTACGAGGGACTGGACGAGGACACTCCATTGTTGGCTAGGGTGAACGAATCCACGAACTCCTGGAGATACTCGTTGTAATCCACGCCGGAGAACGCATCGGAATACACCATGCAGGCCAGCTGCAGGGCGGTGACCTTCTGCATCAGTCCAGACATGTTCCCGGAACCGGACACCCAGATGTTGTCGTTCTTGTACGCCTTGGTGGTGGTCAGATAGGCCGCCCCAGCATCGAAGGACTTCTGCGCATCCTCGGCGGTCCTGTTGAATCCGGACCTTCCGAGGATCAGGACGTAGTCGGGATTCTTCCCGATGACATACTCCTGGTCGGTGGTGTAGTACATGGACGAGGAGTTCAGAGCGCCCTCCTTGTTGATGTCCGCCGAGAGGTTGTCGAACCCGGCGAGCTCGGAGCACTCGTAGCTCCCGCATCCCCTGGCCTCGATCTCCACCTCCAGAGAGGACTCGGTGGCGCTGCCGATGTAGACCACGAGGCACGAGGCCTTCTTGTCGACCTTCGCCAGCCCGCTCTCCAGGATTCCGGTGATCTTGTCCTCGTACTCGAGGTACTTCTGGGCGTTCTCGATGTACTTGTCGTTGTTGAGCAGATACGCGAGAGTGATCACAGCGGAATCGACCCTGTCCGACTCCCAGAAGGGCAAACGGATCATGTCGATACGGGTGCTGTCCGTGAACATGCTCTCGATGTCCACGAAGTAGATCTCCGCGGAACCGCAGACTATGGCATCGACCCCGGTGGCCTTGATGGTCTCGAAATCGTATCCTGCCTGGAACCCGCTCCCGAAGTTCACGACGTCGGACTGGGTTATGCCCTTGTACTTCACGGCATTGGACGACAGCTGGCCGTAGATCCCCGAGTCGACGTGGGTGAGGATGTCGGTGGCGCCGATGGCCACGACACCGTCCATGCAGGGCCAGTAATCGGCGCCCAGCTTGGTGACCGGCTGGGAAACGTAAGAGGTCTTGCCGTTGACGTCCGTGTAGTAGATGCGGGGCGCGTTCTTCGAATCCTTATCTATGATGGCCTTGACGTAGTCGACGTCCTTGGAATCCACCTTGCCGTCGTTGTTGGCGTCCGCGTAGGGGGCCGCCTTCTTGTCCCAGGTCATATCCCCGTTGGCTATGGACTCGATGATCTTCACATCGTCCTGGTCGAGATCATCGTCGTTGTCCGCATTCCCGTATATCACGAGCCTGCAATCGTCAACCAGCGAGATCTCCTTCTTGTCGGAGTCGCCCTTATCGATCAGGAGGATTGCCGCTGCTACGACGACGACCACCACGATCGCGATAATGGCTACCATCTTGTGACTCTGCTCCATGGCATCACCATTTTGCTGTACCTATTGGATGATACATCCAACATCAAAAGTGAGGTCCTTCTTTTGAAGATTTGCCAGATTGGATGAAAAACGGATTGAACTGACCGATTCACGTCGGAGCGGTGTTCCAGTCACGGTGTGAGCCATGGATAGACTCCAGGAGACTGACATTAGGAGGTGAACATACGTTCATCGGCTGAACCTATTATATTATAATAAGTCTTAATACATGAAAATCCTGGGTCATCCCCTATGGCCCATCATCCCCACCGATCACCCTCGATAATCCAGGAACGGCACCAGGTTGCAACCCCTGCAAGCGATGCACAGCGTCCCGCACGTACGCGAATCCAGACCATACTCGGTCTCGATATCCTTCAGCATCATCCCCAATCTCGCGAACCTCTCCGCATCCATGGATGGGAACGAACCCAACAACTCCTCCGCCCTCCCCCTCTCCGCAGGCTTGATCCTCCTGTACTTGAGATCGCAG
>CAVKKO010000151.1:0-4671 GCA_963656905.1 Bacteroidaceae bacterium | reverse complement strand
AGAGTACATGAAACCCTTGACAAAATTGCTTTTACCGGAAGAGTTGGCACCATAGATGAGCGATGTTTTCAACAGCCTCTGTTTAGCAGTTTGTATGATATAGTCAGAATGTTCTTTGGATGATCCAGCTACCATGCTGAATGTCTGAACATCGTTAAATGTGAGGAAATGTCCCAATTTGAATTGTAGAAGGTATGTTTCCACAAAGCTACGAATAGAAAGATAAATTTAAATTTTTCTATTAATAGATGAAAAGTATTTTAAACCAATTATATTTGACATGTGTTTGTCACTTACATGAACCTTCGAGGTTCAGCCTGTTCATCGAGATGCCAGTTATCTCGGCCGAGTTCGCGACGAGGGCCCGCACCTGGCAGGCCACCGATTCCCCCTGGTTGCGCTTCAATCCATCCAGTATCGCGTTCAATTCTGTGTCCTCGAACACCGCTTCCACCAGGACCTTGTGTCCCACGGTCATGGTCACGTTGCTGTTCGGTTCGGGCACCTTCGCTGCCAATCTGCTTCTCTTGCGCGACAAGTCTGCACATTCCTGCAAACGTCGAACAAGTCCGGGAACCGCAATATTCAAGCCGTAGTTCCTGATGGCTAAGTCGGCCTTTCGGCCTTGTTTTCTTGTTGGCGCAAAAAGCATCACGAAAGGCCACTGAACCCTTGTCCAGCAGCCCCTGTTCTGCATCTTGCGATTCCCGATCGCCGAGAATCCGTTATGCTCTATGTGGCGAACTGAGTCAATCAATCCGCGGGATTATTTTGCGAAATCCGAATCTAGTTTTGACACTTCTATGTGGGATAATTGTTTCAACGGACGTATCATCCCTTCCAGTTCTTCCACTAACCTTTCTTTTTCTGAAGTGTCATAGTACGCCAGGTATTCTTCTTCATAGACATTCGAGTATGTCATGATGCAAGTTGGATCATGCAGATGGGTGGCTATCGCATACCTGCAGATTGATCCACTTGGTAGGTGACGAATTTCATATCCAGTAATAATCTCGTTATAAGTGAGTCCGAACATGATGATTGCACTATACCCCGTATACTCTGGTTGGTGTGTATCCAAGTGGTGTATCAGGCAATCGCAGAAAATGTCAATAGATTCTACGGGTTCACAAGATAGAGTGAATGAGATCGTCTGTAGATGAATGGGTAAGCCGATGTTATTGCATACAAGTTCTTTGTGGGTTCTGGGATTGCCACGAAGTCCAAGATTCGACATTGCGTCGATATACCCCATAAAGAATGGATCCATCCCCATCCGTTCGATCGAGACTATGTTCCCATCTATTTTCATCAGCTTTTTGAGAGAGTTGCAATAATCTCTTGTTGCAGCTGAGATTCTTCTGGACATTGGGATAAATTCCAGGGGGCCTTCTTCAAAATCTGTATTTTCATGGACTGTTCTCACTGAAAATACAGTATCAAATTCATGGCCAGACAGATCATTTGCATCGGTGAAGATAAATTTGACATTGTTCACACCCATTTTCTCGCAATTGACCTTCGCATATTCCACGGCGTTGCGATTTCTATCTATGGCCACTATTTTTGAATCCGGGAATTCGGCAGCCAGGAATGAAGTGATAACACCGACGTCGCATCCAATCTCTAGGATAGTTTTGCCGAATAGTTTCCTGTTATTGTGGATCCAATCGCATATTTTGGGGTACACGTCTGAATTAAAAGATCCGGAGATGAACATTGACATGTCATAATCCATATTCTTGAGATTGTATGTTTTGGTGGATGTTCCATTATCAAATTCTTCCAATATGGGATCGGCTTTCTCTCCGAATCTTCTTTTCAATTCTGTACACATGGAATCCCATTCATAGAATGAGGTGAAACCAAATTGATCCACATGTTTCTGCCCTAGACTTCTACCTCCCTTTGACATCCAATTACCCCTTAATCCAGCTGATTAAGCTGTTTTTGTACTTTTAGCGTTTTTATCATCATTCAATTTAAACGGATCCAAGACAATTCAAGATTTTCGAGATTCCTGCCATCAATGTCTTTTCATTCCAATTTGATCAAGACAGGTTAAGGCAGATTCCTCGCCACCATGACTCCCTGCGGCGTCAGTACAAGCTGCGACTTGCGGTTGTCCACCTTGCCGTCGACCTTGTACTCGGCCTGCTGTATCAACCCATCCGCTTCGAGAATCCCGGTGTGGTAGCCGACCTTCTGCTTCGTGATGCCGAACTCGTCGGCAATCATCGATTTAGACACCTGTTCTTTAGAGTTGAAATTCCTTAGAATATATTTCAAAATGTCCCTGGTTAGGGGCTTGTACTTCTCCACATCTATCGCTTTCGGCGCTTCGACCTTTATAATCTGCTGGTCCACGGTCGAGCCCTCCTCCCCCCTGAGCGCATAGTAGATCTGCGCCCTGATGTAGTACGAGCTGTAGCAAGCCGCCGCCGTTATCAGGTTCGTCCCGCCGGTGATGTTGATCGAGAACTCGACATCCCTCCCCTTCATCTCGTCGTAGATGTCGTAGATCACCTGCACTATGCCCATGAAATCGGAGAACGGGATGACCCTCAGACGCACGTCAGGGATCATCGCGGTGATCCAATCCCTGACATGCTCGGCCGAGGCCTGGGAATCACCTCCGGCCGTGTGCAGCAGATAGAGCACGTCTATTCCCGGCAGGCACCTGATGACTTTCTAAATGGGCTCTTTGGCGGTGCCTATGGTGGCGATGTGGACCTTCATGGTCATGATATCATCTTGACCGTCTTAAAGATTCCATCACCTATGGGATCACTCCTCCGAATCATACGGATCGATTCCATGCACATCCATGTTCCACATCCTGGACGAATAGAAGCACGCGAAGAACATGTTGTCTATGATGTCGAGGATGCTTCCGATGTTCCTGAGGTTATCTTTACCGACTGTGAACGAATGATGGAGGCCGTATCCGTCGCTGCCCGGTACCGTGTACAAGCTCGGTGAGACTCTCTGGCGGGCTATGATGGGGACGAGATTCGAGATCTCATCCTCCGCTATCGTCACAGGTTCACCGGATGGGTCCAATATATCGCATTCCAACGCGACGAATTTCTCGTCCATCCAAATGCTCATGATCATCCCCATGTGGCTGATGACTGTGGCTTTGCCTTCTGTCAGGATGTTCTTCTTGCCGAATTCGTCGACTAACAGTTCCATCAGTTTTGCATTGAATTCGTCCTTCCCAGGTGCTGTTCCGTTCCTTCTGATCATGTTTCGTCCATGTGTGGTTCAGTTGATATCCCCTTATGAAGACGGTCTGACCGCTTCGGATACTGTTCCTTGCAGACCTGATTTCTATTGTATGGTAATGGTAATAATCGTACCATTAGCCGAATCGAGGGGCTGTCTTGCAACGAGGATCCGAATGACTCGCTCGTCTCTCGAATCCGAGTTCCGAATCATCGCATATCTGGTTCAAATTCTATCGTAGGCCCGTCCTTCTTGGAAATCTCCTCGTTCCAATGTATGGAGGCCAGATTGGCCAGTATGTCGAGTTTGTCGATGTAGGATAATACCCGTTCCGCATCCTCTATGTCCGACTTGTCGATGTATGTGGCATAGTGGGGGACATATTTCTTCTGGACGCTCATGTAGATCGAGGGTTGGACGTATTGTGTCGATACGAGGATCGGGAGATGGTCTGCAATCTCCTCGACCGGAATCGCCACGATATGTCCTTCCGTATCCTTTAGGCAACTGTACATCGTGGCGTAATTGATGCTTGGCAGGATACGTACATCCGTCGTGCCGTCGCGGATGTCGATGTATCCGTCTTCATCCTCATGGACGTGCTTCTTGCCGTATTCCATGATGAGGATGTCCATCAGCCTTTCTCTGAACATGGCCTGTTCTGTCTCAGTATCCGTCCTTTCTTCGTCTCTGTTATAATCAATGACTGTCATGATGATATCCTCCGATATGTGGCTGTTTTACTGAAATTGCTACAATTCCGAGGGAGTCGAATCTCATCGCTCCTCAGATTCATCCTCGTTCTTCTGGCTCCGCTCTGACATCGTATCGTTCCAGTAGTTGGACGCGACATCCGCCATGAAGGCCAGCTTGTCGACAACCATGGTCACGGCATCCGGGGTATCTGTGTCGCAGTCATGTATCATGAAGTTGTAATGGGGGACGTAGCTCTTGCCGTCCACAGTTTCATAGAGGGCGGGGATGATGTACACGACTGCCAGATCCGGAAGATAATCGGCGATATCGCCTTTGGGTATGGCGAGGATCCCTCCGTCTGGATCTTTGAGGGTGGACATGAGAACGGCATTGTCGTCATATATCCAGGCTTTGACGACTCCGTCATCTGTAAGGATCCTGACCTCGCCGTCAGTATGTTCTTTGATGTTCCTCCTGCCGTATTCGTGGTAGAGGATGTTCATCAGCTTTGATCTGAACGTGTTCTGTTCCGTCGGATCTTCGTCCATGACCGGGAATGGTCCGAACCGTTGATATCTCCTTATAACGACCGTCTGAACATCCGAAATACCATCTCTAATGGAACATACAGTAATAATTCTAATAGGACCGTATCTGAATTTTTCCTAATACCTTCGCATCGTTCGATCATCCGAAAGGTGAAAAGAGAATGATCGTCGGCATAGATTTCGGAACCTGCTTCTCATC
>CAVKKO010000150.1:0-4699 GCA_963656905.1 Bacteroidaceae bacterium | reverse complement strand
AGCGCCTGGGCCTGTCCAAGGAGGATGCCATAATCCTGGCTGTGCATTTCACGGGGATGTCCCCCGAGGCCATAGCCCTCGATCTGAACCGCCCTTACGGCGACATCCGCATGGCGTTCGACAGGATCATGTCCGCCTATTCCGACTCCGGCATAGCCGTCGACGACAGCGTGTTCACCGACGATCCGTTCCAGTTCTACCGATCGTCTCGCAGCACTATCCAGAAGTGTGCATGTTTATGCACATAAAATAGATAACCATATACACAATGGCATATACATCCAACTGGGTGGTTCTATGCCAGGCGTGACGACTGCGATGAGGAAGACGGGGGGGGGGATATGACCCTCCAAGCCGCGGAACGGAACGTTCCTGCGGAGAGGCCCGTTACCAGGTTGTCCCGTCAGTGCAGATGCCCTTATTGCGGCGGATGCTTCGGCCTCGAGGACGACGGACGCTATGAGCCCCGTGTGACCGAATACGATTGCCAATGCTCCCGTTGCGGCCATGCATGGAAGAGCCGCGTGCCGGAGCCCATCAAATGCCCAAACTGCGGCGTGACCGGATGGAGGACCAAGCCGGAGACATGCAGATGCATTCGCTGCGGCCACGAATGGTCCCCCCGCGGCAACGGGCGCAGGCCCGTCATATGCCCCGGATGCAAGAGCAAGTACTGGGACGGCGCCCCCAAGGGCGCTTCTCCGATGCCGTCTCCCGAATCCTCCGATGTCACGCGCCGCAAGTGGATCCTGAAGAAGTACATCTCGGGCCAGGGATGCCTCGAGATCGCATCGACGGCCGGTATCGCCCTGTTCGAGATCATACAGGTGCTGAGGGAGGAGACAGGAGACCTGAAGCCTAAACTGTGATGCCCGCCGGCGGGCCGTCGGTGACGGCGGCGCAGCATCGGATTCTCATGAAGTCTGTTGGATGATACATCCAAGTTCATTTCCATAGGAGGAGGAAGAATGAATGCAAAGATAATCGCCCTGGCCCTCGTGGCCGTCGTAATAGTCGGCGGGGCAGGCGCGTATTTCGTTTTGAACAACGGGGACGACAGGAACGGCTCCGATTCCGAGGACCGCGATTCCCACACGGGGACGCGGTACTACGCATCGGTCGACTGCTCGGTCCTCGGAGGGGAGGTCGCCAGCGTGAAATGCCCCGAAGGCATGACCGCCGTGGCGTCCGGATCGGGAAGCAGTTCCAAGATAGAGATCTCCGGCATTCCCGAAGGGGACTCGACGATATCGGTGACGTTCTCCGACGGGACCGTGCTGGAATACACGATCAAGGCACAGGAAGGCGCCGTCAACATCGCCGGGAAGGCTCTGGATGGAACCAACATAGATAAGGAGCTGGACACAAGGATCACGTACGTCTTCTCCGACGGATCGGGATGGTCCTACTGGACCGGCAACAGCACATCTCCCGGAGTCACCGATTCCGTCACGCCCATATCGAAGTCGGGCATGAAGGAGCTGTGGAAGGTGCAGTCCGAGGTCGACGGAGGCTCCACCACATGGAGGACCCCGGGCTCCCCCGTTTGCGTCGGGGAGCGCACGTACTTCTACGACGGGCAGCAGGGGCTCCTGCGCTGCGTTGTCACATCCACGGGGAAGGAGGTCGCATCAGTCAGATGCTCTTCCGACGCCGTCTACAACATGGCCCTGGCCTACGGCGACGGGAAGATATTCGTTCCTGCGCTCAGCGGAAGCTACACTATCCTTCGCGCCTACGATGCGGACACTTTGGAGCAGCTTTTCGTGTCCGAGCCTGTCTCGGGAGGAGAGGTGCAGGGCGCCATCGTCTACCATGACGGCAAGGTGCTCTTCGGAACATATTATGGCGAGTTCGCCTGCTTCGACACCGAAGACAAGGACACAGGAAGGTCCGATGAAGCCGTATCCGCACGCTGGAAAGTGGACGGCGAAGGGTGGTACAACATGGCCCCCGCCTTCTTCGGGCAGTCCTGCGTGATCGTCGAGAAGGGATACGACACGGGAGGCGCCACGGCATACTCTGTGGACCTAGAGACCGGAGCGGTCATCGACAGCATGCAGTTCGACAGGGAATATTGCACGTCCGGCCCCGGATCCTGCGATGGGAGGGTGTACTTCGCCCTCAACAGGGTCACCGACAGGGACGTTATCGATCCGGATGCGAGCAACGGCAAGACCCTGACGATCCGCTCGTTCGAGGTCGGCACCGACGGAAGGTTCGACAGATCCTCGGAGAAGGTCTGGATGTCCGGCGTCAAGGACGGCGGAACGCAGTCCATCCCGATAGTCTGGAACGGCAGGCTCTACATAGGCGGAGGAGGCTCCACCATGGGATCCAACGAGCCCTTCACAGTCCTGGACATAGCTTCGGACGGGACCATGAGCCTGGCTTACTCCGTCAGCAGCCTCCAGACCAAGGGCACCGCCAGCATCACCACTGCATACTCCACAGCAGACGACGGCACGGTGTACATCTACCTGATAGAGTACGGCCACGTCCTCGCCGGCGAATCCATGGACAGCACCAAGGGATACGCCGAGATATTCTGCCTCAGGGACTCGCCCGGGCAGACGCGCGCCGATATAGTATTCACGCTGAGGCCCAGCGTCGAGCAGTTCGCGTACCAGAGCTTCACGATCTCCCCTGACGGGTACCTCCTCATAAGGAACGACTCCACCCTGTTCTGCTACGGGGACGTCTCGAGGTCTTATGGGGCATCAGATCTGAACAAGGCCGTGGACAGGATAATCGAAGCGTCCTCGGAGGGCAATGTCAATCCCGCCGACGTGCTCCGTGCCGAATCCAGATATTCCGCATTGTCCGAGAAGGACAGGGCCTCGATAACAGGATACGAGACTCTGCAGAGCCTCTACCGCACGGTCACCTTCAAGGCAGGCTCCTACGAAATCGACACCCGTATTCTCATCGGGTCGACCGTCCTGGTCCCGCCCGTGGACATCCCGGACGGGAAGTCCCTGGAGGGATGGACGTGCAACGGCAAGGCATGGGACCTGAGCGCCGACCGCGTGGAAGGCGACATGGTCCTGGAGGCCGTGCTAGTCTCACAGTTCACAGTATCGTTCGATTCCAACGGCGGATCATTTGTAGAATCGATTAAGGTCGCCCGCTCCGGCATCATGGGCTATGTCAAGACGCCCGTGAGGGACGGATACACCTTCGCCGGATGGTTCTCCGGATCCACCGAGTACATCCCGCAGCATTCCGTCGTGAGCTCCGACCTGTCCCTGAAGGCCGCATGGCTGAAGGACAGCAGGATCACGTTCGATGCAGACGGAGGCACGATCAAGTGGGAGTCCTCGGAGCAGTACGTCGAGGTCACCGAGACCAAGGAGATACCCGATCTGCCGACACCGAGGAAGTCCGGATACACATTCGTCGGGTGGTTCTGCGACGGGAAGCAGTACAAGACCGGAGACGTCTACAGTCTGGACCACGGCATCGTCCTGAAGGCATCCTGGACCGAGAACGGCAAGAGGACAGTCGGAGACGGAGTCAAGGTCACCGGCATCATCCCGGAAGACGCGGAGGTCACCTTCGCCAAGATGCCCACCGGCGTCGCCAGCAAGGAGCTCACCCTTCTCAGGGAAGCCGCCGGATCCGGGTCCGAAGTCTTCACGTTGGGGCTCTACGGCGACGGGATAGACGGGAACCAGACGTTCCGCGTGGACCTTCCTGTCGGCACCAAGCTGAACGGCAAGACGGTCGCTGTCTACTATTGCGTGAAGGAAGGGAGTGACCTGAAAGTCGTGTCCCTGAGCGGGACCGTTTCCGATGGCATACTGAGCCTGGACGTCCAGGGCAACAGCTCCTCCACCGGCATGCAGCTGACATTCTCCATTGCGGGAGGGACCGATCTTTCCAAGTACACGGGGGCATGAGGGATGGACAAGAAGGTCATGATCGGATTGGCGGCCGTCGTAGTGGTCGTCATCGCAGTGGCCGCGGCGGTCGGGCTCGGATCTTCGGGCCATGATAATGATGATAACGGCAAGAAGGCCCAGCCCTTCGAAGCGAACGTCTATCTGGACGACGGAACCGTCGCCGGAGAGGCGGCCGCGGGGACCGGGACCACGATCAAGGAGGCGATCCAGGACGCCCTCGCAGGGCACGATGTCGTGTTCGCCTCCAACGGCAACATAACATCTGTCGATGGCATCAAGAACGATACGGACCACAGATGGGCCGTCTTCAAGTGGGCATCGCCCGGAGGATGGAGCACCGTGGCCGATGTCACCAAGGCAACGCACGACGGGGCGAGCCTCGCCGTCAGATACGCTGAGAAGACCAAGGACGACCAGGGGAACACGACCTATTCCGCCCCCGACATCCAGGTCAAGTGCAAGGTCTGGTTCTTCATCAAGGTCCAGGAGCAGTGGGATGCCACCTCCTGGCTGAGGGACCTCCCCTTGACCGAATCGCAGAAGAGGGAAGGGTTCTGGGTCGCCGGAGAGGGCAGCACCGCCAACGAAGCGCTGGCAGACGCCATGCTGAAGACCTTCTACTCCGATTGCGAGTACAGCGTCAGCAGCGGCAGCACCGACGAAGGCAACTACATCGAGTACACCATCGAGGGCAAGGGCGCGGAGGGCGAGCTCCCGTTCTACAAGTACGGCACCAAGGCCGACATGTACGGATGGTTCCTCTCGTTCATGGGATGGAGCGACACGAAGGTCAG
>CAVKKO010000149.1:0-4725 GCA_963656905.1 Bacteroidaceae bacterium | reverse complement strand
CCCCATCCCCGCTCAAACATCCGGGATATAAGAGCACGGACAGCCGTCGTTCGGTAGGGATGTGAGGAAAAGGGCATGATTCCGGGGGACGGGATGAAAGAGAAGCTGTCGTGCAGAGGCATGTTCCGTTCGGAGAACTATTGTTCAATCGGGATATATGATACTGATTTAGTACGCGATTAATCTGATAACAGGTCTCGAAGTGGGATTACAGATTGGACCTTACAGCTCTATGTTACGTCTACTGCGTCGTTATATACAAACAGCAGGATTGATAGGTTGGATGTATCATCCAAGTGGTAGAATGAACGACAAAATCTTAGCGATTATCGTGGTGGTCATCGTTATCGCAGCCGCCGCAATCGCCGCCGTTTCGTTGTCCCACGATTCCGAAGACAGGGAGATCGTGGAGACTGGACGGTTGGTGATATATGGGAATGCGAACAATGACGATTACCTCGACCAATATGACGTGGATTTCATCCAGTCGATCATAGACGGGAAAACGACATGGGACAAGACGGCCAACCCCTTCGCCGACACCAACGCGGATGGATACATCACACAGGCCGATGTGGACCTCCTGAAGAAGTTCATCGACAAGGAGAATTCGACGATGTATTATTACACCATGGAGGGTAAGGTCGACTCCATAAAGTATCCGATCAAGGGGAACATCGCCGTCAACTTCAGCTACGGCCTCGATGCGGCCATCGTCCTTGGATGCTACGACAGGTGCGTCGCCGCGGACGATCAGACGATCAGTATCGATTCGAGCACCCAGACGAAATACCCCGGACTCTACAAGATGAAGAATGTCGGCGACCCCCGCGAGAATGCGGAGGCTCTGATCGACGCCATCGACAAAAACGATGTCGATGTCATCTTCGGCTATGCGGGGAGCAGGATCGATACGATCAAGGACAATGTGTCCAAGGGCGGGTCGTATATTGACGGCATTAACCTGACCCTCAATCACACCGAGGCATACAGCTGCGACAAGTACGGCTCCCTTCTGACCCTGGGGATCATGCTGGGCTGCGAGGACCGCGCTTACGAGTTCATCTCTTATGTGGACAAGGTCCAGAGCTACGTCGACAGCAAATCCGCCCCCGAGGAGACCTACGTGATGCCCGAATACGAGTCCCAGGCGCTGGGGTCCTCATCCACCACGTGGATCATGACCACGAGCACCAAGAACTGGGCGTCCGGATGCAACAACAGTGTCGAGATCCTCCCGCTCAAGGACGTGTACTACAAGGACTTCTCCTCCGGGTTCATCGAGGTGACCATCGAGTCCATCATCGCCAAGGATCCTGATAATATCATAATCAGCTCCTGGGGAATGGTCAACGAGAACATGACCAAGGATGAGATCATGGACGTCCTCAAGCCATTCTTTGAGGTATACAAGGACACTCAGGCGTTCAAGAACAACAAGGTGTTCTGCATCGCCTACGAGTCATACGGACCCGTTCCGGGAATCGCGGGGGTGGTCCTTCTCGGTTCCATGATATGGCCCGATGTCTACGACGAGGACTATGGGTGGGAGCTCCTCCAGGAGTACTACGACAAGTACACGCTGATGGACGTCGATGTGAAGACTATCCCGACGCTCAGTCCGTTCAGCGTCGCAGATTCCGTTTGAAACCCTTTCCCGGCCATCGGCCGGGTTCCAATCATGAAAAGGAGGACGACATCCTGCGCGGCGTACGGGGCCGCCCTGGGATTCATGTCCGTCGAGGATGCGACCGTGGTGGTCCATGGTTCGCGGAACTGCCAGAACATGATGTTCACCTTCAAGAACAACCGTGAGTCCGAGAAGGTCAGGTTCTCCGATTCGTTCAGGCCGTTCCAGTCCTGTCGCATGTCATGCACCGATCTGACAGAGGAGGTGGCGGTCTTCGGCGGTGTCCAGTCCCTGTCGGACAGGATAGACGATCTGTTGAGGTCTGGTTGGAGGAACGTATTCGCGGTCACGACCTGCGTCCCCGGGATCATCGGCGACCCGTGTTCCGACATCTGCAGAAGAATCCAGCACGTCAATCCCGGGTGCATAGTGAGATGCGCGGAGACGAACGGGAACATGACTGGGGATTGGGAGGACGGATTCGTGAAGTCGTCCGAGATCCTGAGCGAGTATATCGAGGGTCCTCGCGGGATGAGCGATTCCGTCAACATAGTCGCGGAGAGGTACTTCGAAGCCTTCCGCGAGACCATCGACGATCGGATCATCGGGTTGCTGTCGGATTTCAAGGTAGATGTCAACTGCAGGTATCTCTACAGATCGGATATGGGCGCAATCAGGAGGATGGGCGAAGCGGCATGCGACATGTCCATTATCGATGATTACATATCGGACACGTCGTTGGAGCATATACGCAGAGCCATCGGAGGCAATCGTCGTCGCATATACGCTCCTGTGGGCGTTGGGACGTACGAACGTTGGGCTGATGAGATGCAGAGTATGTTCGAGCCGAAGGATTCGCTCAACGTCAGGCTGGAGGCTGCCAGGACCGCGGAGGAGGACGCCATTTCCTGTTGTTCCGGGTATGGAGGTTCCAGAGTCCTGGTGTACCACGAGGATACGGATCGTATAGATTGGTTGGTCGAGACGTTGCAGTCCTTCGACGCGGAGGTTGCCGTCGTGTCGAACATGACGCCATACAACTCCATGTTCTCCCGCGGACATCCCGGGGTCGGGACAAGGGATGCGGCTGATCCGGACTCGTTGTCGGAAGTGTTGAGTTCCTTCGAACCGGACATCATAGTCTCAGATACGGACCTGGGTCCATCGCGGATATCGCAGCATCACTTATCGGAAAAGGCCGTTTCATCGGATGACGGGCGCGTCCGTTTCTCAGTTCCGCTCCTGAAACAGGGTCATCCCGGCCCGGGGACCCAAGGGTGCGTGAGATTCCTGAACAAATTCGACCGTATGATGAGGAGGGGGAGCGCCGGATGGAGAGAGGATACGCGATCGGGAGGTACGAGCCGGATAGCATTCTGGCATCCGTCATGGCCAGTATGTCGTTCGAGGACGTTGTCACGATATTCAACGGGCCCCGCGGATGCTACAACATGGATGCAGGTTACTCCAGGAGATGCGTCGGTGCAACGGAGGGGCGCATGGATTCGCGCACCGAATGCATGTTCATCGAGGACGAGGACTACATATTCGGTTCGACTGAACGCGTCAGGAGAGCCGTCGAAGCCATGAACGGGGAAGGATACAGACTGATAACCGTCATAGATTCGCCCGGCGCATCGATGACGGGCGATACGAGGGGGAGGCTCCGCAACGATTGCGGGGTTCCCGTGCTGCATATGAAGAATCTCTACGACGGGATCGATTTCGTCAGGGGATACGACGATGCGGTTTCCCAGATCATCAGACGTTCGGACGAACCGGCAATCGCTGAAGGAACTCCGAGACTGTGCCTCCTCGGATGCCCTCCGTCGTACATCGGATGGCGCGGTTCGGTCGGAGAGCTGAGGGCGCTCTTCGCCATCTGCGGGATCGATGTGGTCGCCACCCCGGGGTGCGGCGGGAGCTTCTCGGATCTGAACGGAATCCGTCGCGGGGATTTCTGTACGAGCATCGTGTCCGAATTCGTCGATGCATCGATGAAGACGTTAACCTCGCGCGGGTTGAACGGGATCGATACGGAGGGGACGGTGCCTATCGGATTCACTTTCACAGCGGAGTGGGTCGTCCGTATCTGCGAAGCGATGGGGAAGGACCCGAGGCCGGCCGTGGAGATCATCCGCAGGAGGTCTAAGTCCGCTTCGGCCACGATCAGGGGAGCCTATCTGAAGGATTCCCTGGAGGACAGGACTTTCTGTGTGTCCTCCGTCCGTTCGGTCGAGGACATCCTGTCCGATTGGCTCGAGGATTATCTCGGGATGACGAGGTGCGACATCTCTCATCTGGATTCATGCGATTTCGTGTTCGGTGACGGTTATCTGACCGAACAGGTGAATCGCAGTGGCAGGAAGGATGTCAGAGGGATACCTCTGGAATTCCTGAAGATGTCCCGTACGATGTTCGTTCCGCGTCAGCTCTTCGCATGCGATGGTTGCCTGTATCTGCTCGACGAGATTTTCCAAGGGCTGTGATCACTCGTTCGGAAGGGCCGAATCCACAATGACCAGGGGGCGACCGCGACGTTCCATGATTTCGCACCCCACCCCGTACACGTTGGACATCATCTCCTCGGTGATGACCTCAGCCGAGTCCCCTGAATCATAGATCACGCCCGGTCTAGTCATCACTATGACCCTGTCGGAGAATCTGGACGCCATGTTGATGTCGTGACTGATCATGATGATCATCTTGCCCGCTTTCTTGGATATCTGCTGGAGCATCTCCGTGACGAACACCTGGTGGCGGATATCGAGATTGGACGTCGGTTCATCGAGGATGATGATGTCGGTCCCTTGGATTAGACCTCTGGCTATGGCCAACTTCTGGTGCTGTCCAGCCGAGAGCTCGGATGCATCGTGCATCGCCAGATCTTCGATGTCGAGCAGGTCCATGACCTTGTATGCGAGGTCCATCTCCCTCCTCGAAGGCTTCCACCCCCTCCCGTGGCTGCAACCCAGCAGGATGGCGTCGATCACCTTGAGAGAGAACGCCTCACTGGCCCCGGCGGGGACGAATGCGATGCGTTTGGAGAGGGCCTTCAGATCCATCGTCGAGACATCCGTCCCATCGATGTATAC
>CAVKKO010000148.1:3529-4764 GCA_963656905.1 Bacteroidaceae bacterium | reverse complement strand
CTTGCTGTCCCTGCCGACACATGCCGCCATCCGGAGGTCCATCTCCCTGTATGCGAGGAACAGCGCTCCGATCATGTAGTCGATGAACGGCCCGTAGTCGGAAAGGTCGTCGAACCAACCCTCTCCCGACTGTTCCAAGGCGTCGTAGTAGTCTCCCTTCGACTTGTTGATGATGGACTCCAGCGACACGCACGAGCACACGTCGAACCCTTCCTGGTAGAGCATCAGCACGGTCAGGAGGCGGGACATCCTGCCGTTGCCGTCCTGGAACGGATGCACCTTCAGGAAGTCCATGATGAAGCAGGGGATCAGCATGATCCCGGGTATGCCCGCGTCGTCCCTGGCCTCCTTGTATGCTCCGATGAGCTGGAACATGCAGTCCTCGACCTGGCCGTGGGGGACGGTCTTCACCCTCCTGGAGATCCTCCCGGAGCCGTCCCTCGAGATGATCTCATTGTCTCTTGTCTCGTATTCCGCATCTGCACCGGTGTAGGATGTCAGTGTCCCGAAGAGGCTGAGGATGGTGTCCTCGTCCAGGTCCATGGAGCCGTGGCCTTCGTGGATCCTGGCCAGGGCGTCCCTGTATCCGAGGATCTCGTACTCGTTGTGGTCCCGAGGACGGACCATCCCCGCCAGCAGGCCGAACACACGGGAGCTCTCGGTCGATATGCCTTCTATCTCGTTGGAATCCACCGTGGACATGGCCATGGCCAGCCCTGCCATGTCCTTCGCCGTTCCGGGATTATCCTCGAGGAACGCGGAGCTCTTGGCCCTCATGCTCTCGATGTGGACGAGCCGATTCGCGAAGGCGGGGGTGATGGCTATGTCCCTCAGGAAGCTGTAGTCAAATGTGTGCACAGGATTCCTATGCACTTTTTCTTATATGAAATCATGCAAACAAGTCATGTTCTTATAATCTAATATATAAATAAACGAGTGATGTTTGCACTATTTTCAGTTTGAAATAATTTAAACAACTCGGAGACATCTACGGGCAGAACATCCGATGATTGACATTGGAGGATACATCCATGCGTAAATACCAGGTCCGCGATTCCAGTCCAGGTGCTCAGAATGTATCAGGTCGCGGTCTACGGGAAAGGCGGCATAGGCAAGTCCACGATGTCGGCGAACATCTCCTTCGCGCTCTCGTCCAGAGGGATGGAGGTCATGCAGGTGGGCTGCGACCCGAAGCACGATTCCACGAGGCTGCTCCTCGGCGGGAGGCCCCAGAC
>CAVKKO010000148.1:0-2832 GCA_963656905.1 Bacteroidaceae bacterium | reverse complement strand
GGATGCGCCGCATGCACGGGGTCCAGGACTTCGATCAAGGACTCCACGGTCATGAGCTCCTGCTCGGCATACGGCGCGGTGTCCGCTTACATGAAGATGAGAGACGTCGCCGTCGTGATCCACGGGCCGGGGTGCTGCCTGTACATGATGGACACGTCTCGTTCGAAGGCTGTCCTGGACCTTTACATGCGCGGGATATACGATGCAAAGCCCACCCACAACCTCAGGTGCACCATGATGGACGACACTGCCTCGGTGTTCGGAGGGAACGACATGCTGGAGCGCACGCTGGAGGAGACGATATCCGAAGGGTTCCGCTGGATAGCAGTGGTGACCACCTGCATGCCTGGGATAATCGGGGACGATTGCGGAAAGGTCATCGATGAGCTCTCAGCCAGGCATCCCGATGTCAGGATAGACCTGGTCCCTGCGGACGGCGACATCACCGGCGAGTACACCGACGGCTTCATGATGGCAGCCGAGGCCATGGCGGAGTCCATCGACCTCTCGGTGGAGCCGGAGCCGGGATATGTGAACCTGATCGGGAGCTCGTTCTTCGACCTCCACACCACTGAGTCTAAGAGAGCGATAGTTGAGATGCTGGCCAGGTTCGGGCTCAAGGAGAACTGCAGGTTCCTGGACGAGTGCTCTTCAGAGGATGTGGTGGGATACTGCCGCGCATCGCTGGACATGATGGTCAGCGACACGCCTCAGAGCAGGGAGCTGGCGGAGATCCTCCGCAGGAGGACCGGCAGGGAGCCGTTCCCGGAGGCCGTCCCCGTGGGGCTGTACGATTACCAGGAATGGCTGAGGTCACTGGGGGAGGCCACGTCCCGCATGGATGCGGCAGATGCGGAGATAAGGCATGCAGAGAAGATCTACGATGATTTCGTCGCCTCCCACCGCTCCCGCTTCGAGGGCAGGAAGGCCATAATCGTGCTCAAGATGGGCACGAACTTCGATTGGCTGGTGGATCTTCTGCTCGATCTGGGCGTGGAGATATGCCGCATAGGGCTGTCGCCGAACACCCGCAGGAAGAGGATCACCTCGATAACACGCCACATGGATATGGTCACAGAGGAGTACACCGACGAGATGCTCTGCGCCGACCTGGACTCATTGCATCCGGACCTCCTGATAGGGGACATAATCCGGAGCACGTCCGGCAAGTGCAGGTTCGCAAGGGTCGGGAAGGTGGGGCTGGGCGTGGAGCCCACCCTGAAGTACGCGCAGTATCTGGAGAACGTCATGCGCCTTCCGCAGGAGGAAGGCTGGAAGAGGGGGCTGAGGCTGTGAGGACGCTGCCTGACGGGTTGGACGGAGCGGTGATGGCAGTGGAGAGCATCGAGGACGCGGTGGCGTTCCTCCACGGGCCGGGAGGCTGCAGGGTCAGGCTCATGGTCCATTCTTCGGCAGTGATGCCGAGGGAGGACGACGGCCCAATGATGATGCCCTACTTCAACGGTTATCCGAGGGTTCCGGCGACCTATCTGGACGAGTACGACTACATCAACGGCGCGTCCTACAAGCTGGACGAGGGCCTGGGGGTCGTGGACTCCACTGATCCCAAGCTCATAGTCACCATCGATTCTCCCGGAGCGGCCCTGATCGGGGACGACCATGACAAGGCGATAGCCGGAAGGATGCTCTCCGGCCGTGCGCTGCACATCGACGCCTCCATGGTGTCCATGCCCATGCAGGAGTGCTACGGGCTGACGCTGAGGATGGTCATGGAGCATCTCGCTCCGGAGAGGAGGGAGGCCCGCAAGGGATCGGTCATCCTGCTCGGATTGACGATAATGGACAAGGACTGGAGGTTCGCCCGGGACGAGCTGTCCGGATTGCTGGAGGGCATGGGCCTGGAGGTGCTGTGCGCTCCGGGTGCCGGAGCATCAGTGGAGGATCTGAAGAGGTCTGTCGAGGCGGAATATGCTATGGTCGTGTGCCCCGAGCCCTGCGTCGAGCTGTCCGATTACTACGAGAAGATGGGCGTGAAGGTGGTCCGCTCCCCGATGGGCGCTCCGGTGGGGTTCGATGCCACACGCGCCTGGGCGAAGGCCATGGCCGAAGCAGCAGGATGCGACCCGTCCGTTCCGCTGAAGAGGATAGACGATGCCGAGTCGATGGTCCGGAGGAAGATGGTCGGCCTGAAGTACAACGCCCTCCGCATAAGGGGGCTGACGTTCTCCGTCGCGGGTACTTCGTCGGTCGTTTGGCCGTTGACCGAGTGGCTCTACGGCTATCTGGGGATGGCCCCTGTCGCAGTGGCAGTCGATCCCGGGTCCGATGAAGATTCCACGGATGCTCTTCGGAAGTTCCTGGAAGAGGCGGATTACGCCTGCGCCTTCGGCAGGGAGCCCGAGGATTCCGATGTCGTCCTCTGCGAAGGCATAACGGCATTGGTCATGCAGGAGAACGGCTCCTGCAGGATCGGGATCCCCATAGGGCAGTCGTCCATGGGGCTGGACGACATCATCCCCCGTCCGGTGTTCGGGATGCAGGGCGCGATGTACATCATCGACGAGCTGATGCACGGGGTCAGGGGCAGCTGAGCCCCTTCCCCCGCAGAGATCAGAAGTTTTCCCTCAGACCTTGCGGGTCTTCAGCAGCCACCAGTCCAGCACGAAGAACGCGACGCCGAAGGCTATGAGCACCGCCAGGGAGATCCAGGGGAAGTCCGGGATGTAGTCCGGCAGGGCGGACGCCCTTATGCACTCGCTGGCATGGGTCAGCGGGAGGCAGTAGAGGATGGCTTGGAACACGGGGCTCAGGCTGTCCACGGAGAAGAACGTCCCGCACAGGAAGGTCATCGGCAGGATGATCAGGCTGTTG
>CAVKKO010000147.1:0-4848 GCA_963656905.1 Bacteroidaceae bacterium | reverse complement strand
CTGGACATCATCTGGTCCGTGGCCTCGTTCGTGAAGGTTATCATAGTGATTTCCGATGGATCCACATCCTCCACATCGATAAGATACAGGATACGGTCGATCATCACGGAAGTCTTCCCAGTACCTGCGCTGGCCGTTATGATTATATTCCTATCCCTGCTGTGTTCTACCACGAATTGTTCGTAATTGAAAAGAGGGACCGCTTCGGATAAACCCTTGAGGTCGTCCTCGACGCCTTCGATGTCACCATCCAGTATCTTCAACGATATGTCACCGGCATAATCGAATATCTGGAGTATGTGATTGGACATATGACCAGGATAATCCCGTTCCAACATATCAGCGGATGAATCGTGTGTCAGCAATATCACCTTCAAACCCCTGTCTAAAGCCTCTCTGATGGTCCCCAGGTCGTTTTCAATGGTCCCAGAAATCAAAAGAGAATGCTTTGGTGATATCGTATCAATCCTGGCACGGAATCGTTCTCTAGTTTTATATCCTTGGTTTGATATTATCTTACTAAATATTGTATAATATCGATTTTTATATTACCATATTCCCAATGTGTGAGAGACCATAGTATCTGAGCGACCGCTCCTGCCGACACCATATCTCATGAATCAAACGGGAAGAGAACAGCTTATACAGACTACAGTATCATATATGAAGATCGATACCAAAAAATAATAGAATGGGATGAGGGGTGCATGGACCATATGTTGAGGACGGTGGAACTGTTCGCCGGCGTAGGCGGATTCAGGGTCGGTCTGGAAAGATCCTCCAATCGCTTCGAGACTGTATGGGCCAACCAGTGGGAACCCGGGAGGAAGAACCAGTTCGCCTTCGACTGCTACGACCACCATTACGGCGGTACGGGTTCCAAGAACGTCAATGAGGACATCGCCATAGCGAAATATGACATAGAGGATGGGTTCGATCTCCTCGTCGGGGGTTTCCCCTGCCAGGACTACTCCGTGGCTTCGACCAACGCGAAAGGCATAGAAGGGAAGAAAGGAGTCCTCTGGTGGCACATACGCGACATCATCGAGACACACAAACCAAAATACGTCCTGCTCGAGAACGTCGACCGCCTGCTGAAATCCCCGACCTCGCAGAGAGGGCGCGATTTCGGTATCATCCTGCGTTGCATGAGCGAACAGGGCTATTCCGTGGAATGGCGCGTTATAAACGCCGCCGATTACGGCATGGTACAACGCCGCCGCCGCACGTTCATATTCGCCTGCAGAAACGACCTCCCGCACTATACAGAACTCGAGGGCTCCATGCCCATGGACCGCATCACAAGGACCGGTTTCTTCTCGATAGAATTCCCAGTCGAGCCTTGCGTCCCCCAGAAACGCACGAACAGGTTCGACATCGGACCCCTGGTGTATCCAGATTTGCAGGTCGTGTCCGACACGTTCACCGGGACAATCTGGAACTCTGGGGTCATGGTCGGCTCGGATGTGTTCACGTGCGAGACGGTCCCCAATTACAATGGCCCGCATGAAACCTTAGGGAATATCCTGCAGGACGAGGTACCACCCTCATGCTACCAGGACGAAGAACAACTGGAAGTCTGGAAATACATGAAAGGTCCCAAGAAGATTGTCAGGACCAAGAAGGGGACGGATTACACCTATGTGTATTCCGAAGGCGGAATACCCTATCCCGACCCGCTGGACAGACCCGGGAGGACGATGCTCACCTCCGAAGGGACAAGGAACCGCAGCAGCCACCTCATCAAGGACCCGCACACGGGTCGCCTGCGCACCCTCTCGCCTGAGGAATGCGAGCGCATGAACGGCTTCGAACCGGGCTGGACGGAGGGGATGACAGACAGGCAACGCTATTTCACCATGGGGAACGCCCTCGTCGTGGACCTCATCAAGAAGATGGGCGACCAGATCATCAGGTACGAGACGGATGACCGACGACAGGAACCCCCCTCCCGTCAATGCGGCGGTCTCCAGGTCCATGAGGTCCAACAAGGGCAAAGGGACCGGCCCGGAGATGACAGTACGCAGGATGCTGCGCGAGATGGGGCATCCAGGCTACAGACTGAACTGGAAAGGGGCCCCGGGACATCCCGACATCGCGTATCCAGGGCGCAGATTGGCGATATTCGTGAACGGTTGTTTCTGGCACCGGTGCCCCATCTGCGACCTCCCGCTCCCGGGATCCCACCAGGATTTCTGGTCCGCGAAATTCTCCAGGAACGTCGAACGCGACAGGGAGAAGACCGCGGAACTGGAATCCGCCGGCTGGAAGGTCCTGACGATATGGGAGTGCAGGATCAAGAAGGACCCCGAAGGTGTCCAACGCTCGCTCGCGGAGTTCCTCGGCGACGACGACCGAGGTTCTCGTCGACGACCTTCCGTATGTATGAATCGTTCAACCAGAACGAGACCTTCTTGACCTTCCTGCCGCAGTACGTCGCCATGTCGTCGCTATCACGGGCATGCGGCCTTATGTGAACGATGCGGTCGTCGCTCGCCTTGACGAAATGGTCGAAATCCCAAGCCAGGACCTTGGCCTTGGTCTCCTCCCAGACCTGTTCCGCGATGATGAAATCGTTATCGGACATGGACCAGAAGAACGCGCCTTCGAAGACGAGGTCCTTCCTCCCCTGTCTGCTGGTGTCCTCGTCCGTGAACGAGAACACGGGCGAGAAGAACTCATGGTCCAGCTGTCCATGGAGATCGCTCTCCTCCCAGGTCTGTTCGACCATCTCGTCAAAGCGGATGTAGGGGAACGACATGCTCTCCTTCGGTTTACCGTTGGTGCGTATGCGTACGGTCTTGACCGTGATATCGGCCTGTTCCAGTTCCTTCGCATGCTTCTTCCCGGATACACCGGCCATTGCCAGGGACAATGTGTAGTAGTACTGTTTCGAACCGCCGTTCAATTCGACCCCGAGGGATTCCTCGATTTCGGAGCAGGTCATGCCGACGAACGGGTCGTAATAGGCCAATACGTGCTCCTCGAACGTCTCCTCCTCGGCCCAATCACCGTGGAAGAGCGAGATGGAATCGGCATCCCCTCCACCCATCGAGAACCCTCCTATGTCGATGCTGGTGTTGAACAGGGTCGTCATGAAAGAAGCCTTCAGTGACAGTGCACGCTGCTTGGCGAGCTCGGAGGAGAAAGGCTGGGTCCTGAGATCCCTCCCGTGGCCGGCACCCTTGGTGCATGCCGCAAGGACCTTCGTATGCCTCTCCGAGAGGAGATGGGCCTCCCCGCGCATGATGTAACCCTCTATGACCGTCCAGTCGTCACGGATCATGCGCATCTCCTCAGGCGAAGGCCTCCAGTCGACAACCTTGAGGAACTCGTAATCGTAGATGTCCTTGTTCTCCTCCCAGAGGTAGAACAGAATCAGGATACGGGAGTCCTTGTCCTCGAATATCCTGAATCCGCGCTCCGGGACCTCGTCGTAATTGATGATGCCGAGGACGAGACGCTCCTTCGAGACGTAACCGTCCCCTTTGACCTTCATCGGCGTGACCTTCAGTTCGATCCCGATGTCCTTGAAATCCGGCAACGGCGAGCTGTTGTTCTCCAACAGGAAATAGTGTTCCTCGACTACCTGTCCGAAGATCCCCTTCGTGTTGACCCCGCCTTCGACGATCTCCCCCGTCGTGACGAAATCCCTGAGCCTTTTCCCGGAGAGCAGCGAGGCATGCTGGAGGACTGATTCCTCATCCTTCTTGTCATACGGCCTCATCCTCCTATCATCGTCGAGGGGGTCGCCTCTGCGTCTCGTGGTCTTCCGGGGCATGATATCGGTCACATACGCACGGTATCCTATCTATGTGTTGACTCTGGACCCTAAAATCTGATAACTGATGTCCTCCCGAAGACTCTTAGAACATAGCTTAATACGATCTGAACTATGCTGCTCTATGGCCGCCGATGGAAATATCGTACCCAGAAACAAGGAACTCTACGAACCCATTATGCGGGTCCTGGTCGATGGGTCCGAGAAATCGGTAGATGAGATCGTCGAAAGCGTAATCGGTATCCTCAATCTCGATCCGGAAATCAACCGTACACAGTACAACGGGAAGAATGAGAGCAAGTTCAGATACACGTTGAGATGGGCCTTGACGAGCCTCACCAACGACGGCTTCCTGAAAATCACCCGGAGAGGCTACAGACAGATAACAGACATGGGAAAGAAGGCGCTGGCGGAAGGGTACGATTGGAACTCTCTAAAAGATATGAGACCCAGGGATTCTGACGACGAAGGGCCCGTTGTGACGACCGTACCATCTGCAAAGACCGATTTTGGATCCTTCTTCGATTATCTTCACAGACACGGCCTCTCATACGATACCCGCCTCATCGAGGACTTCCTCCTGTCTCTGAAAGCGAAACAGTTCCTCGTTCTGAGCGGTGGCAGCGGTACCGGGAAGACGAAACTCGCTCAGGAATACGGCAGATTCATCTCATCGGAACCTCAATCCAAACCGACAGAGGTCACTTTCTCCGTGACATTGGGTAAATCGGACGAGAGCGGAGGATACACCCTCAACGCCGATAGATTCTTCGAAGCATTCCCCGACTACAAGAAGCCGGACGGACAGTACAGATTCAGCATCGGCGGAACCGACGGCATGTGCAGAATCCAGATGACCCCGCGTCTCTGGTATAGGGGGAACGAGGGAGACAAGGCCATATCCGAGACCATCACCCGCCTGAAGGAGCATCAAAACAAGGCCGACCTGAAACTGATCATCGATAGGAATCAGGACCGTACCTCCTCCGGATCCAACTACGCCATCATCCCAGTCGGATCCAACTGGACCGACAGCCGCTCGATCATAGGCTACAAGAACGTCCTGA
>CAVKKO010000146.1:0-4862 GCA_963656905.1 Bacteroidaceae bacterium | reverse complement strand
TCGGCTATGCCCGTCTCCATGGAGAGGAGCGATCTGCACCTGTCCTGAGACATGTCCATGGCGGATAGCTTGGATTCCATCTCGGCATGGAGCTCTTCTGCCCTTGCAGATGCGGTCATGATCTTCTCGGACAGCTGCTCGCTCGCCGCCGAAGCCCTGGCGAGCTCCTCCCTCGCAGATTGCAGCTTCCTATGGACGGTTTCCACCCTTTCGCGGATGGCCTGCCTCTCCGACTTCAGGGACGCGATCTCCCTGTCGAGCGATGCCAGGTCCCCGAACTGCATCTCGGCCTTCCTCACGGACAGCTCGGACTCCAACCCGGCCAGGTCTTTGGCCAGCCTGGATTGCTTCTCTGTGAGCTCCGAGATGCCGGCGGCGGCCGTCTCCAGGTCCGCGTTCAGCTGGACCTTCACCTTCATGGATTCCTCCAGCACCTCTATGCGGCGGCTCTCGTCGTCGACGGCTTTCTTCAGGAGATCCGCCTTTGTCTTGGCCTCGGCGATGCCCTTCATGACGGCATCCTCGCATTCACGGACGTCCGACATATCGCCGAAGGCGGCTGATGCCTCTTCGACGATAGACGATTCCAAAGACTCCAGATGGGAGGACAGCGACGAGATGTCGACGGACAGCTTCTCGATGCGGGAGGCGATGCCTTCGCACTCGTCCCTCAGCCTGTCCAGCCCGTCCTTGGTCAGCACGCCTTCCACGGGCACGGCCTTGCATGGATGCTCGGTTGACCCGCATACGGGGCAAGGGCAGCCGGGCCGGAGCTGGGATGCCAGCAGTCCCGCCTGCGACATGTAGAACTTGGACTCCTCCGCAGAGTACGATGCACGGGCGACGCTCAGCTTCGACAGCTGCGATGCCTGGTATTCCTTAGCCGGCTCGAGGTCCTTGCGCAAGGCCTTGGCTTCGTTGATCATGGAGCGCACGCGCTCCAGCCTGCATCTGGATCCTTCGCATCTTTCCAGCTCGGCCTTGGCCTCGGCCAGCTTCCCATGGGACGACTGTCCTTCTACGATGATCCTCTCCGTGTCGGATAGCTTAGCCTTCAGCATCGACTGGCGGTCGATCTGCTTTTCCAGCTCGATCCTGCACCTGTCTGCCATGGCCTTCGTGTCCGCAGCCTTGCGGGACAGCTCTTCGACCAGCCCGTATGCGGGCCTGAGGGACTCCAGCCTGTCGATCCTCGATGACATCGCTTCAGCCTTCTCCGCCTCCGCGGAAGCCGCCTTATCCTGAAGCTCCATATCACGGCAGAGCTCCTGCAGCATCGCGGCCCGGCGGTCCAGATCGTCCTTCTTGGCCCGGTCTGTCCTGAGAGAAGCCTCAGCCTCCTCTGTGAGCCTGGCCAAAGGCTTGACCTCCCTGACCACTGCGCGTACCTCCGCCACCATGGCGCGCTTGGATTCTATGGCCTCGGACTGCTCGTCCAGGGAGCCTTTCTCTGCAATGGCGGCGTCCAGCCGGTCGAACATCAGGTTCACGTTCCTGGCGTCGGCGACCTCCATGTTCAGGGAGTCCCTCTCCTTCCCCTTGGCCGACTTCTCGTCCCTCAACGACGCGATCTTCCCGTCGTCCAGAGCCGTCTGCTTCGACACGGTCATCAGAAGCTCGTCGACGAACGATATGCTCCTGTACCTCTCCAGGTCGTCGCGGTAGGGGCTGTCCTCCGGGAACGACACGCTGTCCATCGCTTCGACGACATCGTTCTCCGTCTGGTTCCGCTCCTGCTTCAGGCCGTTGGCCTTCTGCTTCAGCTCCTCTTGGAACCTTTTGACGTTCTCGGTGGAGAATATCATGCGCATGGTGTCGCTCCTGTCCTCGGAGCTGGCGGTCAGTAGCTTCCTGAACTCCCCCTGCGCGAGCATGGCCACCTGCTTCCACTGGTCGTATGACACTCCCAGGATGCGGATCACCTCGATCCCCACGTCCTTCTCCTTTACCAGGGGCATTCCGCCCTGAAGGCAGCGCATCTCCACCTGGGCGGGCTCCTTGGTGAAGCCCTCTCCCCTCTGCTTGGGGCGCTCGTACTCTGGGGACCTCTCGATCACATAGTCCTTCCCGTCGTGGGTGAACTCCAGCCTGACGAACGTCCTGGTCCCGGGAGATGCGAAATGGCTGCGGACGTCCTTGGGCTTGCGGTCCCCGCTCATCCTCCCGTACAATGCATATGTGATCCCGTCGAAGATCGACGTCTTCCCGGCTCCGGTGTCCCCGGTGATCAGGAACAGCCCCTTCCCTCCGAAACGGTCGAAGTCTATCCTCGTCTCCCCGGCGTAGGGGCCGAAGGCGCTCATGGTGAGCACATGGGGCTTCATTCCGACCCCTCCAGCAGCATCTCGCCAACGAGCTTCTTCTGGTCCTCAGTCAGCTCCTTGTCGGTGCACTTGCGGTAGAACTCGCAGAACAGGCCGACCTCGTCGATCTCGCCCTCTATGTCCAGATCCACATCCAGGTCCTCGACTCCGGACTCCGGCGTCTCCAGGCTGACGACCATGGGGAAGACCTCCCTGAGCCTGGCCATGGCGTTCATAGGCGAGTCGGTCAGCTTCACGTAGATGTAGTCGCCTGACCCGGGATCGCCCTTGGCCGCATCGATGATCCCCTGCAAGGGGCCTTCCACCACCCTGACGTCCCTCAGCGGGACAAGAGGCACCCTGTGCTTGGCGAACCCGTCGGGACCGATGTCGATGATCGTGGCGCCCTTCTGGTCGCGCCATTCCGACTTGGAGTACTTCAGCGGGGTCCCGCAGTAGTGGATCCTCTCGGACCCCACGTCCTGCGCCTTGTGGATGTGGCCGAGCGCGACGTAGTCGAACATGTCGAAGAGCGACGCGTCCACGTTCTCGGTGTTCCCCACGATGACCTTCTCCGAGTCGCTGCGCTCCGGAGGGATCCCGGAGGCCGTGACGAACTGATGGGTCACGAGGATCCTGAACCTCTTGCCGGGCTCCAGCTCCGCGTGCGCGATCATGGCCCTCACGGCATCGTTGTAGTCCCTGATCTCCTCGTCGGGGTACATCCTGCGGACATGCGCGGGCTTGACGAAGGGCAGCATGCAGATATCGACGGTCAGGCCGTCTGAATGCTTGGAATAGGTCACGATGCCCTCTTCTGGCGAGGAGACTATGTGGATCCCCTTGGTGGCCATGAACGACTTGGCGAAGGCCAAGCGGCTCATGGAGTCGTGATTGCCGCTGATGATGTACGTCTCGACCTCATTGTCGGCCAGCTCGTTGAGGAACCTGTCGAATATCTTCATGGACTCTGCCGTGGGCACAGACCCGTCGTCGAACACGTCTCCGGCCACGATCAGGCCGTCCACCTTGTTCTCCTTCGCGGCCATGACGATCTGGTGCAGTATGTGCGCCTGGTCCTCGTCCAGCGGCCTCTCCCTCAGCTTCTTCCCTATGTGCAGGTCCGAGACCTGCATGAACCTCAGTCTTCCCATCTCAATCACCTGAATCTGAGCTCCTGCTTGCCGGAGCGCGCGATGCCGTGGCCTGTGTTGCAAAGGACCTCGTAAATGTAATCAGGCCTCGGAATCACATCCGAGACCGTGAAGAACCTCTTCACTTCCTCCGCCCGATATTCGGACAGCATGAACATCTCCCCGCCGATGCGGATCCACAGCTCGAGCTTGTAGGACCCTTCCGGACCGTCGAACAGCACCATCGAGCGCCCGTTCTGTCCGAACGAGCATGTCCTGACCTCGCCGTCGGTCCATGACGGGCCCTTCGAGGCTGTGGACATCCTGTCCAGCCGCTCGGCCGTCCTCCTGACCGATTCGACGGAACGGTCGAGGTCGGGACTGCCGGCCTCTTTCGGACGACTGCTGCGCTCTCCAATCCTGTTCCTGCGCCTCATGTCCAAGAGGTAGGCCTGGGCCTCCTCCGGGCCGACATCGTCGCGGGTGACGACGTCGAACAGGCGTATCGCCTCGCCGCTGAGATTGGAATACTCCCCGTTCTCGTAGTCCTCCATCATGCGGTAGAGGGTCGGACGGGATATCCCCAGGGCATCGGCGACATCGGAGACAGACAGCTTCCGCTTGATCGCCATGTTGGTTGAAGAGGGAATGTTCTCCATGGGAAGGTGATAAAGGTCTAGTTATTTAAGACTATACTCCGAATGTGTAAAATGACAATAAATGTAAAATCAATGTCTCTTTGTTATGGCCGAATAATATTGTATATTAGGTCGAAACAGGACGCGTTTATTCAGAAACCCTTTACGAATAGAGATTTTTTCAACTAATCTGAGAATAGTATGTTTTCATCGATTAGCGATTGACAAAGGTTATCTATATAAATTAAAGACTAAGTTTCGTTGTACGACAGGATTCCGATTGGATGGAAAACAGACGATAACGGACAATGTCGCGTCCTTCGACGGCTCGGCCGCCGAGAAGAAGAAGCCCCTCGGAGCATCGGTGCTCCGCAGGAGATGAGCTGCTGACCTTCCATCCGCATCCGAACGGATGCGCAAACGCATCGGACGTCTCCGGGCCTCGGTCCGGGGCATCCGATGCATTCCCTTCACAGGAACATCGTCATGTAGATGGGGATGTACAGGACATTGCCTTCGGCCTTGAGGTCCCCAGTGTGGATCACGTATGCGCTGTCGATCCTCTTCTTGTACCGCTCCATGAACAGGTCGAGGGACTTATGCCTGGAAGACACCCCCGACTTCACTTCGATAGCGACGATCTTCCCTCCGCGTGGAAGGATGAAGTCCACCTCGTGGATGTGCTTGTCATCCGCTTTATCATAGAATTCGGCGAAACGGAGAGCGGTATGCCTCATGGCAAGCTCCTGAGCCACCATGTTCTCGAACAGCATGCCCTCGTTTATCGA
>CAVKKO010000145.1:0-5027 GCA_963656905.1 Bacteroidaceae bacterium | reverse complement strand
CCCTGTAATGGTAGCTGTCATTGCAATTCTGTTGGGTTTCGTTCCAGAAAGGCTGTACTGTAGTTCTTCGCAAAACGCTTCGAAATGTGCATCGATCGATCCTAATGATTCACGGATCAAGTGCAGTTCGTCTTGAACTATCAGCTTGGGCTGAGATATGCACGACATATTGATCTTTTCGTAATTTTTAGGATCATTCGTTGGACAGCAACTACATTTATCTCCTACAGGTAGTGCTCCATGCCCATTTTTACATATTCTCAGTTCACATCCGAAGAGGTCTTTTATTCTCCTCTGTCTGCTAATGGCTGAAAATTTATCAACAGTTGAAATGATCAGAGTAGGGAGATAGCGATATGCTTCTTCATCTGTATAGTATAGGTGGTGTTTGGCACCACATTGTTTGCAGGTATGGAGTATTGAGTCATACTCTGTGACTTCAAGAATGAGGTTTCCGCCACAGAGGGGACATTTCTTGAGGATTTTTCCACTAACTTCTCCCTCTGCCGATCTAATATCTTTAATCGCCTTTTCGGTTTTATTCGGATATTCAGCGCTATTTCCTACTAGGAATGACGTAGAGAATGGCTGCCCTTCGATTCCTTCCTCATTACGGATCTTTTCAGCAAACACTACTTTTGTCGCGACTCTCTCAACCTGTTGGATAGAGAGCATTCTTAGTGGGAATTTAACAATTGCAATATTCCCAGCGATCTTTCCAATCAATCTAGCATAAAACATCAAGAATACAGACAATCCGAGATAGACTTCTGTTTTACCTCCTCCTGTCGGGATATGTATAACATCGCAGACATTGGATCCCTCGTCTGTAATCACTTTGGGGATGCTGATGATGATGAACAATATCTGGAATAGTCTCCATGTATTGTGTTGACTGGATTCCAAAAACGTTTTATTCATTAGTTTAAAGGCCCTGAGTGCATCAGGGTTATCTCTTAATGTCTCTAATCCTGCGTGATATTCCAGGCATATGGTTTTGAATGAAGCGAGTGCGCGATCAAACTCTTCTTTTTTATCGGTCTTAACTTCTAACGATTCGTATTCTTCAAGATATTCATTCAATATCTTTTCGTATTTTTCGACAAAAACTAGACAATCTTCTGAAGCAAGTTGATCAAATTTGAATTCGAACCCTTTGTCGATTGTTTTCAGTCTTTCTTTATTTTGTTCGAATACGGGTATGGGTGAAGTAGTTAACACTGACTCTTCAGTGTTGAAATAGGCTGTGCAATTGATCGTTCTAAAGTCGTGTTCGAAGGACTGTTTGAGTTTTTCGTAGTAGTATTCATATTGATAAGGAATGAGATCCTTTCTGGAGATTTCCACTTCCATTTTAACGTTGAAAAGATATCTGTCTGGATATTGATTGGAGCTATTATTCTGAATTCTTATACATATCTGGTTAATTCCATCCAGCTGTTCAGATGATGAAGAGATTGTTGCAGCATATCCCATAGCTCTTGCATTCTGATCGAATAGAAGTGATTCTTGGCTTCCAGATGGGTTAAGTTCGAATATATCGCTATAGTCTACTCTGTTCCAAGCTTTGTTAAGGTTGGGATGTTTTTTCCTTTCATCATCAGTCATCTGATCTTCGTTATAAATTGAATAGAAGACGCGAACCATCAGTGGATGAGTAATGCTGGTTTTGAATTTCAGAGTAATTGAATTTTCTTGAACGGACGATTTCTTTACGCCGGCATTCTCAATAATGTTTGCAAGGGAACCCACTATTATAAATTTAGATGGATTATTGTCGCGGAATACACGTTTACATGAGTCATCTGCGCCAGTTAATCTGGATGTCAAATAATCGCTGAGTTTTCTCACTGTTTCTGCATAGATGTCTGGCACTCACTCACTTCCTTTATGTTTAATCGGTTCTAATCTGAACGCTTCTTCGAATTCTCCAGCTTCTTTGAATTTGCTGATTAATGCCTTGTATGGCGGAAAGGCACCGCCGAAACCAAGCACCCTACGAGCTTTGGCTACCTTTTCCAATTGTTCTGCTGTCCAATTTGGCGATACATAGGTGTTTTTGTTGGGCGAATCCAGCGGTATGTAACGCATGGGGTATGACACAGCACCCCATTCTATGATATTTAGAACTCTATGATAAAAGTCATCTGGTGTATCGGAGTATGTTTTCGGGCTTGAGTAAAAATTATACAAAGTGTAGAATGATATTTTTCTGCGTGATACGCCATATGATGATAGTTTTTCAATCGCATCTTTGGCAGCTTTAGTTTGATATTTTCCATCGTATGCAAACCGATAGTCCTTTATTTTCATCGAGGCTAATAATTCGGCCTTCTCATCTGTAAGCAGACGAGCATCAAGTCCTTGGTTGAAATCAAGCCATTTTCCAGTCTGTTTCAAGTCGATCAGCTTTTCATACCAGTTCGGTTGAGCTAGGAAATTATTATCCCAGACAATTATTTTCGAATAGTCTGGATTAATCAATGATGATGGTACGTTTGTGATGTTTTTTAGGGATCCTTCTAAATGAGGTACCATGCAGAAGCCGCATTTATTCACACAACCCCTGGATGTAAATATAATTGAACCGTCCCAATCTTTCCATTTTTCGACCTGATCAAGGATGTTATAATCGGGGATCATAGAATCTGCATGTTCATTCAATCCCCGTTGAACATATATGTATGGATATAAGTCTTGGAGATAGGTCGGCATAAGAGATGCATAGATCCCGCCGACAAAAATTTTGGAATTGGGAAAAAGCCTATTGTAGTATGAGATAGCACTGTGGACTTGTTTTCTGGAATACGTGAACAACGTCGTTATTTCTATAGTATCGGGCGTGAAATCTTCTACCTTTGCCAATCCTCTTACATACCTTATTTCTGCATTTATCGACTTGTAGTAGGATGATATCTTGAGTAACCCTAGAGGAGGGTAACGAGAATAGTAGTCTGGCTCCACCAGAAGAACCTTTTTTGCTTCAGGATTGGACCGCCCCATTCTGTCTCCCTGCCCTATCATTCACTTTGATTATTTCATAAGTTCCTCTAGGGGTCAGATATATAGTCTGATAACTGTGAACTGTAATGGTATTTCCAATCCTGGATTGTATAGTTTGATTTCTTGATATCGGGCGACTATGGAAGCGACGAATATCGGAGAAATGCTAGCGCGTGTATTGTAAGGTCGGGAAATATATCGCCGTACTCATAAATGCACGATCATCCCGCCGTACCTGTCGCTGTACTCTGCTTCGACGTGGTTGTCCTGTCCTGGCTCCCCCACGTTGAATATTTCCCTGAGTCCGGCTATGCACAGTGCGTCGTTGACGCACAGCACTCTCCCCTCCTCGTTGGGACGGATCAGCAACGTTCTGGTATCCGGGCTCACATGGATGAAGTAATGCTCCCCGTCCTCCAGCGCGCTGCAGCGCAACAGGTTTCCGTTGATCGTCACGTCGTACCTGTATCTCGGACGTGATCTCGCCATCGGGTCCCCGGTCTGCTGCACCTGCGGGATATCCTGCTGATGCTGGACGGGCTGGGATTGCGGGACCACGGGCTCCTGGCGCTTCGGGATCTGCTCTGGCTCATCCTCGTCCGAAGTCAATACGACCTCGTCCGATTCCAGCCTGTACCCCTCCGGATCCGGACGGTTCTCGGCTAGACGGTTCCTCAGCTCACCTATCTGTGTCCTGAGGGCTTTGATGTCCTCGTCCTTCGCGGCCAACGCTGCCAGATGCCCCTCGCGGGTCTCCTCCTCGATCCTCTTCTGGAGTATGGCGAGGTACTTTTCCTCGAATCTCTTCTCGAACTGCGAACCGTGCTTCGACCAGAGGTTGCTCACGATATCCTCGCGGACCTTTGGATCTATTTCCATCAGCAGTCCCGTGTCGATCTTCCTGACCGGTTTAGCGTAGTACACCCTGTTGCTGGGGCCGTCGTACGGGGTCAGTATGCACAGGTACGGGTCCCCGGGTTGAATGTCGCTGTCCTGGTCCGGGAAGACGTAGAGGCCTCTGTACTCGCTTATGATGCCGTCCTTGTACTTGTTGGGCTTGAAGGTTAGGACCGCGTACGTCCTCTCGGATGCGGACATCGCGTCCTCCATCATCTCGTCCAATCCCTGTTCGGAAGCGTACTGGCGCCTCCATTCGTTGAACTCGGTCACAGGAACTCCTCCGTGCCCTCGGTGTCGATGAACGGGCCCATGCTGAGTATCGGCAGTTCGTCCAGGATCCTGTACGCATCCGCGGTGCGTTTGGATTCGTCGCTGTACGCCCCGCTGAACGATGCGACCTCGACCCTCTTCCCGGTGGACTGCACCTTCTGGATCGCAGGGACGAAATCCCTGTCCCCGCTGACGAGGATGGCCACGTCGTAGTGGTTCATCATCGCGTGTTCGAGCATCTCGCATGCCAATGCCACATCGACCTCCTTCTGCTCGGTCCTGCCGTCGTGCGTGACCAGCGATTCCCTCGCGATCACACGGAACCCCTGGTCGCGGAGACGGTTGTGCAGGAGATCCGCCGAATTGTCCCCGGTGGGGACCTTCGGCCTCCCGTCGAACACGTACGCTCCGATCAGCTCTCTCCTGCCCACCAGTATCTGGGTGAGGCGGAACAGGTCCAGGGTCGCTATGTTCCCGTCGAACTGGAGCGCCGAATCGATGTTGCGGTAATCGATGAACACCATGACGCGGCTGTGGGGGTTCTCGTTGAACAGCTTCATCGACATGGGGGATTCCATGCACCAGGGGATATTAAAATGTTAAACAACATGGGTCATAAAACCTTATATCCGACCGGCTCCATTGCGACGACATGGCAAAGAAACCTCCATCGAAGAAGAAGGAGACGCCGAAGGTGTCCCTTGGACCGGAATTCGGCATCACCGGTCTGAGCGAAGGCGAGATGGAGTTGCTGAAGAAGGTGGTCCCATCCCCGGTCCCGTCGATAGGGACCACGGATTCCTCTCTTCAGAAGCAGAATGCTAACCTAATCGCCGAACGCGACGGCCTCAAAG
>CAVKKO010000144.1:0-5040 GCA_963656905.1 Bacteroidaceae bacterium | reverse complement strand
AACATATATTCCGTGACCGTAATCATTTCCAGTGTCCTTGACCCCAACAACCTTCCCATAGAAATCGACAACAACCCCATCACGAATAGCGCTACTCCCAGTGTTTATTCCTTTGTCCGTTATGAAGATACCAGACCATCCAATCAGAGTCACATCGGAACCCACATAAAGCTTAGTGTAATTCGACGTCCCGGAAGTTGTAGAACCATACAACCTTATAGGAGCAAGATCTGCTTTATTTTGCTTCTCAGATAGAGTTCCCTTTCCAATGATCGTCAACGACCCTCCATCAATCTTGATGTTCTTGTCAAAATTAAAATAGACAGTACCGTTGTTCAAGTCAAAGGTCAGTTCTCTCCCATTAGTGATTATGATGTCATCTACGTCGCTGACCGACTTCAGCAGAACTATCTTGTCACCACTCTGAGCGGCAGCGAACGCTTCCTCCAAAGTCACATATTTCGTCTCGACGCCGTTCGACACCACAGACGCCTCATAAGACTCGTCTGCGGCATCGGACTCGTCCGCCCCAATGGCCTGGACGGTCACCAGTCCCGCGAACGCGACCATAATGACGGCCATGGCAACGAACAGCCTGAAGCCGCCTCTCTTCATCTTTCCTCTTGTTTCCGACATCTGATCCCCCCCCCCCGCGCCCAATTCCGACGTTCGGAACCAACAGACGGGGAGTTCTCACAGTGTTTCGCGGATACACGGATGACCGAAACAGCATCTCGCATGCCGATCGAGCATCCGATCCTGTAACATGCAAGGACTGCGACTAATATCAACTTTATTGTCCTTCGACCAGCATTCATGATTGGTGTTCAATCTGCAAGCCCGTCGAGACGCTCGTCCCCCTCGACAGAATGCGCGGATCGGAGAATACCGGCCCGTCCCGACGGCCGGGACCCACCCAACATACACATCCCCTCGGTCCTTAGAAATAGGTGGACGTTCTACTCTTGGTCATGGACCTATACGACAAGGACGTTGTCTCCATCAGAGACCTGACGAAGGGCCAGATCGAGGAGATCCTGGACCTGGCCGAGAAGATGGTTCCCTATGCCATGGGCGAGAAGACCAAACGCGCCCTGGACGGGAAGATCCTCGGGAACCTTTTCTTCGAGCCGTCCACCCGCACCAAGCTCTCCTTCGAGAGCGCGGCATACAGGCTTGGATGCGACGTCATCGATGTCTCGGAGATGTCCATGACATCCATCTCCAAAGGCGAGACCCTCGCTGACACCATCAGGATGGTCGACGCCTACTGCGACGTCATCGTGCTCAGGCACCCCTATGAGGGGGCCGCGAGGCTCGCAGCCAACTGCTCCATAAACCCTGTCATCAACGCCGGGGACGGCGCCGGGTCCCATCCGACCCAGACTCTCCTCGACCTCTTCACAATGCGCGAGGCCAAAGGCACCCTGGAAGGGCTGAACATCGCCCTTGTAGGGGACTTGAAGTACGGCAGGACCGTGCACTCTCTGGCGGATGCCCTCACCATGTTCGGTGCCAAGCTGACCCTCGTGGCTCCCGAGAGCCTCCAGATGCCCGCGGACATCATCAGGCACCTGGACGAGAAGGGATGCCACCCGACGAAGACCGACGACCTGAACGATGCCATATCGCAGGCGGACGTGCTCTACGTCACCAGGATCCAGAAGGAGAGGTTCCCCGACCCCAACGAGTACAGCAAGGTCGCCGGGACCTACAGGATCGACAACGCCATCCTGAGGGAGGCGAAGAGCGACCTCATCGTCATGCACCCCCTGCCGAGGGTGGACGAGATCGCGCAGGAAGTCGACAGCACGCCGCACGCCCGCTACTTCAGGCAGGCGTTCAACGGAGTGCCTGTGAGGATGGCTCTCCTCTGCTCCATACTGGGAGGCGATATCGATGCCTGAGATCAAAGAGATAAAGCTGCCGCCGATCCGCAACGGCACGGTCATCGACCACATCGCCTGCGGACAGGCCCTGAACGTCATGAAGATCCTCGGAGTGAACGAGAGCAACATCGACTCCTCCATAAGCATCGGGATGCATGTGGTGTCCGCTAAGGGATCCGAGTGGAAGGACATCATCAAGATCGAGGACAGGGAGCTGGATTCCAAGACCGTGGACAAGATCGCGCTGATCGCTCCGGATGCCACCATCTCGATCATCCGCGACTTCTACGTCGCCGAGAAGTTCTCCGTCAAGCTGGACGACCATGTCGTCGGGCTTGCCAAATGCAGCAACCCCAACTGCATCACCAACCGCGGAGAGCCCGTCAGCCCCGAGTTCAACGTGGAGGGAAGGCACCCCCCGCAGCTCAGGTGCAGCTACTGCGACAGGATCCTGACCAACATCTCGGACAACCTGCTGTGATCCCATGAAGGTCCTGCTGGTCGCCGGCATGCCCGGCGCGGGGAAGGAGGAGCTGCTCACCGTGGCCAGGTCCATGGGGCTCCCCTTCCTCAGGATGGGCGACATCGTCAGAGAGCTCCATTCCGAGTCGGGGACGTCCCTTTCCGTGGGAGCGTTCGCCAATGCGCAGAGGGAGGAGCTCGGCAGGGACATCTGGGCCAAGCGCGCCCTCGAGCGCATGAGCGGCGAGGTGTTCCTTGTGGACGGCTGCAGGAGCATGGACGAGGTCCGCTCCTACAGGAACCTGTCGGATGACGTGGTCATCGTCGGGATATATGCGCCTCCGAAGGACCGCTATTCCCGCCTGGTCGCCCGCGGAAGGGACGACGCCCCCAAGAGCATGGAGGAGTTCGAGGCCAGGGACTCCAGGGAGATCGGATGGGGATTGGCCGAGGTGCTCGCTCTGGCCGATGTCATCGTCCCCAACGATTCGGACCTGCCCACTTTCAAGATAAAGGCCGCAGAGGCCCTGGGGGGACTGCTATGAGGTTCACCACGGCCCGCCTCTGCGGTGGCAAGGCCCTCATGGCCATCTCCGCCGACGAGATGGAGATAGACATCCCCGCGGCGGCGGACAAGCTCAAGGCGGAAGGATGCGAGATCGTCCAGCAGGACGAGATGATGATGGTCTTCAAGTGGAACGGCATGGAGACGACGCTGTACTCCCAGGGGAAGATCATGTTCTTCCCCCTGGAGGACAAGCACCTCTGCATCAAGTACGCCACCGAGATCCTCGAATCCCTCTGAACGGCGCTTGAGCGCCGGGACCGGCACCGCAACAGTTTTCATCCATACAGATAATCGACTCCCATGGAGTCCGCTTCCCTCGTAGCAGTGGCGGTCGTGCTTTCGCTCGCCCTGTCCATCGAGAGCTACAAGCTCCAATGCCTCACGAAGGACGGAGCGATAGCGTCGTTCTTCGTCGGGTCGTTCGTGGGCGTGTTCGCGTCCGTGAACGCGTTCTTCCTTCTGACAGTGTTCACCATAGCGGGGTTCTTCGCCACCATGAGGGGCCTCAGCAAGAAGATGGAGGAAGGGCTCCAAGAGGGGAAGAAAGGAGAGAGGACCTGGAAGAACGTCGTCGGCGTGGGGATCCCGCCCTGCTTCATAGTGGCCCTGAACGCCCTGGGCCTGCTGGAGCCAACTGCGTTCGACATCATGTTCATCTCCACCATAACCGTGGCCGGAGCGGACACCATCGCCAGCGAGATCGGGGTGAAGGACAAGGTCGTCTACATGATCACCACGTTCAAAAGGGTGGAGCCCGGGGTCAACGGAGGGGTGTCCCGCCTGGGGACTGCCGTATCCACAGTGGCTTCGCTGCTTATCGCAGTGCTCGGATGGTTCGTGATGACGGAGTCCTTCGATTGGCTCCTGCTCATCCCCTTCGCCATGGGGGTGCTCGGGAACCTGCTGGACAGCGTGTTCGGCGCTGTGCTGGAGAACCCAGGATACATATCGAAGTACACCAACAACTGCTCCACGGCGATTATCGGGGCGTTCGTCGGGCTTCTGGTTTACTTGATGCTCTGACATTCCGCTCAATCTCAGGAGCTTCTTCGGGAGAGAACGAACGTACCAAGAATTATATATCCACCGAAGGTACAACACCATGTCGCGATACGACATAGTGTTGGTCGCTGAATCAACCGGAGGTGTTTAAGGGACATGTGCACAACGGAACAATGCAGAACGCTAGATATAGTCTATCGCAAGTATCGTAGAGGCAGACCGGTTGATAAAGAGGATGTATGGGCCGTGGAAAGGTTAGGTGAGTCCGACCTGCTACGGATATACTTCAAAGATAACAAGCCCTATGCAGCAGCTACACCCAGAAAGTGATTCGATGGGCTACATTCTTACAGCCCTATGCTGGGTTCCTAACATAAGCCAGGATGTGACATCTGATGCTCACATCACTCAGAATCTCAGATGTTCGTCTAATGGGATAGATTTCCACTTCGTTCCCAAAGAACGTTGTCTTATGGCGGATGACAGAACCAATGGCTTCCCGACCGTAAAGATACAGCTGATAGATGATTCAGGATTGTGTCATCTGTATATCGATGATAAAACGGGAATCGGCAATATAGAGGAGTTGAACGGGTACCAGAAATTTGAACTGAAAGGCCATTTAAGCATCATCTGGATGACATTCAGAGGAATGATCGATAGTTCGACAACTCCCGATTACGCTCCTCCAAAGGATGGAAGCTATACTACTGAAATGGCCAAATCTGCTGTATGTACGGCAATGAACATTCCTATCCTCATCACCGACATAACCAACATGGAAAAATGGGGAGATGCGGTTGCTGAACCTACGTCGAACGCGAAGATAGCACTACATTCATGACAGGATCTCGGCGATGAACTCCTCCAAGGGGAACTGATTGAGGAGCTTGACCCCGAAACTCCTGTAGACCTTCTTCACCTGCGCGTTCGGAGGGTCTATGCGGACCATCCCGTCCTTGCCCACGGCGCACATAAGAGACTGCGTTATCGTGGGGACCTCGGTCAGCGCCAGGTCTGAGCCGAGCAGGACCCGCCTCATGCTCAGGTAGACGATCGTGGACATCATGTCTGCCAGCATCTTGCCGTAGACCCTCTTCGCGTTCCACTTCTTCAGCG
>CAVKKO010000143.1:0-5093 GCA_963656905.1 Bacteroidaceae bacterium | reverse complement strand
CTCTCGACATAATCTCTGTAACAACGGCGATGACCCGAGAAAGCACCGGGGCCCCTGGACGAGAAGGGGCCACAGGGACCGTCGATCGGATCGAAAGCCTGTTCGGCCGATGGCACGGGCACGGTCCAGATTCCTTCGGCAGGACGATACTTTCCGACGTCCAGCATCGATCCGCTCATCTCAGGGCGTACAGGCGGTTGCATCCCACCGCGGAGCCAAGCGGAGCGAGGCTCCATCTGCGGACCTGCAAGACTTGCCTCACCAAAGCATCTTTTCCCGTCTTGCCTCCCGAGGGACCGTCCGACAGGCCTTATGGCTGTCGTCTTGCATCATATGACACCTGTCATACGAGCTCGGCAAGACAGGGTCGGACAGCCAGCACTCGTCGGATCCTTTGATCGTCCTGCTCGGCCCCATATCATACAATCTTTCCGAACCCGAGAGCTCGAAAGCGCGGCTGCAGATGGCAGAAAGCCATCGCTTCGTGCCCTGCGGTCCGCTGCGTCGGACATGAGCATATCATACAGGCGAGGACATCGTCGGACAGGATGGCGAGCCATCGGGAATCGGGTACGAGCATAGCGCCCATCGGATGGATGCGCGAGAAATGATGTCCCGGGGTATCCCCCGGGAAATGAGGTTTGAGAAGATCAGCTGTCGATGGACAGGATCTCGATCTCGAAGTACAGCACCTGGTTCCTGGTCTCCTGGCAGGTCTTGTAGGTGAAGGTCGAACCGCTGTAGTTGGTGATGTACACGGTCTTCCCGTCGATGACGAACTCGACCATCTGGATCTCGGAAGAGGAGATGTCCACGGTGGTGTAGTCCTTCAGGGCGAGGCTGCACTTGATTGTCCCGTCCTGAACGCTGCTGACGGTGATGTCGACGGTTCCAAAGCTGTGCTTCTTGTCATCGTCGTCGCCGTTGCTGTAGGTGTACGTCTTCCCGGACTCGGGCATGTTCGTGATGGTGACGGTGCTCGTTGCGGAGTCCAGGACAGCGGTCGCGCTCCATCCGTAGACGGTCTCGATGATGGTCGCTCCGCCGGCGGTGAGGCTGTAGTCGTACAGCTCGCTGAACCTGGTCTTGGACATGGTCTCGGTGACGGACATGGTCAGCCCGTTGTTGGAGACGGTGACGTACTCGGATCCCGCGGGGTATCCGTCGGTGATGGCCACCTTGACCTTGTCGCCGACCTTGTGGCCCACGAGGCAGTTCTCGAACTGCTCCAGGGACCCTTTGCTTCCGATGGTCACGGAGTAGGTGTCCTTGAAGGAGGTCGCGCTGAACGAGTTGGATTTGATGATCGAATCGTTGTTCCCGACGCTGCTCCTGCTGGTGTCGAACACAACGGCGTTCTTCCCGCCGATGTAGTCGTAGAAGGTTCCGACGTAGTTCACGGAGACCTTGTCCCCGTAGGCCACGACTCCCTTGTCATCCGACAGGTAATGCTCGTCGACGAATACTCCGAGCACCCCGACGGCGGCCAGAACGAATATAACGAAGCAGGTAGCGAATATCGGGTCCCTCTTCTTTTTCTCTTCGCCAGTCATTTTACCAAGTGGCGATAACCCATTTAATATAAAAAGGGGCCCATAGGCGCGCTCGGACGGGCCGCCAACGCGGCATGGACAGCATCATCTCACCCTGAACGCGACTCCCAGCTCATCCGCGATCCTGGCGCACTTCTCCTCGGACTCCCGGCTTATCGACCCGCCCACAACGGACACGGTGACGCCGGATATCCTCTGCCTGCACTCGCGGATGAAATCCAGCACCGCCTCGTACGATCCTTCGCCGAACGACGGCCTGGACACCTCCAGGTACTCCTCGGCGCAGGACGCGTTGAGGCTTATCGACACGGCGTCGAACACGCCCTCCATCTCGGGGACGATGTCCCTGCCGTTGATCAGGTTCCCCAGGCCGTTGGTGTCCAGCCTGACCGGCTTCCCGATCTCCGCCTTTATGCGCTTGGCGCATTCCAGCACGTCGTCGAACCTCTCGGTGGGCTCCCCGTAGCCGCAGAACACGATCTCCCTCGTTTTGGACAAGTCAACAGAATGAAGCGCCCCCATCACATCGTCCACCGAGGGCTCCCCGCTGAGCCAGAGGGAATCCGCATCGCCCAGCCTGGGCGTGGAGTTGCGGACGCAGAAGACGCATCTGCAGGGGCACCTGTTGGTCATGTTGATGTAATACGTGCTCCCGTAGCGGTAGAGGATGCTCATCAACGACAGCATCGGCAGGACGCCAATAAACCTTGCGAACCATCCGGCAACCCTCCTTAAGTATCGGACGGCGATTCGCCGAACGATGTTCGATCTTTATGTCGTCACGGACTCCGGGCTCTCCAAGGGGCGCCCGGACGCGGAGGTCGCCAGGCTCGCATACCAGGGCGGAGCGGATGTCGTCCAGCTGAGGATGAAAGATGCCGACGGCGGCGAGATGCTCAAGCAAGCACTCGAGATAAGGGAGATCGCCGACGAGATGTGCAAGCTCTTCATCGTCAACGACAGGGTCGACGTGGCCATGGCGTCCGGCGCAGACGGAGTCCATCTCGGACAATCAGACATCCCCGTGGCCGTCGCCAGGGACCTCATGGGCGACGACGCCATCATCGGAGCGTCCGTGGACAATGTGGAGCAGGCTGTAGCCGCCGCGGAAGCCGGAGCCGACTACGTCGGCGTCGGCGCCATATTCAAGACGTCCACCAAGCCGGATGCCGCCCAGGGCATCGGCCTGGGCCCGATATTCGAGATAAGGCAGGCGGTCGACATCCCGATAGTGGCAATCGGCGGGATCAACAGGGGCAACATCCAGGATGTTATCAGAGCCGGAGCGGATGCCGCCGCAGTGGTGTCTGCCGTAGTCGCACAGGATGATATATCCGGAGCGGCACACGAGCTCAGGGACCTCATCCTGAAGGTCAGGCCCCATATACCGCCGGAGTTCTGCTGATATGAGGGTCATAATCAACGGAAAAGAAATCGAAATCCCCGAAGGGACCACAGCGGAGGATGTCATATCCCTCATGGGCATGGAACCCTCCCGCGTCGCCGTGGAGATCGACGGGGAGATCTGCCCGAGGGCGTCCCGCAACGTCACAGTCCTGAAAGAAGGCCAGAAGCTGGAGCTCGTGGGCTTCGTCGGCGGCGGATGACCGCGGAAACACGGATATACGCAGCAATGCTACCCTGCATCCATGTCAGACGACCTCGTCATAGGCGGCCACAGGTTCTCGTCCAGGTTCATCCTCGGATCCGGAAAGTTCTCATTGGACATCACCCGCGCGGTGATAGAGAACGGCGGAGTGGAGATGGCCACCCTTGCCGTCCGCAGGGCCAGCGCCGAGGGCGAGGGGAACATCCTGGACAGCATGCCCGAGGGCATCACGCTGCTCCCCAACACGTCCGGGGCCAGGACCGCAGAGGAAGCGGTCCGCATCGCCAGGCTCGCCAGGGAGCTGGGCTGCGGGGACTTCGTCAAGATCGAGATCATCCGCGACAGCAGGTTCCTGCTCCCGGACAACAGGGAAACAGTGAGAGCGGTGAAGATGCTGGCCGACGACGGTTTCATCCCCATGCCGTACATGATGCCCGACCTCACCGCCGCCAGGGACATGGCGGACGCGGGAGCGGCGGCGATCATGCCCCTCGGGGCACCGATAGGAAGCAACAGGGGCCTGCTGACGCGCGACTTCATCCAGATGATCGTGGACAATATCGATCTCCCCGTGATCGTCGATGCCGGCATCGGCCGTCCCTCTCAGGCCTGCGAGGCCATGGAGATGGGGTGCGCCGCGGTGATGGCCAACACCGCCGTCGCAACGGCAAGGGACATCCCCGGCATGGCGAGGGCGTTCAGGCTCGCCATAGAGTCCGGAAGGCTAGCATATCTTTCAGGCCTCGGACGCGTCCTTAACGACAGAGCGGAGGCGTCCAGCCCCCTGACCGGGTTCCTGAGGGAGTGATCCCATGGTCAGGAAGGGCACAGACGCCATGGAGTACACAGAGCACATGGAGATGCTGGACTCGGACGTGATGGACCGCACCCTGGAAGCCGCGAAGAAGCTGGATCTCGGATCGTTCACCGCCCGCGACGTGCAGGACGCCCTGGGCCCCCGCTGCGATGCCGAAGGCTTCGCCGCACTGCTCTCTCCCGCCGCAGAGCCTTATCTGGAGGACATCGCCCGGAGGGCAGAAGAGGAGACAAGGAAGCATTTCGGCAACTCCGTCTGCCTCTTCACCCCGCTGTATGTGTCCAACTACTGCCAGAACAGATGCGTCTACTGCGGGTTCAACAGCTCGAATAAGATCAACCGCGCCTGCCTGACCCTCGAAGAGGTGGCAGACGAGCTCGATTCCATAAGGACGACCGGTCTGAAGGAGGTCCTGATCCTCACCGGAGAATCAAGGACCAGGTCCGATGTGGACTACATAGGCGAATGCGTGCGCCTGGCCTCGGAGAGGTTCAGCACCGTAGGGATCGAAGTCTATCCCATGAACGTGGACGAGTACGCGCACATCCATTCCTGCGGAGCCGACTACGTCACGGTCTTCCAGGAGACATACAATCCTGAAAGGTACGCGGAGCTCCACCTCGCAGGCCCGAAAAGGGTGTTCTCCTACCGCTTCGACGCCCAAGAGAGGGCTTTGAAAGGAGGGATGAGAGGCGTGGCCTTCGGCACCCTGCTGGGCCTGAGCGACGACCCCATGAGGGACGCGTTCTCGTGCGGGCTCCATGCGGACCTGCTCCAACGTGATTATCCTCATGCGGAGATATCCATGTCGCTGCCCAGGCTGAGGCCCGCAGGCGGCCTGGACAACAAGATCGGAGTCACTGAAAGACAGTTATTGCAGGTGTCGCTCGCATACAGGCTGTTCCTGCCCTTCGCGGGGCAGACGATATCGACGAGAGAGCGCCCCGGGTTCAGGGACGGGATCCTGGGACTGACGGCCACCAAGGTGTCCGCCGGCGTCAGCGTGGGCATAGGCGAGCATTCCGGAGACGCCCACGGCGACGGGCAGTTCGTGATATCCGACCCCCGCGGAGTCGGCGAGATGGTCTCGGCGCTGAGGTCCAAGGGCCTGCAG
>CAVKKO010000142.1:0-5094 GCA_963656905.1 Bacteroidaceae bacterium | reverse complement strand
GAGCGCATAGCGCTCCTCCTCGAGGACATCGACTGCGCCATGCGGTCTTGAAAACCTTTCCCGGGAAGCCGGTTTTTCAAAGGTCCGTGACTCCGCGGAGGGGTCGCGGGCCTACATTTCAATTTTGTATCTACATCTGAAATTATGTGCTTTTGTACATACTGTACTTGAGTACAAAGTTGTAGAGTTTAACCGCTGGAGCGGATTGTGGCTCACAGGCAGCAGGGAACCGCATCTCGGATGGGGGATCGGCTGCCTGAACCTTGGCACGACGGATATCGTCGGGGAACGTCGCAACGTCGTTCTCCGACCGATCGTGCTGGGAGGGAAAGCAATGAACAAAAATGGAACGGTAGACGTGAAGAGGGGAAAAAAGTCTTCTCTTCGTCTGATGGCGGCCTTCGCTTCGGCGTTGATTGTCGTGATATGTGCGTTGAGCATCATATCCCCGTTCACTCAGGCAGATGCCTATACGGAAGTCAGTACTGCAGAAGAACTGACAAATGCGTATAACGATGAGGCTGCCGGAGTGAAGCTGACAGACAATATAAGTTTGGAAAGCAAACTTTTAATCACACACAATTTCGACATAGACCTCAATGGCTATACGCTGAAGGTTAAGGGAATTGCAGTATATTCCACTGGTGGCGACAGTCCTCCGGAAATGTTGATCACGAGTGATTCCGAGGAAACTGGAGGGTTTATTTTCGGCGTTGGCGATGAGCAAAGCCAGTCTACGAACCAGGGAAAAATACGGTTCTATAACGTCGGCATCGAGTACGATCCCGGGTGGTATTACTCGGGTTCGAATGTTCCGACCGACGAGTCCAAATACAGCAACTCGGAGATAACGAACGACGGCGAGATTAGCTTTGAGGAGTCCAGCGTCGAGAAAGTGACATTCGGCGGGGACGGCAAAGTTCTGATCAAGCAGGGCGTACAATTCACCAAGAGTCAGATCGAATGCAACGTGATGACCGAGGAAGCGGCGGATTACTGGGCCCCTGACGTGGGCAAGTTCCAGACGATCGTTCCCGTGGAGGACTTCAAGAAACTCACGGTTGTGGAGTGGGACGGGCTCGACTGGTGGTTGGTGCCCGTTTACTTCCACGGCAACGCCCAGGCCATCATGGGCGTATCACTGAAGACACCGGTCGAATTCAACGATCCGGCCAATCCGGATCCGGCAGAGCTCGGTGTAGCCATAGCCAACTTCGGGCAGAAGATAATAAGCAAGGAGAGCACGCAGATCAGAGGCGTCGATCCGCTCGAGGATCCCAAAGTGGGAGAGAACGTGGTGTCGTTCTCCGTACAGGTGAAATACACCGGCTCCCAGGACGTGGTCAGGACATTGAAGATCTATGCCGCTTACATGGTCGAGGGTAACGAGACCGAAGCTGAAATCTCTCTCGACGGATGGGAGAAGAGGGATTACGACAGCGAGAAGAACGTCCCCCAGTGGAGTTACAAAGCCGACAAGGAGTACAAGAAGGGGGACGACCTTCCGACGGAGCAATCCTTCTCCCTTGCCAATCAGGTCGAAAATGATTGGAAAACGATCCTCGAGAAGGTCCAGTGGGATGCTCTCCTCGTTGAACTTCCCAAGTTGGAGAAGGGGAAATACGCACTTTATGTAGAGTACAAGGCATGGGGCGACTACTACGCGACCGAGGCTGATTGCCAGTTCGAGGTCACCGATACGAAATACGTGTCGAAGCTCGGATTCGGTTCCACCAATATGGGTGACGTCGTCTTCGGGAAGACCGTCGCCGATCTTCAGAATAACAACACCGCGTTCACGTTCGATGGGCAAACACCGAAGTTCAAGACTGGTGAAGACGGAAAAGAGCTCGAGAAGGAGCCTGTTGCGGAGGATAACAAGCTCTTCGAAGTGACATTCGACGGCGGTTGCCCCGTTAAATCCGGTGATGAGTGTCCGATCAGTTTGGTATTCAAGAACGGATTCCAGGATTACTGGGAGTGGGTTAGCGAGCACATTCAGAATGATCCTGTGAATATCGACGCCGATCTGATCTTCGCAAACGACAAGGGGGCCGGATGGTATTGGGTCGTCAATGTGAGCGATGCGAAGTATCAGTACGATGATGATTCCGTCTTCTTCCTGACGATGAAGTATAAGGTGTCGTCCTCCCAATCCCTTATGCCGGAGCTGAAGCTGAAGTTCACCGGGAAGGAACTGAAGGAGATGGACGGCAACATCGTCCTCTTCGCCGGAACCGGATGGGATAAGAGAGACAGCCCTGTGTTCGAACTGACCGAGGCGGTACTGGGATTCGACAAGGATGGATTGGATAAGGACGGAGGATACGAATACGATCTGACCGAATACAAACTCATCAGTGATCTGGTGTTCGAGGACCCCAGGTTCCAGCTGATACTCAGAGACGAGTACAACAACACCGAGCCCACACTCGTTCTCCCCGTGGAGATCCTGGCCTACATCGATGGGAATCCCAACTATCCCTATGTCGTGTCCGACGAGGTGTCTCAGAGTGTCAAGTCTCCGTTCGGAGGCATCAATTTCAAGCCGGCCAAGATCCATGTGATCCTCCCCAACGGGGCGGGAACCGAGAGGGAGTTCCTGTACTGGATCGTCGGACAGGGAACCGACATGGAACGCAACAACAACGCAGGGTCTCTGGTCCTGATCGGCACCGAGTATGCGAACGATGATTGCGAGATCCTTCTCGTCGCCAAGTACGGCGCTACGAACGAGTACAAGGTGCAATGGTTCTCCTACGATTCGTTCATCTCCTACGATCCCCTCGATCAGGCTGGCGAGCCCGATTACAGGCATTACGATACGACCTCCGTCATCAGCGGCTACGAGCCGAAGGTTCCTGCGGACCCGAAGTCCTTCGAATACGAGGGATACGCCTATGATTTCATCGGATGGAACACCGAGAAGGATGGGACGGGCAAGGGAGTCACCAAGCTGACCGGAAGCGAGGATTATTACGCCCAGTTCGAGAGGACCATTCTGAAATACACCGTGACCGTGAAGGTCGAGAACGGAACGGCCGACCCCGCAGAGGTGGAGGTCGAGTACGGCACCCTGATCCAGATGATCGAAGGTGCCCTGACGATCGGCGAGGGCCAGGCGATTATTGAAGTCGACCTCATGCCGGCGAAATCCACGGAGATGTACGACTACAAGCTCAAGGCCGTCACCATCGACGGAAAGGAGCTGGATGAGGCTTACATCATCAAGGGCGACGTGACCGTCGAAGCGGTGTTCGAGGGAGTAATCAGGGAGTACACTCTGACATACCAGCCCGGAGACGGTACCGGAAAGCCGATAGAGAAGAAGTACGAGTATGGAACGGAGGTCACGGAACTCATCGGATTCCCCAAGGAATTTACTGCCCCCGAGGGTAAGAAGTTCCTCGGATGGAGCGATGGGAAGATCGTCGTGACCGTTATCAAGATAACGGGTGACACCGAGCTCGTTGCCGTCTACGAGGATGAGATCTACAAGGTCACTTTCGACGCCAACGGCGGATCGGGCAAGATGGAAGCAGCGATGGTCGGATACGGACCCTACGAGCTTCCCGAGTGCACCTTCGTCTACAACGGAAAGGAGTTCAAGGGCTGGTCCCTGACGAAGACTGGGGACACCGTCGACCAGATCGAGGTCACCGGCGACACCACTGTCTACGCAATCTGGATGCCCGTCAAGTACACCGTGTCCTTCGACGCCAACGGCGGAACGGGCGACATGGACGATGTGACGGTCGAATACGGACCCTACGAGCTTCCCGAGTGCACCTTTACCGCACCCGAAGGCAAGGAGTTCAAGGGCTGGTCCCTGACGATGGACGGCAAGACCGTCGACCAGATCACGGTAACCGGCGACACCACCGTCTACGCGGTTTGGAAGGACATAATGTTCACAGTCTATTTCAAGACCAACAATGTGGACTACGGAACCGTCACCATCGATGAGCTGGAGGTCCCGTACGGCACGATCCTCGAGGTCGAAGGGAACAAGATAATGGCTGGGAACGGTATTGTTTACGCAGAGCCGAAGTCCGTCACCGGCGATTACTTCTCGGTGTTCAAGGGATGGGAAGGTATCCCCGATGATAACATGGTCGTCGATGACCTTACTATCACCGCATGCTTCGAGCTCGAGAAGGCGTTGACCACGGACGTGGACGTCACCCTGAGGGCTACCAACCAGTACGTGAAGTTCGTCATCGTGGCGAACGATGGAAGGGCGATGAAGGGCACTCTCACCGTCGAGGTCAGCGTGACCTATTTCGATGAGGAATTCGGAGAGTATGTCGCCGAGAAGATCGTCCTCGGAGCAACGGATGAGAATCCGAATGGTGCCGTGTTCGACGTAGATACGACCATGAGTTCGGTTGTCAGCATATTCTCGATCGATGTCATACTCAAGGACTACAAGGATATGGAGATGTTCGGAAACATCACATCCGTTTCGGGTACCTATGTCGGGGACAACGGATACTCGGACGAATCGAACATCGTTGGTATTTCTCCGAAGGTCTGAGGAAGGAGAGATGAACAGAGAGAAGAACGGACTGCTTTTCGCAGTCTCGATCCTAGCTGTACTCTGCGCGACGATGGTCGTATCTGCAGTTCCGACTGATGCGGATTCGCTATTCGAGATCACCGATGTCAAGGTAGCGGCCAATGACAAGCAGGATAGGCAGTACCTCGTCGTCACGTTCGATACAGACATGTCCGAGGTGGACAGTATAATTACATACTCCATCTCAGATAGCGAAAAAGTAATAAAACAAGGTCAGTTAGCAAAGAGTTCGGCCGATCCATACCAAGCTCAGGCCGCATTTGCCGGCAAAGCGATGCTCGGTGATGGAGCGTATACCTTAACAACGATGTGCGAACTGGGAGAGGCGACCAAGAATTTCGCCATTCCCGAGGCATCCGCATCGATGGTGAAATTCGACTCCAACGGCGGCACCGGAACGATGACCCGTGAGATCATCAAGAACGGAGTCTCGTACACCCTCCCTGAGTGCAAATTCACTGCCCCCGAGGGCATGGAATTCAAAGGATGGTCCCTGACCATGGACGGGGAGACCG
>CAVKKO010000141.1:0-5119 GCA_963656905.1 Bacteroidaceae bacterium | reverse complement strand
GTATGCGGACGCTGAGGGCCTCCATCAGCTCTGTGAGATCGGAGGTCATCTTCGGAACGTCCCCAGACTTCATAGCCGTGATGAAGCCGTTCAGATGCTTGTTGACGTTGTCGCCGAACCTCTCGAGGACGCTCTCCCTGAAAACGGTGACCATCTCCCTGTTCGGTATCGAGATGGTGTAGTCATCACCGTTGTAGACTGCATTCAGATATCCTGTGGCGACCATCATCGAGATTATCGCATCGTTGGATGAATGCAAGTCGCAGTATGCGATGTTGCGACGGATCTTCGCGGCGGTCGTGCCTCCGGCGCAGAGCTTCTCCAGCTTCCCCCAGGTCTCGCTGTCGGTCCTGCACAGCAGGTCGCCGATTATCGAGTTCCCGCTGGTGCTGGCCCAATGGGGCTTCGGGTCGAACCCTTTCTTGACATACTCCAGAATGGACCATGGGTTGTACACGTCCGCGTTCCCGAACCTGTATCCGTCATACCATTCCTTGGCTTCGGCCAGCTTCTCCGGATGGCCGTTGTCTGTCAAGAGCTTCTCCACCTCGGCCTGGGTGAACCCGAACATCCCGTCGTATTCCTTGGAGAACACGTCATATACATCCAGGTTGTTCAGACCGGAGAAGATGCTCTCCTTCGAGACTCTCATCACTCCGGTCATGATAGCAAAGCGCATGTAGTCATTGCCCTTCAACGCGGTGCTCAGGAAGGTCCTCATGAACCTCATGATGAGCTCATGGTCCTTCGGCTTGCCATAAGAGGCATTCATGATGCTGTCGTACTCGTCTATCAAGACAATCGGGGCTTTGCCGTAATGCTCGGTGAGCATCATGCACAGATGCAGGAGACAGGAGTCCATTCTGGCCGGATCCATCTTGTGTCCGCGAACCGCGTTATAGTATTCTATTTCGTCAGAATCGAGCTTGTCCGAGGTCCTCAGCTCTGGGAACTTCTTATAGAGGATGGATGCGTAGTCTGCGATGCGCTGAAGGAAGTAATCGTATGTCCCGTCGCCCAGATCCTTGAGGCTGACGAACACCACGACATTGCTGTTCTTCTCGGGATCGTCCGGACGGATCTCCGAGATCTTCAGGTCCGAGAAGCGGTCCCTTTCGCCGGCGTACTTGATGTTCAGGTACGCGTCCAGCATGCTCATGCTCAGGGACTTCCCGAACCTGCGGGGACGTGTGAAGAGCATGACATCGGACGAGCTCTTCAGGACCATGTCTATCAGCGGAGTCTTGTCTACATAGTAGAGGTCACAGTCCCTCAGTTTCCTGAAATTGTCCTTTCCGACCGGCATCCCTTCCACGTTCTCGCCTCTTGCATCCATATCGTCTGCCTCCGTTATAAAGGCGAACATCCGCGCCCGCGTGCGCAGCATCCGTTCCGCCTTCTGTGCGGTGTTGCGGGGGACGGTTCTTAAAACCTGCGCCGTTTGTTCCCCGTTTCAGCCCGTTTCGGGCCAGAACGGGGGCATTATGTAACTACAACGCCCCCCTGTTGCGCCGGCAGGCTCGGACAGTTTATACGGTCCGAAGGGCTCCTCCGTAGCATGGATAACGAACTCACGACCGAAGACGTCCGCAGGCTGGTCGGGCCGGCGGCGGAAAGGAACAAGATGGCCAAGATATGGCTGTTCCGCGGAGACGGCCTCATGCTGTGCATCAGGCCCGCTGCGGACTGCGGCATCATGCAGATGAGCGGGTTCATGATCGAAGCGAAGAGGGCCTTCGGGCATGATATCGGCATAATCCCCGAGAGGGACCTGCTGGCGAAGATGGGGCCGAAGGTCGTCGACAGGCTGGAGGTCGTCTTCAGCAGCGGTTCGACTTGATCATCCAGTAGCAAGCCGCGAAGAACGCCACCATATAGATAATCAATATAGCCACGGAGTCCAGCGGGATCCCGGTGCCCAGCATTATCCCCCTCATCAGCTGGCTGACATGCGTGAGCGGCAGCAGGTAGATCGCGTATGCGGCGGCGTCCGGGAGGGCGGACACGTTGAACAGCGTGCCGCACAGGAAGGTCATCGGCACGATGACGATGCTGGTGAACAGCGAGAGCTTCTGAGTCTTGCTGGTCAGCATGCCTGCAAGCAGGCCGAACATGGAGAACGTCAGGCCTGCTGCGATGATGACAATGAAAACCAACGGGTCGATGCTCACTCCCGGCGATATCAGATGCCCCACGACCATGATTATGGTGCAGCTTATCAGCGCCCTGATCACGCCGGACATCGTCTTCCCGAGGATGACCGATGAGATGTGCACCGGGCACAGCAGGAGCTCGTCGAAGCTCATGTAGAACAGCCTCTGCACCAGGACCTTCATGGACACGGTGCTGAAGGTGCATGACAATGTGGACAGCGCTATGATGCCGGGCACGATGAACTCCAGGTAGCTCTCGCTGCCGGAGGACATGCTCCCGCCCAGGCCGTACCCGAAGGCAAGGAGGTACAGCAGAGGGCCGACCAATCCTGTTATGATGACTTCCAGAATGTTCTCCTTCATGTACACCAGATCCCCCCAGGCGACCCGGTAGGTCTCGTCCAATATCGTGAGGGGATTGGTCATGCGAGCTTCCCCCTGGTCTCGCCGGTCAGCTCCAGGAACACGTCCTCGAGGGTGGTCCTGCGGATGTTGTAGAACTCGTCTCCCAATCCGTTGGCGTATGTCTTCGCTTCCTCGCGGCTCTTGAAATAGCCGATCCTCTCCTTCCCTTCGGGATCCGTCATCTCCACGGCTACCTTCCCGACAGACTCGCGGAGCTCGTCCACGGTGCCGATGGCGACGAGCTTCCCGTGGTTGATGATGGCGACCCTGTCGCAGAGGGATTCCGCTTCCTCGATGTAATGGGTTGTGAGGAATATGGTTGTGCCCTTGCGGTTCAGCATGCGGACCAAGTCCCACAGCATGTGGCGGGACCTGGTGTCCAGGCCTGCGGTGGGCTCGTCCAGGAATAAGATGGACGGATCGTGGATTATGGATGCGATGATGGCCGCCTTGCGCTTCCATCCGCCGGACAGGTCGCTGATGCGCTTGTCCATGTGCTCTTCGAGCTCTAATATGGATGCTGCTTCGTCCACGCGCCTGCGGATCTCCTGGGAGGGGATCTTGTGGAGCATCGCATGATGCTTCAGGTTCTGGCGGACGGTAAGGTCCTTGTCCAGGCTGATGTGCTGCTGGGCGATGCCTATCCTCTTCCTGGCTTCGAGGTAATCGGTGCGGACGTCGAACCCGTCTATGACGACCTTGCCGGAAGTGGGCTTCTGGATGGTGGTGACCGTGCGGATGGTGGTCGTCTTCCCGGCCCCGTTGGGGCCGAGGAAGCCGAAGATCTCTCCGCGGCGGACGTCGAATGTTATTCCATCCACGGCAGTGAAGTCACCGAACCTGACGAGGAGGTCCTCGACGGAGAGGATGATGTCGTCGGGGACGGGTGTAATCTGTTTTTCCATATCCTGGAGCATGTCTTTATCGGATTGTGAATCCGGATCGTGGTTGATATAGTTGGCCCATACATCCAAGTCGGGAATCAGGTGACAGAAGATGATGAGAACAGGCTCTACCTTGTCAAATACGCCTTCATCATACTCTTCATCTCATCATTTCAGGCCTTTTTCATTACTTCCTTATCACCTACGCTATCATGATAATAATGTTCACTATTACCATATTATCACGAACGGGCCCTTTTCTATCAAGCTTGCCCATCGCAGGAGACCTTATCAGGCCTTGCGGATGCCGGATTGGATCTCCATGGATCTGACGACGCCGTCCCATCCCGGGAATGCAGAATGGTAGTTCATCCCTCTTCCCTCGAGGTTCTTTTTGATTTTTACGGCTTCTCCATACGGTATGTCGATCTTCTTCAGGACAGGCTCGCAATCGTGTTCCATAATGAACTTTGATAAGGTCTTCTCATTGACGGATATTCCCCCGATGAGCTTCTCCAGGTCTTTGCCCGGATCGTCTCCAATCAGGAGCGTGAACAGTCCGGACTGAGCTGATATGTTGGGGTTGTCACAGTATTTCGGCACTACGATCTTCACACCACCATCCATAGTCGAGATCCGGGATTTGTCCAGGGCCCACAACGATATGGCATTCGGATGCTCGGCATCCGAATCGTTGTCCGGAAGCTTCATGACCGCGAAGTACAGGGCGCGGTTCACATCGAATGTCCAATCCAGCATCCTGGTGGGGACACCATAATGCTGGGCGACAGCTGCTATGTCTGACCATTTTTCGAGGAAGTCCTTACTATCACTCATGGATGATTGTTTCTGAGCCTCGAAGAACTCGTTCCCGAGGCTTATATGCGGAATGTCGGGGACACGGAGGCCCTGCCTGTTCGCCAGATCATAGAACCATAGCAAGGCTGCGATCTCATAGAAGTTCTGGCCCATGTCCAATCCATCCTCAGGCAATATCAGCCACTGCCTCTTCAGATACCGCTCGGCTTCCTCCTTCATCCTCTCCCTTCCGCTGATCCTGCCGCCCTTCGACTCGGTGCGGTATGCGTAAGGGATGAGATGGTGGTCGGAGTCGCTTTCTCCCCTGAACACGTACCGACCGTACCTGGGGGAGACCGTGCAGACCATGATCTCCAAGAACCCCTATTCGTAATAGCCGATCAGCCGATTGCCGCTCAGTCTCTTTGGAACGATCAATCTCCTCTGTCGGTCGCGAAGGGGGAACATGTCATCGAGCCTGATGAGAATCTCGGCGACACCCGCTCCCTTGGAGGTTAGCTCCACTCTTTCGCCTTCCTCCCTGACCAGACTCTCCCTCAGAAGAAGCTCCAATGCCTTTTCAATAGACACCTTCTTGGGGGGCTCCCCCTCAGGGGTCTCCTCCTTGCAGACACCATCCTTTAGCTCGTCTCTCGTCTGCCCGTTTCTCTCCAAGAGATCCAGGAGGATGTCTGCCGCGAATGGCTCCGCGAAAAGCTGCTTCACCTTGTCCTGCTGATCGTTTTTCATAGAATTATCGGAATCCATGCTATCATCTCATCATAAAAAGGAAGGGGTTGACCCTCCCCGGAGGGAGGGTAAGGGTGTTTTCTGTCCAGGTTCCCGGTTGGACGGTCGGGGATTCAGCGGACCGCTGTT
>CAVKKO010000140.1:0-5148 GCA_963656905.1 Bacteroidaceae bacterium | reverse complement strand
GCCGTTCACCGTACGGCCATAACCGATCGAGAACAGAATCACATCTCTCTCGTCTCCTTGAACCGTTTCCAGATTCTTCACGAACACGCCCTCAGGCATCCGGTTGAAACGATCGAAAAAGACCGCGTCATTCTCCTGGAGGTCCTCCAGGAGATCGTAGATGCAAGTCTGCTGCCTGGTACTGAACGCGATGACCCCAATGCTCTGTTTACAGGAATCGGAATCCATGACCCTGCGGTAGATTTCGTCCACCACCGTTCTGGCTTCGACCACATTACGTCCAGTGCCTCTCTCATAAACGCCGTCCGGCACCCTTACAGCAGATACTTTTGTCTCCCTATCGTTGGACGAGGGGAAAGTGAGCATCTTGTTGCCGTAGAACATCTTGTTGCTGAATGCAATCAGCGATTCGTGACGGCTCCTATAGTGCCATTCCAGATACACCTCGGACATGTTCAAGGACAGGCAATCATCCAGGAAGCTGTCCAATACAATCACCTCGTCGTCATCGGCCTCCGCCTTCTTCTGGAAGAAGGACGTCGGCGGCAGCTGCTTGTTGTCTCCCGCAACAATCGCATTTCTAGCCCTGCCCAGCGAGCAGATCGCTTTGGTCGTGGTTATCTGCGACGATTCGTCGAAGATGACAAGGTCGAACTTGTTGAAATCCTCGCTGAGGTACTGTGAAACGGACAGTGGACTCATGAGGAAACACGGACAAGCCTTCATCAGAGCATTCGGAATCTCGGATAGCAGCCCCCTTATGGATTTTCTGAGACGGACGGACTGCACAGCCTTCTTCAGAGTGTAAGTCTCGGTGCCAGGCACGTCACTGTTGTTCGTGGGTATGTTCTGATAGAGATGACACTTGAGGATGCCACAGTTGAGATCAGTATGGCGCTTATCGTACTTACGGAATGTACGAATGGAATTCTCGAATGCTACCGGCCCGAATACCTTCATCCTCTTCAGAGAATTGCGACAATAATCGAGACAGGACTTGAAGAACGAACGATACGCCGTGTCGATCAACATATCGAGACTCCTGCCCTGGATAATGATGGGAATCAACTCCGAGAGCCCGCCCTCATTCAGCTTCTTCTCCTGACCGCGCCAACTGGCAATGTCGTAGATCCTGTCTTGAATCGACCCGATGACATCGCACAGTTCGACAGTCTTGTCATAGATGGTTCCAGGTACGGGTACGGGAACATTGAGCTCAAGCAGATCGACCAACTGCTGATAATCATTCTGACAGTCGGCGTACCTTTGTTCGAGATCCAATACGGCCTCGTGGCAGATACGGGAATCGTCATAGTACCCCATCATCTCCTCCGCAGTCGTCTGTGTCCTACGACAGAATAATGAGATCTCATCGCACCGATCACTGAGGCTAGCCAGCACCGGATCGCATGAGAAATCGCCTACGGCGATGTCGTACAGAGTCCGACCCCGATCCGCTACCTTCTCGATGACCTCCAGAGTTTCCTTGTAGAAGTCGAAGTCCATGCCAGTTTTTTTCAACGACGCCGACACCTGTTCGATGAAATCCATATGGGAGTCGTGTTCCGCCCGATCACCGTCGAAAATCGCTCCATCATACAGCAAGTACGTACGGCGTGCATCCGGATGAGCAAAGACCTCCTTCTTCCAAAGATAATCTATCGGTCCGAGATCGTCCTTCACAACGTTCATAACCTTGCAATACGAAGAGATGGCCCCGAAAAGGTCCCGAAAAGCCGGTTCCTCTGTTACATACCTGGTGCCCACCAGGTATCTGTACTCCGATTCCAAATCCAGTGCCAGACTGCTGAGTTCATCCAAATCAGCATCGGACACTTTGCACCATGACTCTCCGCATCTCTTAAACTCCTTGATGACCTTCTGAATCTGATCATCGAATTCGGAGAAAACCGGACTGCAATCACCCCTGCTATTCGAAATCGTCAATAAACTCCTGGCGGCCGATGCATGCTTCTCGATGAGCTTCAAAGATTCCGAATAATCCTCGTAACGCTCCTTCGGATCAACGATTTCCGAGGATACTGAGCTCAAAAACTCCTTCCTCGCTTTCCCCTTCTTGAGAAGACCAGCATTGTTGGCCGCCTCGTACCTCGAATAGAGGCCACCAGCATTGGTCAGCAGGAATATACTCTTCTTCCAATGCTTGTTGATGATGGCGAGATCGCCACTCACCTCAATCATGCCGTCGCAATAGCTGATCGCCGAATCCAGAAGCTCACCTGTGGCCTCGCATCCTATGAGATATCCCCTGGACACAAAATGCTGGAATGCCCTCTTGGTCTTGGTGGAAAGCGCTTTCAATTTGTTCAGTTCGCCAGGGTTAGCATCGCACCAATCCGATGATATCCTCTTCAGCGTTTCCTCGATCTCCGAGACGGCCGTACTAAATGCGGTTCTCAACTCGGTGAAAACCGGCTGGCATTGGAACTCCTTGCCTGGAAGAAGTACTATCTCTCCCACTTGAGACGCCATATCTTGAATGGCCTTCGCAGTATCCCCATAGGCGCCTATGTCGAGTACAGGGTCGCGGATAACAGAGGAATAGTTCTGAATGAATCCTGCATGTTTCTCCTGTTTCCTCTCCTGCCCCCGTTCTTTCGACTTTTTGTACTCGGAGTAGAGCTCCTTCGCATCCGGACGCGAAAAGACATTGCACTTCCAGACGGAATCGATGACGGAGAGGTCGTCTTTCAGTGACATCAAGCCCTCGCAGAGGCTCTGGGAGGAATTGAAAAGTCTCTTCACAGATTCGTCTTCAGAACAATAACCTCTGTCGATGAAGTAGCCGTATTCCTGTTTAACCTCTGCAACATGCGCTTCGAGATCCTCAAGGTTCTCAGAAGTAACGCTGCTCCATGATGTTCCGCATCTCTTCAATTCGGATGCGATTCTGGCGATTGATTCATTCAATGCGGATATCCTATCCGGGTAATCATCCCTGGAATCGTCGTGCACCAGTTCGTGATCGAAACTCATCAAGGTCTCATAGAATGCCTTGTTGTTCGCGAAGTCCAATGGGGAATATCTAATGTTCAGGGATGAAGCGTTTTCCAAAGACTCCTTCCATGCTTCGGCCGTTAAACGCAGATTCCCGATGCAATCATCGACCTCCCCCTCAAGGTTCAGACTGACATCGTCGGTACCGATCAAAGAGACTATCTCCTTGTCAATATCCTCTATACGGCTGAAGATTGCAACAGAATCGTTCACTATGGACCCGATATTCTCAATCTGCTCTTCCGTGAAGGATTGGACGGGATTCTGGAATCTTATCTCGGCTACCCCGTCGACATCATGATCCTCGAAACGAGAGATGAGGTCATACATCGAAAGACCGGCGATCATCGGTCTGTGGAGCTCCTCCGCGTATTCGTCCAGAGGAAGTCTTGCCCTCTGCAACCTTTCAATGGATTCGCTCAATTCGCTATCGGTGTACTGGAGCGGTGCTTCGAAAACACTTTTGAGCTGCGATATCACCTGTTTCTTGGTGGTCTTATTGGAATGCAGCTCGAGACAATGATTCCCGATACCCACTTCATCCAGACGTTTTTTAACAACTTCCAAAGCAGCACGCTTCTCCGCGACGAAGAGGACTGTCTTCCCATTCATCATCGCATTCGCAATTATGTTCGTGATGGTCTGGGATTTGCCAGTACCCGGCGGACCGTGCATAACGAATGAATGATCCAGGCTCGCGTTTACAGCCTTGACCTGGGAACCGTCCGCAGGAACGACGAGACAGCTCTTGCACGGATCCGCATCGAACTCGATCCGATCTCCGGGATACGGCGTACCGTCTATCAGACTGCGAACAATGGGATTCTCCTTGTAATTCTCGATATTGGACTCCAGATCCTTCCAGATCACGTATTGGCTGAAAGAGAAGATCCCTAGCCCTGCGCTCTCCATCACTTCCCATGATGGCATCTTCTTGATGGCCTGCCTGACAATGTGTATGATGGAATCTATGTCCAGTCTGCCGTCTTCCACCTCCAGGGAATCAGGAATGGGGAGGGATATGCCGTACTCCTGCTTCAGCTTCTCTTGAAGGGTTACGTTGAAATAAGGGCCCTCATCCAGCATCTCGATGGCGAATCCCTTCATCGTCTTCCTGATCTCCACGGGAATCAACAGCAAAGGGGCGAAATTGGCCACGCCTCTCGACTTGGGATCGGACCACTTCAAAGACCCCAACTGCACGAACAGGGAATTGTATCCGCTTTCCTCCATATCCTGTACCGCGTTGCGTGCGATGGAACGGAGGGTGGACTCTGTATCGCTTGCAGTCTGCGGAGAATGAAGATAGTTTTTCTCGATATCGGATAACAACATCTTCTGACCGTTGCCGATGTATTTCGAGGTCTCGAATGGGGATGTTTGATACTCGTTGCTGCCGTCCCACTCCAATGGTTTCGAGGCCAAAGTAAACTTTCTGCCATTGTTCAGATACTTCTCCAGCAGACCGATATCTGGAACTAACAAGGGAAGGAACTTCTTCCCCAACTTCATTTTTATCAGGTAATTGCGGGCGCTCAGATCGAGAAGGTCCCTCTTCCATCTCTCGACCGTTGTTAATTTCTTCTCGAATTCCTTGATCGGTCTCGAGGGCTTGACGTATTCCGGAACCGACGCTTCGAGCTTTACATCATCCTTCTCGACAATCCAGGAGTTGTTCTCCATCCTCCTGATAGGGAGCGGACGTATCTTCGAACGGGCATTGGAGATCTCAACTGCGCAATAGAAATTTTCCTGATTGTCCAGATTCCTAAATCCGGCTTTCGAAGCAGTTTCGAAGGATTCTTGCGCGGATTTGACCACAAGGGTACACTCGATGGCGCAGACATTGTTGTCGCTGATCTCATTGCGATACAATCCGCTGTCGAACCCCACCATCTGGTAGATTTCCGTATCGGATAGATGCACGCCCACGAACGAATGGCCCGTCGTGAAGAATATGATCGGATGCAAGCCTACCGATTCGAATAACGAGGCGAATAGCACAGCCAGATCGACGCATGTCCCCATCCTGGTGCCTAGGACATCCTCTGGAAGGCGTATGCGCTGACCAGATTGCTCGAAATCATTAGGTGGAAGGGAGTAGGTTATCTGACATTCGCGTACCGCAGC
>CAVKKO010000139.1:0-5153 GCA_963656905.1 Bacteroidaceae bacterium | reverse complement strand
GCGTCCGTCGTCGGCGGGATCTCCCTTGATGAAGTCAACTCCGTCCTGAACGGCTCCGATCCCTCTGTTGCGAAGGAGCTCTCTATGACGTTCATCGTCAAGGTCGACGACAACGGCTCCGACCAGGTGGACGGCTATGCCGCCGATGCCTCCGTGGACCTCTCGAAGCTGGGGTTCGACAGGTTGGCCTCGAAGGCGGATTCGACGGTAGAGGACGCGGGCGTCAGCGCAGCCTCCATCAAGAGCCTGCTGAAGGGCCTTAAGAATGGGATCATCCCCGATTATGCCGATGTGAAGGAGTTCGCAGAGCTGGCCCATATCGATGAGGCGGAGTATTCCCAGATGAAGATCGTCGCCACGCCCTATCTGGAGCAGGCGGTCGGGATACTGGAGAAGGCATGGGCCTATTCCGCGGCCGAGGGCTTGGCATCATACTATATCGATTGGAACGGGAACGTCGTCCACGGGGACTCGGAGAGCGCGATAGCCTCGAAGGTCGCCGATGTGGAGAAGCCGCAGATCCAAAAACTGGACCTGAAGGATGAGGCGTACACGTTCTACGGCACTTCCAGTGCACTGACGGTGACAGGATACGAGAACTACGGGGCGGACACGACATTGAACGTAACAGTCCCCGGATCTTTCGACGGAATGGACATAACGGGAATCGGCTGGTGGTCTTTCAGGATCCCGACCGGGGTCACGCTCGAGCTGACCGTCACCGACAAGGTGAAGGACGTCCCCATGTACATCGCCGAAGGCGGAGGCGTCTGCGAAGGCCCCGGAGGCAGCATCATCGTCATGGACGAGAGCACAAGCTTCGGGGTCAAGTACAGGCTGTGGATCGAGGACGGCAAAGGCTATGCCGCGGCCGTCAGCCCCCATAACGCGGATTCCACGGCAGCCGTCGACCTCATCATACCGGACAAGGTGTCTTTTGGCGGGAAGGATTACGAAGTTGTCGTGGTCGGTGGCACCTGGAATGAAGGATTCGCTAACTGCAACGAGATAGCTACCCTCGTCATTCCGAGCTCGGTCCAGACGGTAACCGACGGAGCGTTCAGAGGTTGCATCGGTCTGGAGAAGGTAACCATAAACTCCGGCACGATCGAATTGAACCGCACATTCGAAGGGTGCACTGCCCTTGGGGAAGCGATCCTGAACGGAACGAAGGTCACTTTGAGCGGGACTTTCTACAGCTGCGCTTCCCTTTCGAAGATATCGTTCAGGGGCGACGTGGACCTTTCCATTTCGAGTGGAGCTTTCTACGGAACGAAAATCGATCCCGAGAATGCTGTCTGTGGATCTGGGACCTCCCTAATCGACCTTGCGAAGAACATAAGCGGCAGCGGCAACTTCAGCGGATACACCGGTCCTGGAAGTGGTTCTTTCGAGGTTGATGGCGCGTATTATTCCACGTCCAAGGTCAACGGCGTATATGTCCACGAAGCGAGTTACTACAATGTAAGCGGAAGCCTGACAGTGCCTTCCACGGTGACGGTGACCTCCGGCGGAGGGAAGGCGTACTCGGGGACGGTGGTGTCGGCGAAGCTCAAATACTGTCCGAACCTGACGTCTTTGACCCTCCCGAATTCCGTGACGGAACTGGAGCTGTACAAAGTCGAAGCGCTGACCCAAGTCAACGTCGTCGAGTCCAGCCCGTTCAAGGTGCACAGTTACGACGGATACCTGTTGATCGTCGACGGCGAGCACTACCTCAAGTACTGCTTCGGCTCAGGATCGACGTTCACGATTCCTGAGGACGTGGAATCCTGCGACTGGGATGCGTTCCTCAATGTCGATGTCAAGGAACTGAGGATCCTCGGAAACCTGACCGATTCGTATATGAATCTGTCCGACAGCATCAAGAAGGTCACGATCGGCGAGGATGTCACGCAGATGCCGCTGTTCGGCGACAACTCCGTGGCCGAGTTCGTCGTCGCAGACGGGAACCAGAATTTCAAGACGATCGACGGGGCTCTGTTCACTATCGACGGAGAGCTGCTGAAGTACCCCGCAGGGAAGACGGGCACGAGCTACATGGTCCCAGCAGGAACGACATCTATTAGCTACACGGCATTCGAAGGCGCAAGCCTGAAGTCGATATCTCTGAACTCCGACCTCGATAGCATCGACCCCTACGCGTTGGCCCGGTGCAACGGGCTGGAGACAGTGACCATAGACAGGACAGACGGCAACGTCCGCATGGAGTCCGGGTTCCTGATATCCGGTTCGATCATACTGTGGTACAACGGCGGCAGCGACATCGCTGTCGTGCCGATATGCGATAAGATCAGCCAGTACGCGTTCAAGGCGCACACTCCGAAGGTCGTCGTGTTCCCCTATGCGGTGGATGATACAGTTGAGATATACGGCGATTCGACCGTGGTCTCTATCAGCGGCAACGGATTCGATGCGGATGAGGATTGCGATGTCCGTTATGTCCGCCTCGGTTCCGATTCCATGTCCTTCGCCACGAACGGGACCTCCCTGACCTGCACCGCAGGCAACTGGTGGGCGTTCGCCCCGGCGAGCATCCTTGTGGATGGCGTAAAGTACGTCGACGGCGGCACTGCGACGTTCACTGTCGCACAGCTGTCTCAGATATCCTCCATAGAGCCCACCTACCAGCCGGTCAAGTACAAGGTCGTGTTCGTCACCTCCGGAGGCTCTTCCGTGCCCTCCCAGGATGTCTACTTCAGGTACTATGCCGACGTCCCCTCAGATCCGTACAGGAGCGGGTTCACTTTCACGGGATGGTACTCCGATGCCGGGTGCACCAAGGCGTTCGACTTCGACGCGCCGATATCGAAGCCGTTGAACTCTGATGACACTAACGTCTACGTCTATGCGGGATGGAGGGTCGTCCAGTCGCCCGTCGTCCCCGTCGATCCGGTCAAGCCCGTCGTCCCCGACGAGCCCATCGTCAACCCGGACGGCTCCAAGACCACCGAAAAGGTGACCGAATCCAAGGACGCAGACGGAAACGACGTGAAGAAGGTCGAGTCGGAGACCGAGTACCAGGACGGCTCCAAGGTGAAGTCGGAGACCGTCACAACGGTCAAGACCGACGGGTCCTCCAAGGAGACGGTCACGGAATCCAGCGAGACCGTCACCGACTCGTCCGGGAACACGGTCGGGTCCACCACCGTCTCGAAGGTGGAGAAGGAGTCCGACAGCGGGAAGTCATCCGTGACGTCCACGATATCCAAGGACGGCAACGGCGAGGAGACCCGCACCGTCACCGAAGTGAAGATAGAGTCCAAGGACAGCTCCGTGGCCACTTCCGCGGAAGTCGTGAAGGAACGGTCCGGTGAGGAGAAGGTCACCGTCGGAACGTCGATCACCGTGGAATCCGACTCCGGGGACATGACCGTGTCCCATGAGCAGATGAAGACGGCCATAGGCCAGGCCGGAGAGGCCATGGATGCGGCAGGGGTCTCAGGAAGGTCCGATGTCTCCGTCACCGTGGAGATCAAGACCGGCAAGTTCGACGACAAGAGGGCATCCGTGGAGATGCCCGCGGAGTCCTTCAAGGCCGCGTCGGAATCCGATGTGAACCTGAAGCTGACCTCCCAGGTCGGCTCCATGGTCCTGGACAAGGGCGTGTCCGAGACCCTCTCGTCCAAGGGCGGGAGCGTGTCCGTGTCCATCGCTGTCGCCGACAGCGGTTCCCTGAATGCTGACCAAAGGTCAAGCGTCGGAGACGCGCCCCTGTACAGCCTGAAGGCCATGGCCGGGGGCGAGCCCATCCATCAGCTGGGCGGCAAGGTCACGGTCACCGTTCCGTACACCCTCAAGGAAGGGGACGACCCCCGTTCGATCACGGTGTACTACGTCAACGACCAGGGAGTGCTGAGCAAGAATGTCACCTCCTACGACCCGTTGACCCACTCGGTGACATTCGTCACGGACCACTTCTCGTACTACATGATAGCGGCCTCCGCCAATCTGGCGGACGCGCATGAGGACGAGGGCGGAAGCAGCATGGCGACAATCGCCATCGCTGTCGTGCTCGCGGTCATTCTCGTGGCCGCCGTCGTGGCCGTGAAGAAGCGCTGACCACAAACCCCCGGGCTTCGGCCCGGGGCCAATGAAACCGGCATCGGGTCCTCCCGATGCCCTCTTCCCTCCTGGCCCATCTGCATCCTTTTGCCGTCGCGGCTTTCTTCATATAGGCAGGACCCGATGTTACACCTATCACAGGGCCGCAGGCATCCAGAATGGATGCCCAGAGCCCGCAGGAGGGATGAACGCAATGAAGATCGGAAGAAGGCAGGGCATCATCATCGCCGTCGTATTGGCTATGGCCGCCTGCATCCTGGCGACAGCGCCCGTTGCCACCGAGGATGCCGACGGCGAGGCCATCGGAGCCACGCTGGAAAGGCTCACCGATAGCACAGCCCTGCACGGAGGGAGCTACTACGTCCACGGGGACGTGCGGCTGAAGGACGGCGGAACGGACTACGCCGAATACTCCGTGTACCTCACGCCCGGCTCCAGGCTGGAGGTTCCGGGCCCCATCAGCGGGCTGTGGAACGTGTACCATGCGATCGACGGCGGCGACGGCATCGCGCCCACGTCCTACGTTTCCGGCCTCAGCGCCGTGAGCACGGGAGGCTTCTGGGCGAAGGCGAGCGCCGACGGCACGTACATGGAAGGCGGCAACGTCGCCATGTCTGCCGGGATCGAGGTCGGAACCCCCGGATCAGAGGCCAGATGGTACCCTGTCGATGCCGACATCGGCACCGTCGACCTCTCCGGCGGGGGATATGCCAACATCTACAGCGGGTCATGCATCGTGAAGGCCGGCGGATGCGCCGTCCGGTTCTCCGGAATATCCGGCGGCCCCATCGAGGTCGGCATCCCGTCCGCCGATGGCGGGAACGGCATCGGGCTCGAGGTGAAGGGCGGTTCCGAGCCTGTCGACCCGTTCTACGACCTCGTCCCCTCCACATCGGGCAAGATCGAGGTCCTGGAAGGGCGCTGCGCCATCGGCCCGCTCCTCACAGGGCTGGCCAGCGCGGCCGTGTACGAGAGCAACGGTGCGGAGGTATGGGCATCCTTCGACAGCGCCGTCGCCGCAGGCTCGGCGAGCGTCGTCCTGAGGGGCACCGCCACCGTGGACGGGAAGACAATCCCCGATGGGATGA
>CAVKKO010000138.1:0-5166 GCA_963656905.1 Bacteroidaceae bacterium | reverse complement strand
TCCGACCTGGATGATCGGGTGCCTGACGTCGATCTCCTGGAGCTGCTGCTCGTAGACCTGCTCCGCCACGGAATGGCATGCGGCTGCAGCCACATCTTCGAAGCTCTTCCCCTCTCCGAGGGTGGTTACCAGGTCCTGGATACCGAACACGGAGCAGTAGGAGTTCATCTTGGCGTTGCGCCAGTTCCCCTTGTCGGCGAGGGCGCCGAGCTGGGTGACGTCTATCTTCAGTCTCTTGGAGGTCATCTCCAGGAACCTTCCGGAGGCTCCTGCGCAGATGCCTCCCATGGTGAAGTTGTCGGGGACTCCGTCGCGGACGGTGATGGCCTTGTTGTCCATCCCTCCGATATCGATGATCGTCGCCTCGCCTCTCTGCCTGTCGGCGAGCCAGACGGCTCCCTTGGAGTTCACTGTGAGCTCTTCCTGGACCAGCTTGGCCTTGAAGTGGTCTCCCAGAGTGAACCTGCCGTATCCGGTGGTGCCCATGGCCTCGATGTCCTTCAGCTCCACTCCGGCCATCTTCATGGCGTTCTCCAGCACCTGGGTGGCGGATGCTATGACATCTCCCGAAGCGGTCCAGTCCTTCCCGATGATCTTGTTGTTCTCCATGATGACCGCTTTCGTGGTCGAAGAACCCGAATCAAGTCCGGCGGTGATGCCGGTCTGCCTCTCCCTGGCAAGGAGCTCCTTCCTCGTCACTATGGTCACCAGGGCCTCCATCCTAGTGAGCAGCTGGGACGCCTTGAGCCTCTCCGTGAAGGAATATGTGACCACCGGCAGCCTGGTGTGCTCCTGGATGAACCTCCTGAGCTCGTTCCTCACCAGAGCGGCCTCGGCGCACCTGAAGCAGGTGGTGATGAACACCGCATCGGCGTCGTATTTCTCGTCGGCGAGCTGCACGGCCCTTGCGATCATCAGCTTGAGCTGGGGCGATCTGGGGGAGAACCCGAACCTGCGGACGGCCTCGTCGATGTCCGCTGCGGACACGTCGGGGTACACGACCCTGGCCCCCACGGACCTGGCCGCCTTCTCTATCTCGTACTGCACGCTGCTGTACTCGGTACCGCAGGAGAGCTGCGCTATCTTGATGGTCATCTCAATCCCTCCAGGAACTCCTTGGTCTGCGCGACGAAGTCCACCGCCTGCTCGTCGTCCTCCGGGTAGGAAGCGTGGAGCACGGGGATTCCGCGCCTTTTGATGAGGTAGCGCACCATGAGGTTGGTCCTGTCGCACCCGACGCATCCGAAAGCGTAGGGGCAGTCGTCCATGATGATGGCTGCATCGGCCTGCTCGATGAGCGGGCCCCAGACCGCCAGCCTCCCCCTGACCCCGGAGGGGACCTCCACTCCGGCGTACTTCAGCCCTCTGACGACATCGTCAAGGGTCACGTTCATGGGGGGCATGTCGACCTCCAGGTTGTCAACCCTCTCCTGGATGGCCGCCATGGCGCTGAGGGGCTCGTGGCCGAACCTCTCGACAAGATCGAACAGCACCAGGCTGTTCGGCGGATCTATGAAGACCTTCATCAGTGCACCTCGCAAATCTTCTTGAAATCGTTTACGGAAATGCGTTTCTTGGGCTCCTTCGGCTTGTGCTCCGCGCCCTGGTCCACCTTCTCCAGCGCATACTGCATGCTGGAGAGGAGCGCCCACTCCTCCTCGAGCTGGGCGAACCCGGGCCTTGTGCCGTGCTGGGCCCTGCATCTGCGGGGGTCGCTGCAAGGATATGCCCTGACCTTCGTGAACACCTCGTAGGGATACTGCTCCCTGACCTTGTCCCTGACCTCCCTGACGACCTGCCTGGGCCCCTCTACGAGGCAGCCGTAGCAGGTCTCCTTGACGATGGCCGATTCCCCGAACGCATGCACCATGCGGCACAGCTGGTCGGGGGTCAGCATCGACCTCGGGGAGATCATGAACAGCCTGGTCTCTCTGATCTCGCTCATAGGTCCTCCTCCGTGATGTAAACGATGTCCTCTTCCTTCAGGTCCTTCAGCAGCCTGTCCAGGTCGTCGTCGAACTTCCCGACCAGGTTGGTGCCATAGGGCTCCTCCCCGGTGGGCCCGAACTCCTTGCTGTCCTGCAGCCTTATGCCGATCAGCCCGTGATGGGGCCTTGCCTGGTTGGTCACGCCTATGTCTCCGCGCTTGACCTTCTTGAACGGGTCCTGCGGGTACAGGTTCTTCCCTCTGACCTCGTCACCGTAGAACGTGAGCATCGGGAGGCCCTCGAATGTGAACTGCACCTTGAGGATCCCCACGGGCTTGTGGCTGAGGCCGGTGACCTTCTTGAAATAGTGGAGGGAGACGGGGTCCTTGTCGGACAGCTTGACCTTGAACACCCTGTCCCTGGGGACTCCGAAGGTCTCGACCTCCCCCTTCTCCAGAGATGTGATCGTGTGCTCCGGGGACTGCTCCGCGATTATGGCATCGTCGGAGACATCGCCGGTGCGGACCTGCTTTATCCCCGCCTTGGCGAGGAACTCCTGCCCTGCGGACTGCGTCATCCCCACGGACAGGGCCCTCGGGGGGTCGGTGACGACCGTGACCTTGGACCCGGCTTCGATGCGGCCCAGCATGGACCTTCCGGAGACCACGGTCCCGGCGGTGTTGTGGACCGGGGACTCGGGCCTGCGCTCCTTGTAGACGTACAGCCTGCCCTCTCCGACGCCGTTGTTCCTGACGGTCACCGTCCCGACGTCCCTGACGCCGTGGTCCTCGTCCGGTATGTGGACGTCCATGTCCTCGGTGCATGCTATGAAAGTGCCTGTGTCTTGAGAGAAGTCCATGGACCCTCCGGCAGACAGTATGAGCACGTGCTCCGCAGATTCCACGGATGTCCTGTCCAGCTCGATCTTCAGGCAGGACTCCACTTTGTATCCGTCCTCGAGCTTGAACGCCATGTCATCGGTGACGATGATGTTGGACGTGCTGGTCTCGGACATGAGGGGGCGGACGGCTACGATCCTGTCGCCTTCCCTGACCTCGTCCAGCATGTGCCTCCCGAGGGTGATCCTCCCGATGATGCCGTGGCCGGCCCCGTAGCTCCCGACATGGTCGTCCCTGGCCACCATCATGTAGGTGGTGTGGTTGTCGAACCCTCCCAGTGCGAGGAAGCAGTCGTAGGTCCTGTACCTGTACTGGCCCCTGTCCAGCGGAAGGTCGGTGGGGAACGATCCGAAGGCCATCACATCATGGGTGACCCATCTGGTGCTCACTCCTTCCATCTTCCCGGCCAGCTGCGACCTCCACATCTGCGCCTCGGGGCTGTCGTTGAGACGGAGCACCATAGCGCCGTTCTCGGTTATTATCTCGAAATCGCTCGTCTCCGAAACGGCCTTCTCCTCGGAGAGCTGCACCGCGACCTTGGTCCCTTTCACATAGGGCTCGCCGGCCAGCGCGTTCTTGAGGGTGGCCCCGGCCCTGAGCTTCTTCTCAACGCCGTTCACGATGACCTTCATCTGCGCACCTCCGGGAGCATCGACTGCACCTTGGAGACGATCTCGTCCAGCTTGTCCTGGGGCGTGGTCACTCCCCTGACGACGCCGGTGACGATCTCCACGATCTCGCCCTTTGTCTGCACCTTGTCGTCCGGGGGCATGACCGCCCTGGTCTTCACCCCGATGGCGGCGAAGTCCTCGAAGTCCACAGGGCATTGGGACACCACGATCGCAGGGATGTCCACGTTCCTGAGGATGAGCCTCGCCTTGTAGATTATGTGCATGCGCACGTTGCCCAGGTGGATCAGCGCCACCTTGTACTGCTGTATGCGCTCGGCCTCCACGGGGTCCAGTCCGAAGTACGACCCTGTGGTCATGTCCGGCGCGTCCGCAGGGACCCCGGACCCTGCATCGAGGACCATGACGCTGGTGTCGATCCCCTCTTCCCTCAGGGCGTATGTGATCTCGCAGACGGGCTTGGTTATGTGCCTGCGCCCGGGGCCCATGGCGACCGCCACCACGTCCCTTCCGGACTCCGAGATCGTAGCTCTCTGCGCCAGGCCTCCGCCGACACCGAGCCCCATGGACTCCCTGCACTCGACGAAGCTCAGGTGCCTTCCTATCTGCTGCTTCATCACTCTTCACCTTCGGGGACAGGCTCCTTGGAGAACTCCTGGAGCACGTCCTCCGGGCTCCCGATGGCCTGGACCTTGCCGCCCTTCATGAAAGCGGCCCTGTCGGCGCAGTTGAGGACGAAGTCCATGTCGTGGCTGACGATGATGAACGTCTCGTCCAGGGTGTCCCTGGCGCGTATGACGGACTTGGCGACGATGACCTTGGTGATCGGGTCCATCGTCCCGGTGGGCTCGTCCAATATGATTATGCGGGGCTCCTTGATGAGCACCTGTGCGAAGGCGATCCTCTGGCATTCTCCCACGGAAAGGGAGTCGGGGAAGGCGTACAGGATCTTCTCGATGTTCTTCCTCTCGAACCCTACGCTCTCCAGCACCTGGATGGCCTTGACCTTCGCCAGCTCCGCGGGCATCTTCATGCCGATGCAGGTGGTGAGGTTCTGGAGGATTGTGTCGAACGGGTACAGGGTGTACTCCTGGTGCAGGAACCCGATGTAAGGGGTGGCTCTCCCCTTGCCGGCGAATCCCGACTCGTACATGTCGATCCAGTCGTCCCCTATCTTGATCTTGACGGAACCGGAGGTCCCGGGGGTCATACCGGCGATCATCCTTGACATGGTGGTCTTCCCTGCTCCGGAATACCCTACCAAGGCGAAGATCTCCCTCTCCTTGATGTCGAAGGTCACGCCGTCGACAGCTTTGACGACTCCCCTCACGACGGAGAAGTAGTGCTTCTTCGCATCCTCGACGGAGATCAGGACGTCTCCCACCTCCGCCTTCTCGGACTTCTCGAAATGATAGTCCTTCATGAACTCGGTGCAGATCTTCTTGGGGGACCCTTTCATCGCGACCTCCCCGTTGTCCAGGAGGATCGCTTCGTCCGCCATCCTCTCGATGGCCTCGGGCCAGTGGGATGCGAAGACCATGCAGATCCCCTTGTCACGGACGTAGTCGATGAGGCCTTTGTGGACGATCTCGGCAGTGACCGGGTCCAAGGTCCCGGTGGGCTCGTCGGCCAGGAAGAACAACGGGTCCTTGGCAAGCTGCCTCGCCATGACGACCCTCTGCTTCTCCCCTCCCGACAGGTCCCTGGCGA
>CAVKKO010000137.1:0-5195 GCA_963656905.1 Bacteroidaceae bacterium | reverse complement strand
TGAAAATGGGTTTGCTGACAGTTGATGATTAACTGGAGCGATGACTCATTGATTCCGCGGAAGGTAGCTCCTTCCGTAGTGGAAACCCGCTGACGGGGGTTCAAATCCCTCTGCCCCCACCTTGCGCTTCTTTCTGAGCTCTTGCTTGGGCACTTCGGTGCCCCAATCCTTTTACCATCTACCTTTCCTTTTTTCACATCTATCATGACATGGGCACATGATGCGCTTCGATCGCCGTCCGTGCGCATCGGATGCAGCAGATTTCTGTCGCGGATCAAGATATGAGAATGATGCGGCCCGAAGGCCGCTGTTATGGTTTCGGCTTCAGTTCTTGAAGCTGTGGATGGGCGCGGGGATCCTTCCGCCGCGGTTGACGAAGTCGGCGCATCCGTAGGGGTTGACGGGCATGATGCACGCGTCTCCCAGGAGCCCTCCGAAGTGGGCCCTGTCGCCGACCTTCTTGCCGATGACGGGGATGACCCTGACGGCTGTGGTCTTCTGGTTGACCATCCCGATGGCCATCTCGTCCGCGATGATCCCGGAGATCGTGGTCGCGGGCACGTCGCCGGGGATGGCAATCATGTCCAGGCCGACGGAGCAGACGCAGGTCATGGCCTCCAGCTTCTCGAGCGTGAGCGCTCCGAGCTCGGCGGCCTCCGCCATGGACTTGTCCTCCGTCACGGGGATGAACGCCCCGCTGAGGCCTCCCACATACGAGGATGCCATCACTCCGCCTTTCTTCACCTGGTCGTTCAGGATGGCGAGAGCGGCAGTGGTCCCGGGCGCTCCGGCGTACTCCATCCCCATCTCGTGGATGATGTCGGCGATGGAGTCTCCCACCGCAGGGGTGGGGGCGAGGGACAGGTCCACGATGCCGAAGGGCACGTTGAGCCTCTTGGACGCCTCTTTCGCGAACAGCTGCCCGACCCTTGTGACCTTGAACGCCGTCTTCTTGATCGTCTCGCAGAGCACTTCGAAGCTCTCTTCGCGGACCTTGGACAGGGCGTTGTTCACGACCCCGGGCCCGCTGACTCCGACGTTGATGATGCAGTCGGCTTCGGTCACACCGTGGAAGGCTCCTGCCATGAACGGGTTGTCGTCCGGCGGGTTGCAGAACACGACCAGCTTGGCGCATCCGATGGAATCTGATTCCTTCGTCGCCTCCGCGGTCTTCACCACGATGTCTCCCATGAGCCTCACGGCGTCCATGTTGATCCCGGTCCTGGTGGACCCGAGGCTGATGGACGAGCAGACCCTCTCGGTCTCGGCCAGTGCCATGGGTATGGACTCGATCAGGTTCCTGTCCGCAGGGGTCATCCCCTTCTGGACCAGGGCGGAGTACCCTCCGATGAAGTTGACCCCGATCTTCTTGGCCGCTCTGTCCAGCGTCTTGGCGATGTGGACGAAGTCCCCGGGGGTCTTGCATGCGGCCCCTCCGACCAGGGCGATGGGGGTGACGGACACCCTCTTGTTGATCACGGGCACGCCGTACTCCAGGCCGATCTCGTCTCCAACGGACACCAGGTTCTCGGCGTATGCGGTGATCTTCTTGTAGATCCTGTCGCACATGGCGTCGAGGTCCGGGTCGATGCAGTCCAGGAGGCTTATCCCCATGGTGATCGTCCTGACATCGAGGTTCTCGTGTGAGACCATCTCGTAGGTCTCGAACACCTCATTTAGCTCTACCATGGGAATCAGATCCTGTGCATCATTTCGAAGATCTCTTCGTGCTGGGCCTTGATGACGCATCCGACCTCCTTGCCCACGCCGTCGAGGCCCTCGATCAGGTCGTCGAACTTGCCCCCGAACCCGGAGACGTCGACGATGAGGATCATGTTGATGTATTCCTGCACGGTCGTCTGCTTGATGTCCAGGATGTTTATGTTGTTCTTCGCGAAGTAGTTGCAGACCGCGGCGATGATCCCGACGTGGTCTTTTCCCACCAGAGTGACTATTGTCCTGCTCATTCCTTCACCTTGTGATCTTTTGAAACGTCATTTTGGAGCAATGCATACTCCAGGGAGTCCTTGAGAGCGATCAGGCTTGCCTCTATCACGTTCTCGGACACTCCCACAGTGGTCCAGCTGGTCTTCCCGTCCGTGGTCCTTATAAGGACCCTGACGCTGGCGGCCGTGGCCGACTTCTCGTCGAGCACGCGGACCTTGTAATCCGTCAGCCTGACGTCGTTGAGAGCCGGGTAGAACCTTGCCAGGGCCTTCCTCAGGGCGTTGTCCAGCGCGTTGACCGGACCGTTCCCGTCGGCTGCGGTGTGCTCGATCTCCCCGTTGCGCCCGGCGACCTTTATGCTGGCCTCGGACTCCATCCTTCTGCCCTCGGTCTCGTACATGGAGATCCTGAAGGCAGTGACCTGGAACATGGATTCTATGTCGCCCCTGAGCCTCTTGACCAGGAGCTCGAAGCTGGCGTCGGCGCCGTCGAACTGGTATCCGTTGGACTCCATGTCCTTGACCATGCGCGTGATGTCGGGGCTGTCATCGCCCACGCTGAGGCCCAGCTCCTTCAGCTTCTCCGTGATGGTGGCCTTCCCGGCCATGTCCGACACGAGGATCCTGCGCTTGTTGCCCACGCACGACGGGTCGATGTGCTCGTAGGTCCGGGTGTCCTTGACCATGGCGGAGACGTGCATCCCGCCCTTGTGGGTGAACGCCCTCTCCCCGACGAACGGCATCCCCGGCTGAGGGGGCATGTTGGCCAGCTCGCCTATGTATCCGGACATGGCGGTGAGGTCGTCCAGCCTGACGCTGCCCAGGTCCATGCCCATCTTTACCTTCAGGTTGGGGATGACCGTGCACAGGTTGGCGTTCCCGCATCTCTCGCCTATGCCATTGACCGTCCCCTGCACCATCCTGCATCCGGCTTCGACAGCGGCGAGGCTGCATGCGGTGGCCAGGTCGGAGTCGTTGTGGCAGTGTATGCCGATGTCGACGGAGACTTCTTCCCTCACCTTGCGGACCGCGTCCGCAACCGTTCCGGGGAGGGTCCCGCCGTTCGTGTCGCAGAGGACTATCCACTCCGCTCCGCCCCTCTCGGCGGCTTTCAATGCCCGGATGGCATATCCGCTGTCGGAGGCGTAGCCGTCGAAGAAGTGCTCGGCATCGAACATGACCCTCTTCCCGGAATCCTTGAGGAAGCGGACGCTGTCCTCGATCATCGCGAGGTTGTCCTCCAAAGGTATGCCGAGGGCCTGCGTCACATGGAAGTCCCATGACTTGCCGAAGATGCAGCACCATCCGACCGGGGCGGCGGCCAGCGCCTTGAGGTTGGGGTCCTCCTGCGGAGGGGAGCCGTGCCTGCGGGTGCTTCCGAAAGCCACCAGCTCGGTCGCGGACAGGTCCATCTCGGCCGCTCTGGCGAAGAACTCGTCGTCCCTGGGGTTGGAGCCGGGCCATCCGCCCTCAACGAAGTCGAAGCCCGTGGTGTCCAGCCTCTTCAGGACGTCCAGCTTGTCCTCGCAGGAGAACGAGACGCCGTCCGTCTGGGCGCCGTCCCTGAGGGTGGTGTCGTAGATGATGACCCTGGCCATCACGCCGTCCTCTCGTCCATGATCGCGATGAGGTCGCTGAGGATGGCGGATGCCGTCTCCTTGCGTCCCGCACCGCGTCCGGTGACCGTGACCGGGCCTGCGAAGTCGCACATGATCTGGGCTGTGTTCATGGTCCCGGAGATGCTCAGGGGGTGTCCTTTGGGCACCAGCCTGGGCCCGACCTCCAGCTTGTCCTCGGAGATCTCGCCGATGAGCCTGATGACCATGTTGCGGCCGGCTGCCAGGGCAATGGCCTCTTCGGTGATGCCCGTGATCCCGGTGATCTTCACGTCGTTGAACGTGACATCCCTTCCGAACACGGAGTTGGCCAGGATGGCGACCTTGCAGGCGCTGTCGTAGCCCTCCACGTCGTTGGTGGGGTCTGTCTCGGCGTAGCCCATCTGCTGCGCCTCCTTCAGGGCCTGCTCGAAGGGCTGGCCCTTGTCCATCTTGCTGAGTATGAAGTTGCATGTGCCGTTGAAGATCCCGCAGATGGAGCTGATCTTCTCGCCTTTCAGGTTCTCGTGGCAGAGGTTGATTATGGGCATCGCGCCTCCGACGGATCCCTCGAACCTGATCTTGCACCTGTTCTCCCTGGCCAGGGAGATGAGCTCGCTGAACTTCAGCGCCAGCGGGCCTTTGTTGACCGTGATGACGTCCTTGCAGGACTCCAGGGCGTGGATTATGTTGGGGAGCCCTGCGCCGCCGGTCTTGACGTTGGTGGGGCTGACCTCGATCAGTATGTCGTAATCGGCCTTGGACAGGACCTCTACGGAGTCCGTGTACGTCCCGTCTCCGACCCTGCCCGTCTCCTGCTTTCTCTTGACGAGCTCCAGGGGGTCCAGTCCCTCCGGGGCGATGACGTAGGTCTTGGAGTCCATGGCGCCGGTGATGATGACATCCTGGCCGTACCTGGACCTGAAGAATTCCTTGCGCATGCTGAGCACTTCGGCGAAGCCCTGCCCCACCGTTCCGAATCCGCAGATGAAGACCTTCATCTCACACACCCCTCACGTAGACGGTGCCCGTCTTGGCGCATTCCTCGGAGAGGAAGGCGTCCAGCTTGCCAAGGTCCTCCTTGCTGCGGGTCTTGACCGAGATCATCCCGCTCTTGTTGGCGGACGCGTCCGTCTTGGACGAGTACCTCACGTCCACGGCGTCCAGCGCGGCGACCTTCGAGGCTTTGCTTATGAGCCCCTCGATGTACTGGGCGTCTATGTCGCCTATGAGGAGGTAGTCCATGGTGTACGTCTCGTAGACCGAGCCGATCTTGGAGATGATGACGTCCTTGGACTTCCAGATCTTCTTGAGCTCGGCGAGCTGGCATTCCTTGTCGACCTCGAAGGTGATGTTGACGCAGATCCTGTGGTTCACTATGCGGCTGCGGTCGTGCATCACGCTGAGGATGTTCCCGTCCACCAGGGATATGGGCTCGATGGAACCCACCAGCTGTCCGGGCAGGTCCTTGACGAATAACTCGGCATTGACTATCATGAGGAAGGCCTCCGTACAGCAACGCCATAATCGGGCTATTATAAATACGCGCGCGACACGCATCTAAGAGGAGGCGCGAATATGTGCGCATTCGAGGGGATTAGAAGCGCCGAGAGGGAGATTTGAACTCCCGAGGGAAAGTTCCCACGAGCTTTCC
>CAVKKO010000136.1:0-5240 GCA_963656905.1 Bacteroidaceae bacterium | reverse complement strand
CTCCCGAAATAATGCAAGAGACTGAACCTGAACGGCAACGTGTTGTTCATTCTCGGACCTCCCTGATTACTTCTATGATATCATCTGACTGCTTCTTGGGCTGCACGGACACCAGCAGCCCTCCGGCGACTATGGCTATAGCCCCTATGGCTATGAACGGCCATGCGCCCAGGCTGTTCTGGTATGCGAAGTATCCTACTGCGCTTCCGGGGAGGATTATCAATGCGCTGATTATGGGAACCCATGCCGAATACGAGATGTTGAGGGCCATTCCCCTTCCGCATCCAATCATGTTGTTGGCAGTGTACCACCAGAGGTACGACAGCGCAGCTGAGCTTCCGGAAGCTATCGCAAGAAGGAACGTGCCCGAGGTTATCATGTCCTTGAACACATCGATGTTGGTGAATCCGTTCTCGGCCGGGAGGAGCGCGAACACTCCGACGAAAAGGACCCAGCATATGAATGCGGATGTTATGAACCTCATATTGATAGCTATGTTCGGATCTATCATCGGCGTCCCGTATGCTGCGATGCTCCCCTCAGTCCCCCAGAAGATGGCCGCGATCAGGAACATCGCTATTCCGAGATAGAAGGTCCCGCTGGCGTCGAACATCGTCACACCGGACACTCCGATTATGACTGCTCCTACGACGCTTATCAGAACGCCTGCCCATATCCTCCTGTTCATCACCTGATGGAGGATCAACGAGCCGAGGAGCACTCCGAAGACACAGTACAATGCAGATAACGGACCTGCGAATCCCGCGGCATCGGTGCCGAATCCCATGTAGTAGAACCCCTGGGCTCCCGGCCCTCCGATCAACCCGCACAGAATCATTATCTTCCCCGGCTTCGTCTTGAATGAAGCCATGAGCTCGCCGCCCCGTCCCTTGATTACGTTGTAAGTTGTGAGGAATATGGCTGCGAAAGTGTCGTTGAACACCATGAACATCAACGGCACAATCATAGTGAACATGCCGTAATTGAAATCCAGCACCGTAGAGAAACCCCAGTACCACAAACCTCCGATTATAGCACCGTTCACTCCGTATGCTATACCTGACCCGATCCCGTTCGCTATCCCTCTGCGATTGTATAGAGAATCACGCTTGGCTATAGCTTCCGCTAATCTATCTGACATTTCCATTGTTATACCCTTTCATCCGGCATGCATCGGCTCGTATCGATATTATTCAGGCGCATCCATACGTTCTTCGATGAGGCTCCCTTAAGGCCGCTTCCATGAAATGGGCCCGTCCGAGAACACGATTGAAAGAGCGACGGGGCCTCCTTTCCCCGCTACAGTTCAACCAGTTTGATCCGAGGGATGAAAGTCCGATCGAATGGGCGATGCGCAAGCTGTGGCTGTTGTCTTCCGCGGACCGCGCATGATCATGAGACCTTGCCGCCTTGACGGCTTCGCACCCCGTATCCTGAGCATGGACTGCAGCATCGTCTGCTGAATATCCTCTCTGAAGTGGATGGCCATCAGGCTTTTCGTTCATTCTTATCGCCTCGTCACATGCAACAGCTCACGGTTTCATGATTTTATTGCATCTTCAATAAAATAATTAAAACCTACAATATTTAAAGATTTCCTGTACAGAACTTTCGATGCGACTCGTCGGTGTTTAGAACGGTCTCTTATCGGTTGATACTGGGATAAAACACTTTGATCGCGTATCGATTTAAAGATAACCAAACGATTTATCAGTTAATTTGATATAATATGACTTATTGATTTTTCAATAAAAACCTAACAGGCACATGCACAGACTTGTTATGATGGATGTATTGAGACCTATTACGATCCTGTAAGAATGTTGGATCTTTCCACGTAGACATCCATCCCTGATGGCATCATGATAGTCGCGATATCCAGAGCATGCATCCGGGATCTGCGGTTGAAGGAGATCCTGCCAGGCATTTTGGAGGAAAACAACAACTTTAGAGGAGATTGTTCCCGGCAGCGATCATGGTGGAAAGAGGTTTCTTAAACCGTTTGAAGCAGCGGCTGAAGGTTCGGACTTCAAAGCTCCTTGTAGATCTTCCAAGCCTTCCAGAACCCGACTACGCACAAGGCGGCAGTAAGCACGATGCTCAGTATCTCCCCGCAGGGAACTATGCCTCCCTCGAAGTACGAGCTGAACAGCTCCCATTGTGCATTCACATCATCACCTCAGCGGAACCTCTTGTTCACAGTCGTCTGCAGCTTGGCGAAGATCGCCTTCCCGGATGGTGTGATGGAGTACTTCGTGAGCAATGCGCCCTCCTTGTAGTGTCCGTCTTCATCAACCTTGTAATCCACTTCCGAGGCGAAACCGCCCGATACGAACTCCATCAGGTAGAAGTTCACATGGTCCCGGGCGTAGCTGTAGTGCATATCGTACTCGTCCAGAATCCTGGGCACGAGCTCATCCGTCCATCCGTCGCCCTCATCGAGGAGCTCGAACAGACGGTATTTGATAGGAGCTCCTTCCATCATGGATCTCCCGCCCCCGTGTTCTGGATGACCACCATCGATTCCGAGTCCTCAGACGACATGACGAATATCCCGAGAACGGAGATTATCATTCCGAGCAGCGTCGTGGACACTATCAGGGCCATCGTGTCATCGGTGTATCCCATAGCGATGGCCGGGCCCGCGAATATGGATATGAATATGACACCGTACATGCCACAAAGGCTTCCGAGGGCCTGTCCTCTGGGAACTCCGATCAACGGGAACGACTTGTACCACGTGCTGTAGTTCCATCCCATGGTTATACCGAGCATGGCCATGACCACTATGGTGGGCCAGTCCAGGAGGAACCCTACAGAGCAGAACATCGGGAACCCGATGATGGCCAGCACGACCAGGACGATGAACCACATGAGGGCCTCGAAGGAGAACCTCAGATGCAGGGCCGTGTCCGGATCGGTGACGTTTATCCCGTATCCTGCAAGGCAGCCGTCTATTCCCCATCCGACTATGGTCATGATACCGCCCAGCAGGCCAATCATGGAGAGGTTCGCTTCACTGGTGAATATGACACCGCTGTAGAGGACGAGACCTCCGATGACCATCATAGACACTCCCATGTACGCTTTGCGGGAGACCTTCTGCTTGAGGAACAGGACAGACAGTATCGTACCGACTATGGGATACAGGATCCCTGTGATCGATGCGAAGCCGGGGCTGATGAACTGGGACGAGATGTACGTTCCGAGCGTTCCCAAGCCCCCGCAGACTGCAGCCAGCGCGAAGTACTTCGAAGCCGAATTGAACTCGACGACCGTCCTCCTGAGCTCTCTGACCTTGCGGAACCCGCCGTTCCAGATGAAGAGCATCACGGTTATGGCGAATGCGTTGATGAAGCAGAGGAAGACCGCCTGCAGTATGGAGACAGTCTGCAGGCTCATCTCCGGATGTGCCGACTGTATGCCCGAGGCCAGCTCCGTCAGGAACCCCATGTTCCACGAGCTGTTGCCGAAAAGGTACCACAATCCGCAGAAGATGGGACAGAGGATGCCCATGGCGATCCCCGCCTTGACCTTCTTCTTATGATCTTTCTTGATTAATTCTGTGATTTCCACATCAATCCCTCCATTCTCCGGCAGCAGAGCTCCGGATGATGGGAGGGGCGAAGGCCCCTCCCCGAAGGTTTGGTCAGATCATTCGACCGCTTCGCGCATCTTGGCAACGCAGTCCAGGGCGTTCTCGGAGTACACATCGGCTCCGATCTCATCGGCCCACTGCTGGGTTGTCGGTGCGCCTCCGACATTAGTGAGAAGATCCCCTCTGATGCCCTCTTCCTTGAGCAGCTCTTCCAGGGTCTTCTGGTTGACCATCGTGGAGGTCATCAGGGCGGAAGTCCCGACCGCCTTGGGCTTCTCGGCCTTGCATGCGGCGATGATGTCCTTCAGCGGAACGTCCCTTCCGAGATTGATGACGTTGAATCCTGCGACCTTCAGCATGATGGCGACGATGTCCTTCCCGATGGAGTGGATATCCCCCTCGATAGTGCAGATCACGAACTTCCCCAGCCCTTCGCCGGCAACGGATCCGGACTTCTCGATCTCGGGAGTCAGCATGTCGATGCCTGCGTTCATGGCGTTGGCGGCGGCCATGATGTGGGGGAGGTAGAGCTTCTTCTGCTCGAAGAGCACTCCCACTTCCTGTATTCCTGCTGTGAACCCGTCATTGATCACGGCCACCAAGTCCAGTCCCTCATCGATGGCCTGTTGTGCGGCGGCCTTTGCGCCCTTCACATCGTACTTCAGGACTGCATTCTTCGCTTTCGCAACCACATCTTCCTGCGACATGCTCAAGCCTCCGTCCTGCCGGATTCTCCGGCAACCCTGTCCATCACAGCGTCCATCGCCTTCAGACGGTCCTCGGGTATGGGGAGGACCTTGTAGTTGGCCATGACATCCTCGACGACCGCGTGCGCGACCTCGACGATGTTCTTCGATCCGCTGGCCATCCACTGTCCGAGCATATCGCGGTCGAATATGGTGGGCTTGGACTGGATGTCGATGTTCATCAGCGTGGTCTCGTTGCCGATGAAGTCGCATCCGACGCCGCCCTCCTTGATGTTCTCCACATCCAGGGTCTGGTCGTCTATCCTAACGCCCTCCATCGTCTTCTTGAACATCCTGATGATCTCGTTATCGATGACGAGCTGCTCCATGGAGAAGGTCATCCCGAGCTCGACCATTCCGGATCCGTAGACGGAGCTCGCTCCGGCCAATGAGGGCAGGAGCCCGGTCAGGGTCTTCTCGTGGGCGGCCTGCTCATCGGGGACCTTGGCATCGGTCTAGACACCGGCGACGAAAGAGGGCATGTTGTAGTACTGCCCGAGCTTCACGACGGAAGAGCTTATGAGCGCCAGTTCGGGAGCGCCTACCGGGGCGGTCCCGTGCACAAGGTCGAAGCATGTGGTCGAGGATCCGTACCAGCACTTCGCACCGGGGTGCGTGAGTTGGGAGAGCACTATCCCCGCCAGTACCTCGGCGTTATGGGTCACGAGCGTCCCGGCCACGAACACGGTGGACGTCCCTCCGGACATGGCCATGCTGATGACGTCCACGGGTATCCCGAGCCTGGCTCCCTGGATGATCACCTGGCAGCAGTTCTGCCCGATCTCCAGGGGGCTGGTGGGCGAGCAGGTCATGGAGAACAGAGGCTTGTTGCGGGCCATCTCCTCGTCTCCTCCGTAATACGCCTTTGCGAGATCCCAATAGTAGTGGATGTGCTC
>CAVKKO010000135.1:0-5298 GCA_963656905.1 Bacteroidaceae bacterium | reverse complement strand
GTCCAGTGTAGGAGCCAACGCATTCAATGCAACGGCCGGGATAACATTATCTGAGAAGAACGGTTATTTCTCCCTGGATTCCGGTAATCTGATCCGCCTGAACGATTCGACTCTGGTGGCATACTATGGTTCTGCTGAACACTATGAATTCCCTGAGAATGTCCGGGCTGTAGGCAGTTATGCATTCGCGGGAAATGTAACGATCAAAACCATAACGATTCCCGCACACATAGAATGGGGAATGTTCCCGCTCGGCGATATCGGATCATTGGAAACAGTGGAATTTGAGGATGATGTGACGGAAATTCCGGACTATCTCCTGTCTAAATTGCCAATAAAACAGATCACGATACCCTCTGGAATAAGGGTCATAGGACAGAAGGCTGTTTATGACAATCCTAATCTGGAGTCTGTCCTTTTTGCGGACGGTTCCCATATCACGGAGATAGAACCGTACGCATTCGGACATAACCTCAGTCTGAAGACCATCACTTTCGGCTCTCATGCAGATGGCTTCACCTGCTCGATTGGAGATGGGGCGTTCTTCTGGTGCAACAATCTGGAATCTGTTAATTTCGACAGCACGACTTTCCACATCAGCAGCATAGGGACAGGAGCTTTCGCGAAGGATGTGACGTCATCCGGAAAAACAGGATCTGCTTTTTCATTCGGGAATGCTCAGAAGACAATCACGATTCCCGGCACAGTAGAGTACTTGGGCGCCGGGGCCTTCGCAGCAAATGGGGATTCCTCTGGGCATTCGGCAGGAACGACGGGAGAGCCTGGCCTATATATGATGACCCGCGATCCAGCGGGGGGCAGCCTGAATGCATCTGGCTTTTCGATACTGTTCGAGGAAAATCGTTACCTCAACACAATTTGCGAAGGAGCATTCTCTTCGCTGTTCGGGGTGGTGAAGATCGATCTGTCCAGCTGTACGAATCTTAGGACGATAGAGAAGGGAGCTTTTGCATTCACCTATAACACGGCTGAATACAAAGGTGCTAGCATAGGGATCACAACCATATCGTTGCCGAATGGTCTGGAGAATGTATGTGAGAATGCGTTTTATCGTTCTTCAAGCAAGGCGGTTGGGAGTGAATCTGTACTAAGTCAGATTTGCTTGCCCAAGTCGGTCACAACGATCGGTGATTCTGCTTTCTTCAACTCGATGTCGTCCGTTACATTCCAAGACGGTTCCATTCTTAAGTCTGTAGGAAAGCAGATCGTCAATCCTGAAAACGGAAATGTCGATTTGTCGAATTGCCTCGATTTGCAGGTGGTCAAGACAAACAGAATGGTCCTTCCTGCAGGAGTGTACACTATAGATGTAGGCTCGGATGCAGACAAGTTCATACAGAACATCGATAGTGTTGTTCTGGATCTGGTGGGAAATAGTGTCCTCGCCATAGGAAGCGGAACGGTAGCAGTGTCTGATTCGGCACTGCGGAATGCAGTTTCCGTTACAGTGGCCTCGGACAATAGCTACTTCGGAATGTCGGACGGTTGTCTATTGTACGGCACCTATGAGTTGGAATTGGTCTGGTTGCAGAAGGGTGTCAAGAACGTGGTTATCGATCAAGCTTCTAAGGTGACGAAGATACATGACTGCGCTTTCTCAAACAGCGATATCGAATCATTGACGATCTCAAAAGAAACTGTGGAATTTGGCGATTCATTGTTCGATGGATGTAGCGGCAGAATATCCGTCATTCTGGATACAGCGGATCATCTGGAAATCCAAAGCTCGACATTTGGAGGCTCGTCCGTGAATATCGGATTCTATATTCCCAGCGATATCGATCTCAATACACAGGAGATCCTGAAATCCTGTGGATCAGTCTTCATCGGATACGGTTTGGATGATGTATCGGTCTATCTTCCATCTGTTTTCAACGGGGGTTCCATATCTTATTCCAACATCTCTGTCGAGAATGGAAAAGTCATGGTGGAGCCGATCTTCTGGGGCGGATACACGCTATATGATGTCGATGTGATTGTCGATGGTTCGATAATTCAGACTTCAAACGGAGTAATATCGTTTGAAATCGGTGAAAAGAGTAGGGTCTTTGTCGACATGGCTGCCAAAGATCGTTCATCTGGGACTATGGTGGAGATCCTGTTCTATGGTAATGGCGGTACGTCTGATGATCGTGAATCTGTAAAGGTCAGCATCCCCGCTGGTCAGACGATGTTGGATTCCGACATTCCGGTTTTCATTAAAAGCGGAGACAATCCAACGGGATGGGCGAACTCATCCCATGAGCTTTTCGATTTCACTTCGCCAGTGACTCGCAATATTGTCTTATCTGCTATCTGGGAAGAACGTGGATCGCAAATAATCATAATCGTGGATGCGGGATCCGTATATCTGGACGGCAAGGTTGTCGAAAGAATTGAGACAGATGTAGGCAAAAACTACACGCTGAACGTGGTTCCGCGCCTCGGTTATCAGGTCCACAGGTGGATGTGCAATGGAAACGACTGCGGGTCTGCGTCGGAGCCGCTCACGCTCACCGGAATAGATGGTGACATCTTTGTCACAGTAACGTACACATACAGCTCACCCAGTTCAGGATTCAACCCAGTCAGTGATCGTGGTTTGCCGACCACTGACGATCTTGGCAGAGCCGTGAGGGCATGGTCTGCCGGCGGCGAAGTCGACCGGACGGGGTCGTTTTGGAGCGGCCATTCCTCCGTTCCTCTGATAGTCGACGACTATGTTTACATCCGCGTAGGTAATGCCATTTACAAGATCGAATCGGATACAGGATATGTGGTGAAGAAGGTCGGCTCCGCATCCACATATGAGTATTATCATCAGCTAGGCTATGGGAACGGGCTCATAATCGACTACTACACTCAGAATGTGTATGATCTTGATTTGAATTTGCAGTTCAGGTTAGAATCGAAGGTTGTCGGCCTAGAGTACTACGATGGATATTTCTACACATCTGGAACGACACTGAAAAGATTCCCCGCAGACCCTTCGAAAGCGATAGACGGAGTGATGCCGATCGAAAAGGTCGGAGAATTCTCGAAGTCCGTTTTCAGCTCATATGGATTCTCCATAAGCGTATTCAGAGACGGTTGCGTGTATCGTGTGTATGCGGAAGGCAAGGATCGCGGAATAACCTCCATGGGAATCGATGATTCAAGACAGGACTCGTTCGGTGTTTCGAAATTTGTTGTCATCCCGGAACTTGAATATGCGTATCTTGATGATGGGTGGCTCTCTGGGTATGGAGATACTCTATATCTTCCAGGCTATACCCAAGGGTTATTCGGAGCAGTGGCGAAGAACGGATACGACACACTCGGCTATGTCAAAGTAAACGGAATAAACTTCGGGGAACCTGCTGCATATGTGTTCGAGGGCGAGACAACGTTCGCATCTCAGTTGGTTGTGAGCAACGGCATCGGATACATCGTGGCAGGGACCTTGCACGCATTCAGGATGAATGAGGACGGAACGTTGGGAGAACTTCTCGGAGAGAGCCCTATAACATACTCTCATGGATCGATAACCGTCGAATCATCATATGCCACAGAGGAAAACGGTCATCTGACCTATGTGTATATGATTCCATATTACACTAGCACGGTGACATTGTCTGCGGTCGAATGTTACATGAGTTCTGATGGGAAGTTCATCATGACGAATTACACCTATCCGAATTTTGAGAAGAATTATAACTCTCAGGCAATTCGTTCGGGACTCGAGGGGCAGATGATATGGTACAACGACTACTGTTGGATTTATTGCTATACCCTTCCCGAGAAGAATCGGTTCTATTTCTTCATTGAGGACGATGGGGTGGCGCAGTGGTACGAGTCCTATGGCGCGACCGCTGCCGAGGCACTCAAGGCTCTCGGATCTAAGACTGTCACTCTGACAGATTCTAACGGATTGGCCACAGTGTACGGGAATGATGCAAGCCAATGGAGCCTATATTATCTCAAACAGGATATTCTCGGATATCAGAATCCTGATTCTGATCCAAATGGTTGGAAGAAGATCAACGATCTTTTCGATACGAAGCTGGACTCGTATCATTATTACGCGATAACCACTAGCGAGAATACACTTTCGTGGAGCGAATACAGTTTCATGGGAAATTCTGAAACCGGAAAGTACACATTCGCAGACAATATCGGCGACCGCTCGGTCATCGGGAAGACGCTGATTTCTGGAACTGATATCTCGGTCATCCGTTTCTACAACGGTGACGAAGAGGTACAGGGAAGCGCCCTCATTGGCAAGACGGGTTCGTCTGTCAACGGGGATTTCCCGCAGATGTACAAGAGCGGATGGTCCGGCCATTGGGAAGATGCATCTGGCGCCACTGCCGAGCTTCCGTCTACGTTCCCCTCCGGAACCACCGTCTACAAGTTCGTGTGGGTCCAGAGCTCGTATGATATGACCATCTCCTGCACGGAATCCGGTTCCATGTCGTATTTCACGATCGGGACCGAGCGCAAGGCAGGCGAGGGCGATGTGGTGGAAGGCCACATCCTCTTGATTGCCGGATACGATTCGGGAAAGTACGTCAACCTGTACTCTGCCGAGCTCGGGTTCGGTTCGAACGGCGATGCGAGCACGAGGATGGGCGTATCCACAGAGGGCCTGGTCAGCGTTCATGCGTACCTGATCAACGGGACGCCTCTGGGGGCGTTTGAAAGCTACGGCCAATGCTCTTACGCAGTGACAACGGGATGATCCGATGAGCAAGACAAGGAATGCAATCTTCGTCGTCGCGGTCCTGCTGGCCGCAGTATTCGCAGCCAGCGGGATCGCTGCGGTCGATGCAGACTCCGGCGTGACCATAGACCACGTAGAGTTCGACCCGACGACGAAGAAGCTCACAGCCAACGGCTCGTCCTCGGCCCAGAGCGTCGTAGGATACGTGCAGTCTGCCGGCGGCACCGTGTCGCCGTACTTCGCCTTCGATGTGAAGAACGGCAAGTGGTCCGGTTCGGTATACTGCCCCGATCTGGCTGTCGGAACGCATACTCTGGTGATGTTCGTGAGCAGCACTGCCACGGCATCCGTTCAGTTCACCGTGTCCGACATCAAGATCGTGCCTGGCCAGTCGAGCGTGTCCGTGTACGCCGGGTCCTCGGTCGATGTCGCTTTCGCCCTCACAGGGTGCAAGCCGTCGAACGTGACCGTTTCGTCATCCAACAGCTCGGTCGCTACGGTATCGTCCATGTCCGCCGATGGAAAGGTGACCATCAAGGGCGTGGAGAACGGGACGGCCGAGATCATCGCGAGCTGCTCCGGCGTGTCCGCGAAGA
>CAVKKO010000134.1:0-5310 GCA_963656905.1 Bacteroidaceae bacterium | reverse complement strand
CGACAATCCTTCATGGAGCATCTATGCGGCGGTCCTCGTCATAATCGTCATATTGGCCGCCGCCCTCGTCGGTTACAAGGCCACGAGGCCCTGATCCCCGGAAGGGACCCACAAGCATCCGGGCCGCAGGCCAGGATGCACACCATCACAGACAACATATGGAGGAGGAACGAAGATGGAACATAGAACGAGAACTGCGGCATTCGGATGCCTGGCCATGCTGGCGGTCTTCCTGGCCGCCTGCATATCGGCTCCCGCCGCATCAGGCGACGGATCCGACGGGCTCGCCACCGAGAAGGCCACAGGCGTAACGGTCCTGAACAATCCGGAAGAGGAGGTCTTCTATGCGAAATCGTACTACGTCGCGTGCGACATGAAGATCACCGACATGATTGCCTCGGGATCCCCGACGCTCTACATGCAGAAGGGCACCACCATCACCGTCGATGACTGGCGCAACGAGATGATCGTGTGCCTGGCCGCGAGCATCGACGGCGACACGGTCGAGTTCTACAGCGGGCTATGCATCCACGCGAAGTCGGAGTGGGTCAGCCTCGACATCTACGCCGGCGACGGCTTCATCGAGCTCTACAGAGGCAGCTGTCTCGTCGAAAAGAGCTCCTGCTTCGGCATCAAGGTCACCGGGTCCTACTGGGGGTCGCCGGCCGTCCTCTACCCGCAAGGTGCCGACCCGGGGGAGCTGACCGTTGAAGATGGAAGCGTCCGGGTATTGGACGGGTCCGCCGTCGTCAGCAACGGCTCGGGCTCCGTCTCTCTGGAGGGCATCAGGTCCGGCACGGGAGTGACCATCGTCATGGACGGCTACAGCGGCAATTCCATCTCCGGAACAGGCTTCACCGGGAAGGTCACCCCTTTGAAGGGGTCGTTCACCGCATCCGGCCGCCTTGACCTCACCGGCGCCTCCTCGTTCGAAGGATGGATCTCGGGATCCCTCTCCGATGCGAAGTACATCGGCCGCGAGGCGGACACGGGATACGATTCCCTGTGCGCATACGGGAACGTGGGCGGAGGCCATGCTGACAACAATGCGGAAGTCCATCTTCGGAACGCCACCTTCAGCGGCCTCCGGCTCGGATCCGTTGAAGAGATGGCCACTGCCACGAATGCCACTACTTCTGAAGGAGGGAACGGCATCCGCATAGATGGGACATCCATGGAATCCATGGAGCTGGAGTCCGGGAGCCTTCTCCTGGATCTCTGTTCGACCATCTGCGTCCCTGGCAAGCCCATAGGCTCGCCCGGCTCCACCGCGAAGCTGGAGCTCGGCGGCATAGGGTGCGTCCAGGCCCACAGCACCGTGGTCAACCTGGATCTCATCGTCGGGGGCGACTCCGAGATCTACGACGGGATGACGGTCGCGTCCGGCGCCAGCCTCACGCTCTGCGGCAACGCGGACATCTACAAGGCCGAGCTCTATGTCGAGGAATCTGCCGACCTGGTCGTCGGAGAGAAGGCCAAGCTGCTGGGCGACATCGTGCTGGCAGGAAGGGCATCCGTTGCAGGATATGTGAATGAGTTCAGGCTACTGCCGACTGCCGAGATAGCCGTGACCGGGAAGGCCTATGTCGAACGGGACGGCTTCGACATTCCGTCCGGCCCGAAGTACAACGCCGCCCTCTACCTCGATGACGACGACCCGTTCGTTGTCACGCTGACATCGCTTCCGCAAGCCATCGAAGACGGTGCGAAGAAGATCGATGTGCGGGGCAGCGTCCCGCAGATGGGCGACCTGGCCATCCCAATGGGGGTCTATGTGCAGTCGGAGGAGTGGGCAGCCTGAAGGTCGCTTCCGGAGCGTCATTGACCGTGGGGACTTCCGGCTCCGGGAGCCTCGATGTCGCCGGAACGGCGGACATCGGAGGGGGTGCCATCGTCGATGTGAAAGGCGGGATGTCCGCTGCTGACCTTGCAGTGAACGGGACCCTCACAGTGGGCGGAGATTTGTCTTCCGACAACATCTCCGCTGTCGGGACGGTGAGCGTCGCAGGGAGCATGCGCCCGCTGACCAGCACATCAGGATCCTCACTCGGAGCGGAGGCGTCGTCCAGCCTGAGCGTGGACGGCTCCCTGGACGTGAAGGGGGACCTCATCGGAGATATGGTCACGGTCAACGGCTCGATGGACGTCGGCGGGGACCTGGACGTCGAGAGCATCAGGGTCAACGGAGTCCTGGATGTCGGAGGGGACATGGATGTCGGGACGTTCGTTGTCGAAGAGGGGCACGACGTCGACGGGAACATCTCGGCCGACATGATGATCGTCCCTGAGGGGGTGTCGTTCGTGTCCGGATGGGACCTGGACGTCGGAGACCTGCTGGTCCTGGGCACCTTCAGGGCCGAGCTACCGTTCTCTGCGGAGAGGGTGCTCGTTGGGATGTCGATGACGAGCGACGACCCGTATGTGGGGGATTCCGCAGTCCTGATCGTTCCCGAAGGGCTCACGGTCATGGGGCTGAAGGCTCTGTACGTGGCCGAAGGGTCGACGGTATCGGGGCTCACGGATTCCATGGCGTCCACGTCGTACTTCGTCGACGGCATCGCATACGCTACGGGCTACATGCCTGCCGGAGGCTCTCTGAAGGTCTCCGACCTGAGGGTGCCGGCTTTCAACGGGACGGTCGCATCGTCTTGGACCCACACCGTCGACGGAAAGGAGGTCGCAGTCGGGGACATGCTCGTCGGCGGAGCCGACGAGGTGCACGCGACGCTGTGCAAGGTCTCCGTCCAAGCAGGCGAAGGGTTCGCCAAGGTCTTCATAGACAAGGCAGAGGCGCCTGTCGGAGGGGAATCGGTGAGCCTTTCGCCAGGAACGCATACGGTCAGCTGGACGCTGATGGACGGGTACACAGGCGACGGCGTCATCGTCAAGATGGGCGGGGCGGTCGTATCCGGAGGGTCTTTCACGGTCAGCGGAGAGGACGGCGGAGCCGTCCTCGAGCTGACCGGTGCGAAGGCCGACAGAGACGGCACCTGGAACGCTCACGCGGCGGTACTCGTCGTCATTGTCATCCTCATCGCCGCCGTTGTCGGATACAGGGCCACGAGGCCCTGATCCCCCAAGGCGTGCACAAGCCGCCGGGCCTTTGGCCCCGGCGGCCCTTCCAATCCAGGATGCACCGGCAATGCTCCTGGACGCAACCCTTTAAGGTCGTCCGGTCCCATCTTTCTCTCATCATGAACGCGAAACAGATCACAGCCATCATCGTGACGGCCGTCTGCGTCCTGGCGCTCGCATCCTCCGCAGGAGGGTCCGACGCCGCCGCGGATGCGGGCACCGTTCCCATCGCCGTCCCTCCGACGCTCATCGAGCCCGCATCCCCGGGCTCCTATGTCGAGGACATCACCGACACTAGCAAGGAGTACTACGTCGCCGGCGAGGTCACGCTGAACCCCGACCAGAGCGGCGACATAACCATCTACCTCGTCGGCACGGGATTCCTGACGAACGGCGAGAACGCCACCGGGAAGGTCACCGTCAAGCTGGCCGCCGACGGGAGCGCCGAGTCCGCTCCGACGAAATGCTATTCCGGGCTCGCTCTCACCGCCAGCCCCGGCCAGATCTACGCCGCCGTCCTGGCCTCTCAGGGCGACGACGCGCACATCAGGTCCACTGTCGCCGCTCCGGACGGCTACGGCGTCCATGTCTACGACGGGTACGGATACTTCCAATACCCCGCAGGGGCCGATGTCGTCGCGAACCTGTCCGCTCTGTTCAGCACGGTCACGGTCATCGACGGAGGGCACGTCGTCGTGAACGGCATGTCATCCGGAGAGGCCAGGAACATGCTGGTCCTGGACGATGTGAAGTCGGAGACAGGCGTCCTCGTCGTCGGCGGAGCCGGAGGCTCCCTGATCTTCAACGGCAGCGCCATGTCCAACGACCCCTCCAAGGGGGACCCCAAGGCCCATGTGACCGTTTCCGCCGGATCGGTCGACATGCAGTCCCTTCCCGACGAGGCCGCCCTGGCCAAGGCCGACTACGACATGGCCGTGTGCGATTCCATAGGGTACAACTGCGTCGAGACGCTCCTGGAGAGCGGGATCGTCGGGGACATCCACGTCTTCGGAACCCATCTTGCAGGAGAGGACGTGGAGCTGTCCGACGGGAGATGCATATCGTTCCACGACGGCTCTTCCTTCACCGGCACCGTCAAGGCAGCCGGGGCGACGATGTCGCTGACGGCCGCAGGCGGCGTCAGCATCCTGTCCGAGGACGGCTCCGCGATACTGTACGGGAGCCTTTCGGGGATCATGACGGTCTCGGGCCCGGCAGATGCAGGGTACATCTCAGAGGACCTCGCCGTCGCCTCCGACGGGCAGCTGTACGTCTGCGAGGACGGCGTCCTGACGGTGCAGTTCGGCACCGCTCTGGACATAGCCTCCCCCGCCGAAGGCGGGGCTCCCGTCATCGTCGAAGGGGGGATCGTGTTCGAGGACGGCTCCGACATCAAGGCCGGCGGGGAGCTGCTGGTCAACGGCACGATGGAGGCCTACGACCTGGTCCTCGACCACTACGACCTTGTCCGCATCGTCGGAGAGCTGGACATCGCGGACGGATATGCGCTGACCGTCAGCGGCTACTACCTGTTCCTGGGCGAGAAGGCCCTGTCTCTCGGGCACAAGACCACGGGCAAGGTCACCGGCGCCGTCCTGTTCGAGGACAGGGGCGCTGTGTTCGCCTACGCCGGAGCTTCCGCCGAAGGCGTCGGAACAGCATCGACCACGTACTTCATCAACGGCACGGAGTACGCCACCATCTACGCAGGCCCGGACGGCCCCGTCATCGAGTCCGTCAGCTACCCCGACTCGGGGATCAGCCTGGAAGGCCTGGTGGTACCGATAGACGAGAGCGGGGACGTGGCCATCAAGTGGCACCCTTCGCCGGACATGTCCGGGGATACGGTCAACTTCGAGAAGGTCGGCTATGCTCCCTCGGTGTACGCATCGCTCGAGTCGTCGGGGCACGACGACTCGATGTATTACATCGCCGCGATCGTGATCATCATCGTCATCGCCGCCATCGCGGGCTTCAAGCTCCTGAAGCACTGAACCAAAACGCCGTCGGGGATCCCCCGGCGGCTTCCATCGTTCTATACAACGTCCATCGGGCTGCATCGCGATCCGGATCCGGCCGCAGCAGCAGCGAGGACCCTTTGATTCCTTGGGCCGAATGTTGCGCATGGCCAGGCTGCATCAGAGCATGATCCTCCGAATGCTCCCTCCCGGGAGCCGCAGGGGAACTAACTGACGAAGGGACTTATAGTAAGAGGCGCAAACTCATTCCATGGGA
>CAVKKO010000133.1:3976-5352 GCA_963656905.1 Bacteroidaceae bacterium | reverse complement strand
GTCCCCTGGTGGGCGATGCTCGGAATCTCAATGACGGCCGTTCTCGGAACTGCACCAAAATCGCTGAAAGACGTGAACTACAGCCTGCTCCTGACCTTCGTGTTCCTGTTCGTCCTCATCGGGACGATCACTTCCGTCGACTCGATAGACGACGCTCTGGTGGACATCATGAGCGCCGGACCGTACCTCCCGGCGGTCGGACTGAGCCAAGTCATAAGCAACGTGCCCGCGGCGACGCTGCTCGCGCCGTTCACCGACGACTGGGCCGGACTGCTGGCAGGGATCAACGTGGGAGGCTTCGGGACTCCGATCGCATCCATGGCGAGCGTGATAACGTTCGGGATCTGCGCCAAGTGCGAAGGATTGGACATGAAGAGGTTCGCGATCCTGTTCTCAGGCGCGAACGTCCTCATGGTCGCTGTGCTCTCTGTGGTGTACTTCGTGCTGTGATCAGCGCCTCTTCTTGTTCTTCTGGGCGCCGGGCTTGTAGGACTTGAGGTACTTGAGGACGTTCTGGTCGTCCTCGGAGTCGGACCACTCGGGGGTGTATCCGCCCTTCATGTACTCGTTGTACCAATCGACGCACTGCTGCATGTACCCGGTCATGTCCAAACGGTCTTTGACCACGATGAACGTGTTCTCCTCGTTCGGGACCCACTGCTTGGGCCTGTCGTAGTCGGCATCCTCCAGGAACCCGACCAGGAAGACGATCCTGTCCAGGTTGGACAGCTGGGCGTAGAGGGAGGCCTGGAGCATGTAAGACATGGGGACGTTGGTGTAGCCGCCGTCCCCGTCCCTCCATTTCTCCCTGTCGGAGGCGGTCTTGATCTCCAGGATGGAGTTCCTCTTGCCGTCGATCTGGATGTAGCCGTCGACCATGCCGCCGAAGACCTTCTCGTTGTGGAAGTGGTCGTACCCGCACTGCTCTTTCGGGACCGGCTCCTCCACGGCGGCCTTGGAGCCTTCGGGGATGGAGAGCGGATCTTTCAGCATGGCGTTGCAATGGGTGCCGAGATACTCCCTCAGGACGGGCTCCAGGATGTTGCCGGCGTCGATGTACCTGTTGGCCTTGTCTCCCGGATAGAGGCCGGCCAGCTCGCAGGCGACCTTGAACGGGGTGGCGAACTCGCTCATCCCCAGGATGGGCGCCACGCGGGTGCCCGTGATCTTCTTGAGCCTGTACGTGTCGAAGATGACCGTGCGCTCGTCCTCGTCGATGTCGACAATGCCTGCCCTTCCGTCGAATGCCATGACCGGACGATTCGTTCATAGAAGATAAGAGTTGAGATGAGACGTTCATTGCATCAGCAACGGCGTGACACGGAGTTGACCCATGCCGTCCCGTCGCTCTCGGATGTCCAGATCTCCAACGGCTC
>CAVKKO010000133.1:0-3966 GCA_963656905.1 Bacteroidaceae bacterium | reverse complement strand
GAGAGATGGCCCGGTCATGTCCGTGTACCATCTGCCGTCGCGGATGCCTTCGAAGCTTCCGAGCTTGAAACAGCAGAACAGGATTCCGTTTTCCTTCAGCGAACGATGGATCAGGAACATCATGGCCGGGAGCTCTTCCGATCTGATATGCAGCAGCGAAGCGCAGGCCCAGACGCCGTCGAAGCGGTCGATATAGTCCATATCGGAGAAAAGCAGATGCCTCACATCCAGCCCGGTCCTCTTGCGCGCTTCCCTGCACATCCCCTCGGAGCCGTCCACAGCGGTCACGCGGAACCCCTGCTCCGTGAACGCCAGCGAGTCCCTGCCGGACCCGCAACCCAGGTCCAGGACCTCCGCTCCTTCCTTCAGGTGGCGGGAGAACCTCTCCCTGACAGCGGACATGTCCGCTCCGAAAGTCTTCTCGCAGTACCCTTCCGGATCGGAATCGTAGAAATCGAGCGTCATGACGACCTGTATAGCCTCTCCACGGCCTTGCCGATCCAGTCCTTCTCGGACAGGGCGTGCTGGTGCATGTAAGAGCCGATGCAGTCTCCGATGACCATGCCGTCCTTCTTGCCGGCGATCCCCAGCCCTCTCTTCACCTCGAACCCGTAGACGGGCTCGGAATCCGGGAAGACATCGGAATAATGGTATTCGTGGCCCCTGACAGTCCCCGCGAAGGCTGGATTATCGGATGTCGCGTCTGCGATCACGTATGTCGGTCCGTGGCGCTTGCCCGTCATCCTGGCCTCGGCGTCGAAGATGCCGGACATCCTGTGGACCTTGCCGTCCTTGTCCTGCAGGGACCTGCACATGGTCATAAGACCTCCGCACTCCCCGATGACCATCCTGCCGTCGGCTGCGGCGGCCTTCAGCCCTTCCAGGAAATCGGTGTTGGATGCTATCTTCTCAGCATGCAGCTCCGGATAGCCTCCTCCCAGATAGTACAAGTCGGCATCCGGCAGGGGGTCCCCGTCCGTGGGCCTGAACAGCTCCACATCGAACCCAGATGCCCTCAGGCACTCGATGTTCTCCTCGTAGTAGAAGCAGTAAGCCTCGTCCATGGGCACGGCGGCCTTCAGGCCGCAGTCCCTCTCGGTGTACGGAGACGAAGTCGGTAGCTCCGCCTGCGAAGCCTCGGCAATCTCCATGAGGCCGTCCAGATCGACCTCTCCGACAAGGTCCTGCAGCGGAGTGACCTCCTTCTCCTGGAAGGTCTTCAGGGTCTTCAGGCCCAGATACCTCTGCTCCAGCACGCTGCCGGGGCTCTTGGGTATCATCCCCAGGAGCTTGACATCGGGACAGTACGTCTCCATCGCGACCCTGAGCTTGCCGGAGTGCTGGGGGCCCGAGACGTTGTTCAGTATGACTCCTGCGATCCTCACATCGGGATCGAAGGATGCGAAGCCCCTCACTATGGCGGCGGCGCTGCGGGTCAGGGACCTTGCGTCCACGACAAGCACCACAGGCAGCCCCAGGAGCTTCGCCAGGTAGGCGGTGGAGCCTTTGTCCCCGTCGCCGGTGAACCCTTCGTACAGTCCGCGGACGCCTTCTATGACGCACATGTCCGCGTCCCTGGAAGCGTATCCCACAAGGTTGCGGATGACGTCGTCGTCCATCAGGAACGAGTCCAGGTTCCTGGACTTCCTGCCGGTGGCCGCGGTGTGGTACATGGTGTCGATGAAATCCGGCCCGGCCTTGAACGCCTGGACCTCCATCGTCTTCGACAGGCGGGACATGAGCCCCGTGGCGACAGACGTCTTCCCCACTCCGCTGCCGGTTCCCGACAGGATGAAGCCCTTCATCCGAGCATCTCCCTGAGGGTCTCGGCCGTCTCGAGAGGAACGATGCTGTGCGCCCCCATCACCATTGTGTGCGAGGATATCTCGCCGACGGCCCATTTGAATCCCTGGTTCAGGTAGTTGGCCAGCTGCCTTGGCTGGTCGGTTATGAGGATGTCGTCCTCGGACATCCCCGGATAGGCATGGCAGATGCCCAGTATTATCGTGAGATCGGGAGCGAACGCATCGACGGCGTCCTTCATGTCCTGGCCGACAAGGGCGTATTCGTCCAATGCGCCGACGGTCCTGTCGATCTTGACGCCTTTGGAATCAAGGTCGTCCAGGATCTCCCTGCAGTAGTTCCTGATCCTCGGCAATCCTCTGGAGCCGTCCAGGTTGGCGACGAACAGCGTCTCGCCGCCCAGGGCCCTGCGGGCCCTGTCCACGGCCTCGAACATGTCGGCGAAGCGGTAGGCCAGCTCCTTCTTGGCATCCATGACCACGGCGACCTTCCCTCCGGAGGACAGCACGTCCGCTATCCTCTTGCAGACATGCATCTTGGTGGGGCTGACGGCAGGCTGGATGTAGTCCTTGGATGCCATCCCCACGTTCTTCTCCAGTTTCGTGGCCGCCTTCATCAATGAGATCTGGCGGTCGCACTCCTCCGGGCCGATTATCCCCGCGTCCCTTCCGGCTTCCAGGGCCTTGATCGCTCCGCGGGTGTTGTCCCCCATGCATCCGTGGCAATCGACAGGGAAAACGTTGGCGGATATCCCCGCGCGGCGTATCGTCTTTCCAAGGTCCTCGCCGATGATCATGCTGGCGCAGGTCCCGACCACTGCGACGGTCTTGGGATGGAACTTCTCCTCCACCTGCTTCAATGTGTTCAGCAGAGGCTCCTCTCCGCCGAAGATGAGGTCGTTGTCTCTCATCCCCGACGTCACGATCCTCACATCTGCCTCCTCAAGGGGCCTGGATGCCATGAAGCAGCAACCGGAAGGGCCATGCTCAACGATGACGTCCACGTCCATGTCGCGCAGCGTGTACATCGCCGCGACTATGGGATTCGGGCGGGGGTGGATGACCGTCCTCACTGGTATCCCTCTTTGATGAGCTCGATCAGGAGCTTCACGTCTGCGGGCACATCGGGACGGGCCCCGTCGCCTTTGGTGACGACCATGGGGACACCGTAGGAATCCACGACCCTGCGGATTTCGTCGATGTCCATCTTGTCGCAGACCTTCCTGCTGACAGGATCCAAGATTATCATGGCGGAATCCAGGGCGTCCATGTCCTTGAGGCACTTCAGGGTCCTGCCGATGGATAGGTGTGAAATGCCAGGGTTGCGCTCGCGGATGACCGTGCGTCCCCCTTCCTTCAGGATCTCCCCTCTTCCGGGGACTCCCCTGAAGGTCTCCAGCGACCTGATGACGGATTCTCTGGGGATGCCCATCCTGTGGCATACTTCCAGAGCAAGGTCCATGGCCTCCAGGTACTCGGTGGACACATAAGATCCGTCCAGGACGGCCTCTCCGACGCCGTCGTAGTCCACGGACGCCTTGAGGCCCTCTCCGAGCCTGGGCTCGGACAGCTTGGTCACTCTCTTTTTGTATGTAGTGACGTCCTTCCCGAAGGACGACCAGAACTCCTTCTCGCCCGCGGCGACGATGTTGATCCCGTCGTCGGTGAGGATGTCCTTCTTGGCATCGGACGCCTTCAGCGACTTCTTGGCGATGCCGTAGTCCTCCACAAGGTTGGTGATGCAGGCGATGTCCGCCTTCCCAGAGCCTCCGAGGGACACCTCGCACACTATGGCGTCATAATCTCCGGCGGCCAGGGTCATGATGTACGGCGGAGCTATGCTCACCTTCCTCTCGATAATGTGGCCCTCTGATGTGTATGGGCCCTCTCCGCGGGACGTGTGCAGCAGCACCTTCTTCCCTGCGTCGGAGAGCATCTTGGCGATGAGGTAGCAGGAGCTGGTCTTCCCCTTGACCCCCGTGACCTCGATCCTGAACCTCTTGTCTTCTATGAAATCGCAGACGTCCTGGCTGAAAGAGATTATCTTGCCGGGGTCCGCATCGCCCAGGAACGTCCTGGGGCAGTGGGTGGGCATCACGGTCAGGTCGTATGTCCCTTCGGGGACCTTGTCCGCGACCCTGATCTCCATGGAGCGGAGCTCGTC
>CAVKKO010000132.1:0-5394 GCA_963656905.1 Bacteroidaceae bacterium | reverse complement strand
CACTCCGAGGCACTGGGCCATCATGGAGGTCATGCTCTGCTTCCTGAGCATGCCCCCGTAGAACAGTGCGATCGCCGGCGCCATGATGAACACCAGAAGACCGCAGAAGAACATGAACAATGACGAATCCGCATCGATCTGCTCGCCGAACCCTGCGGTGGCGGCAGATGCCTCAGGCAGGATGAACACCGTGAGGGACAGCAGGGCCAACAGCCCGAGCATCGCCTTTCCGATCAACCTCATTTTACTCGAACACTCCAACACTTGTATCTCATGATTGAGATAGATTAGACAAATGTCTAATGTTATATGAATATAACTGCAATGTGATGACAATTATAGACATTCGTCCAATAAATGTTGGACGAAATGTTCAATTGTATGCGTTAAGGAAGGCGGGATCAGAACTCGAATCCACCCATGACATCGCCGTTCTCCAGGCAATGGACGAACCAGTCTCCGATGTCCCTGCAGCATGACGGGGCGTGCTCTGTCATGGCGCACTTGGCGCTGTCGAGCGTGCGGGCGATGTTCCTGACGTAGGCCTCCGCGTCATTGGACCTGCCCGTCTTCAGGAGCGAGGACACTTCGTACCGGCAGGATTCCCTGACGGCTTCCGACGAGAGCATATATGCGAGGTCTGCGGGGCTGCGGCACTCATTGAAGCTCATTCCGGGGGCTCCCGAGAAGAACAGCTGCTCTTTGGACTTCAGGGCGACGTTAATGATCTCCTCGACGTGGGCCCTGTCGCAGCGTATTCCGCCGCCGACCGCGTCCTTGACAAGCTCATAGGATCTGTTCTCGCCGAGGGATTCGCTCATGCGGAGCACGAGCTGCTTCAGCTCCCACGGGCTCATGTCTGCCATCATGTCCATCATGCCGTTCTCAGAGGCCATGATATCTCGATGGGCGACCGATTATATTAACCGTCGTTTGTAATGTTTGTAATATGCGACATGACTGTAATCCGTCACGGCGTGCGGGAGCCCATATGGGCTCCTATCGCACAGGTCACAGGTCCAGATCGAGGAACGCCGATGCTCCCTTCCCTGCCTTGGCGGACTCTATGAGCTCCGCGATGAGGTAGTCCGCCTCCCTGTGGGGGGACGATGCCATGGCTCCGACGGACACGTCAGCCATGGCGGCTATGGCTATCAGGACATCGTTCGGGTCCAGGCCCTTGAACCGGTCGTCGGTGGTCATTCCGAAGAACACCTGGGAGAGGCCGTCCGAAATGTCGTCTTTCGTCGGAGGGTCGTGCGCCAGGACTGCCTTCTCCACGGCATCCTTCACTGATCCTCTCATCACATCCACGGCCTTGTCCGGCAGCCCGCACAGGATGTCCGGGACGGCCTCCGGCACGGCAGGCTCGGTCGATGCCGGCACATCCGCACCGTCTTCCAGCGACAGCCCGAACAGCTCTGCGACCCTGTCTCCGCCCAGTATCCTGGACGACGGGCGGTCCGCGTTGGCCAGCATGGACTCCAGCTTGGCCTGGGCCGTCTTTCCCACAAGGCCGTCGATGTCTATGTTCCTGAGCTTGAAGAACAGTGCTGGGTCGGAATCGAGCTTCCTCCCGATGCCGTATAGCACCGCGGCCACATGCTTGCACATGTACGCATAGTCCGGGCAGGAGCAGGAGAACTTGATCTCCGACGGCCGGGGGAACAGGCCGTTCTGGGAGAGGAACAGTTTCCCGACCTCTTCCGGGAATCTGCCGTCCACCAGCGCTTCGACGTTGGAGACCTTCCCGGCGCACTCGTCCACGATCCTCTTCTCGGTCCCGCGGTCCAGCTCGGCTATGTCCACCCGTACGTCGTACGGCCGGGGCGAGCTCCCCCTGACCTTCGCACGCACGTGGCGGCCGTCGATCTTCAGGTCTATCACCGACCCGTTCCTCAGGTACGTCCTCCCCCTAGGCAGGCGGTTCTCGAAGTCCGAGTAGCTCTCCAGGTTGGCGGTCCACGCCTTTCCCCACCAGCTCTCCGCGATTGTGCGGCCTTTGACCCTTACCGGCTCCATTATGTCTTCCGCCATGCCGCATCACTCCAGCCTGAACATGTTCAGGATCTCGCTGTCGCTCATGTCGGCTATCCAGTTCTCTCCGGCCCCCACGACCATGTCCGCAAGCTCCTTCTTCCTCTCTATGCTCTCGGCGACCTTCTCCTCGATGGTCCCCTGGCAGACCAGCCTGTACACCATGACGTTGCGGGTCTGCCCTATGCGGAACGCCCTGTCTGTGGCCTGGTTCTCCACGGCCGGGTTCCACCATCTGTCGTAATGGATCACATGGTTGGCGGCGGTGAGGTTCAGTCCCACCCCTCCGGCCTTGATGGACAGCACCATGTACGGGATGTACTCGTTCCCGTCGTTGAACCTGCGGACCATGTCGTTTCTGTCCTTCAGGCTCGTGCCTCCGTGGAGGACGAAGCCCTTCCTGCCGAACACCGACTCCAGGAAGGACGAGAGCGGACCGGTCATCTCGCGGTACTGGGTGAAAACCAGCGCCCTCTCCCCGCTGTCCCTGATGTTCTCGCATATCTGGCGCAGGATCTGGAGCTTCCCGCTCTCGGACTCGTCGAAGGCGTCCGTCCCCAGGTAGAGGTCGGGGTGGTCGCAGATCTGCTTGAACTTGGTGATCGCTGCAAGGACGATCCCCCTCTTCGAGGTGTCGTCGGACATCGCGAGGCTCTCCGCGAACTGCTGCATGTAGTCCTTGTACAGGACCTCCTGCTTCTTCGTGAGCTTGACCTCCATGTCCATCTCGGTCTTCTCCGGCAGGTCGTCTATTATGCGCTTGTCGGTCTTGAGCCTGCGGAGGATGAACGGGGACGTGACGTTGCGTATCTTCGCGTACATGTCTGGGTCGCCGGCGATCTTACCGGAGTAATCCTTGAACTCCGATGCGGTGCCCAGCAGCCCTCTGTTGGTGAAGTCGAACAGCGTCCACATGTCCGAGAGGCTGTTCTCCACAGGGGTCCCGGTCATCGCCAGCCTGTACCCGTTCAGGGCCCTGACCGCCTTCGACTGTGCGGAGCCGGGGTTCTTGATGGCCTGCGCTTCGTCTAGTATGACCGAGTCCCACTTCTTCTCGGCGATGTCCTTCCTGGTGCGGACCATGCCGTATGTGGTGATCGTGAGGAACGAGTCCCCCGCGGAGCCTTTGCCGTGGGCGATGGACACGGGCATGTCCGGTGCGAACTTGGCGATCTCCCTCTGCCAGTTCCCCATGAGGGACGCCGGCACCACCAGCAGGTGCCTCCCGTCGGAGGACGACCTGAGCTTCTCCAGGTAGGCGATGACCTGCACCGTCTTCCCCAGCCCCATGTCGTCTGCCAGGCATGCCCCGAAGCCGAGGGCGCGGAGCTGGCAGAGCCAGTTGAACCCGCGCTTCTGGTAGGGCCTCAGAGCGCCTTTGAAGCCGTCCGGAAGGTCGACATCCTCGAAATCGGCCTCCCTCATGCGGCGGACCATGTCCTCCAGCCACTTCCCTCCCCTCACTTCGGCATCCGGGAAGGGGGACTCGTCCAGCCCTGCGGCCATCCTGAGGGCCTCGGCAGCGGTGACCTGGCCTGCTTCCGGCTCCTCGAACATCTTGAGCGCTCTCTCCAGGGTCTTCTTGTCTGCTTCCACCCATTTGCCTTTGATGAACGCGAGCCCGCGCCCGGACTCTATGATCGAGCGGATCTCCGCTTCTGTGAGCTCCTCCCCGTCCACGGTCACCGCGGGCCTGAGGGACAGGAGGGACTCCGCTCCGAACAGAGACGGGCCCTTGTCGCCCACCACCATCTCCACGGACATCGACCTGCTGCGGTTCTTCCACCACGCGGGGATCCTGCATATTATGCCTGCATCCTCGTAAATCGGGACCTCTTTGAGGAAAGTGTAGGCGTCGTCGGGGGAGAAGGACAGGGGATGGAACAGCTCCCCGCTCTCCATGAGCGAGGACATGAGGGGGCTGCGGTCCGCCACGGATTCCAGGCCGGTCAGCAGCTGGAGCAGCTTCCTCTTGTCCCCTGAGTACTCCTTGAGGGCGTTGGCCAGGGGGTGGTGGGAGATCTTCCCGTTGGACACGGATGAATACGATGCGACGAAGGCGAACCCGCCGAGCTTCCGGTCCTCTACAAGGTGGAAGAATATCCTGCCGGGGGTCTTCAGCCGGTCGTTCTTGGATGAGAAGTACGTCGTGACATCGCCGTCGAAGGACCTGACATCGAACCTGTACTCCAGGAGGAGATGGGACCATACGGTGGACACCCAGTCGGAGTTGACGTAGTCCGATCCCCTGATGAACGGCACGCGGGCGGCCAATCTTCCAAGGGAGACGGGATCGGGCTCCATCTCGACGGTGTCCCTGAGCTCGTTGATGTCGGGGGTGCGGACCAGCTCCGCGACCATCTCAGAGGCGACAGTGAACAGGTAGTTCAGAGAAGGGGAGAACCATTCCTCGCGGTCTTTGAACGCCAGGTCGTAGAGCGCGCCGTACTTGGATTCCTCGAACGCCTTCACGAGCTGAGACGACCTCGGGTCCGAGCGGTCCTCGTCCGTGAACGCTGTCGAGAACCCGGTCGGTTCCAGGTTGAAGTCCATCAGGGTGTCCTGCTTCTTCCTCATCGGCTCCGGATAGGCTCACAGCCATTATAGGTATTGCCGGATGTCAGGTCCTTCCCGCTTTCATATCGGACAGCGCGAAGCCGTCCCCGTTCATGATGGAGCCTATTTCGATTTTCGGGACCTTGTTCCAGAACGCCATCCCCACGAGGATCACGCGGCCTTCCATCCAGTTGTAGTATTCGCGGTCGTGGATCTGCTCGAAGGCTTCCGCGACCCTTGCAGAGAGGTCTTTCTTCCTTGCAGCTACTTTGAGCTCGAAGATCATCGGAGGGACGTTCGGGATCTTGGGGTAGAACTCTATACCCACCCTGCCCGTGCCATCAGGGGCCTCCAGCTTCACCCTGTACTTCTTAGACAGGGAGTATGTCAAGGTCATTATGACCGCGGCATAGGTCGCTTCATTGAGGTTGATGTAGCTGGCGCCGTTCATCACCCTGACCAGGACCTTCTCCATCTCCTTGGCATCCTCGTCTAAGATGGCCTCGCAGAACGCCGAGAAATCGCTCGTGTCCAATGGATACACCGTCTCCATCATATCTCTGACGATCCCCCTGACCTCTTCGTTCGGAATGGACAGCTCGAACAGCTTCTTTCCTTGGTCATTCGTCGGTACCGCCTTGAGGTACCCGGACATGACCATCAGGCTGTACAGGGGCCTCCCGGACTTCTCGATGGCTTCATACGGGAATGCGGATATCAAGTCGGATTTGATGGAGCCGCCGGTCTTGAAATTCTCTAATTTTCTTGGTATACCAGCTTCTTGTTACCCTACTTTATAAA
>CAVKKO010000131.1:0-5398 GCA_963656905.1 Bacteroidaceae bacterium | reverse complement strand
GCTGGGGTACATCCTCACTGTGATATTCGCACTGCCCGCCGAGCTGGCGATCGGGGTGATCCTCGTCGGGACATGCCCCGGAGGGACCTCCTCCAACGTGATCACCTATCTCTCCAAGGGAGACACCGCCCTCTCCGTGGGGATAACGTCCACCACCACCCTCATGGCCCCGGTGGTCACCCCTCTGCTGACATACGTCTATGCGGGGCAGAACATCGACGTCGACATGCTGAGCATGTTCCTGTCTATACTGGAGGTCGTCGCGGTCCCGATCGCGTTGGGATTCGTCATCAACAGGTTCTTCGGGAAGTCCACGGAGAAAGCGGCGGATGTGCTGCCGATCGTGTCTGTCGCCGCTATAACGGCTATCGTCGCTGCAGTGGTCTCCGCCAATTCAGCCCGTCTGACCGACGCGGGGCTCCTCATCCTCGTTGTGGTGATCCTCCACAACCTGTGCGGATACGCATTGGGGTATGCTGTGGCCAAGGCCACAGGGATGGACACGCCCAGATGCCGTGCGGTGTGCATCGAGGTCGGAATGCAGAACTCAGGATTGGCGACATCGCTGGCCGCGGTCCATTTCGCAATGTATCCGCTCGCCACCGTTCCGGGCGCGGTGTTCAGCGTTTGGCACAACGTGTCCGGTGCCATCTTGGCGAACATCTTCTCGAGGAGGACGGAGAAGATGGAGAAGTCCGCCGATTGAGCCGGTCAGACCCTTCAGTGCCCCTGCTCCGCAGGGGCAGGGTCCGTCCACAGCTCATCTAGGGAAAACGGCTTCATCTCGGGCATAGGCTTCTGCATCTCGTCGACGAACGCCGCTGCGAAGAGCGGATAATGCTCTATGCCGTCGTCATCCACAAAGATGTCCGTCGTTCCGAAGGATATCCTCCTGTCGAACCTGTCGTCGCCTACGGCAGCGGACAGCGATGACATCTCCCTGTGCTTCCCGGAACAGACCTCGATCGCGGCCCTTTCCAATCCCAATACCGCAAGGAAGTCAAGATCCATCCTGCGCGGGCTCTTCCTGTTCATGTAGAATCCCGGCTCGTATCCTGCCTTCATCAGGCATTCGGCCACGATGTTCTCTGCCAGGGCGCCCTGGGCGAACCCCCAGTCCTTCATGTATGCAGCAGCAAGGGCATCCGGGCCCATGAGGGAGACCAGCATCCCCGTGTCGGACACATACGGCTTGTAGCCTGCCCAGTCCCTGAAGATGGACATGGACCTGTCCACGGCGCGGATCCTTTTGCAGCAGTTCAGGAACCCCGTCTCCCGGAGCCAGAACATCGCTTCCTCATAGGTCCTGGCGCCCATCCCCGATCCCGGGCCTCCGGGGTCGATCCTGGACCACATGAGCTTCTTGTTCTCCCCGGACAGCTGGCTCGGGATGGAATCGATGCATCTCAGGATCTTGTCCGGGTTCTTCGAGCCGATGCAGTTCGCGGAGCTCTGCCTGAACGAGGAAAGGATGAGCTTCTGGACCCGGCCGACCTCCCTTATGCCCTTCTTATCGGCGAAGGCCGACACCGCCTCGGGCATCCCTCCCACCATCATGAACTGGGAGAAGCGCTCCTGGAGGACGTTCAGGATGCATTCGGAGAAGGGCTTGCGGTCGCGGACCCTCTCCCTGATGTCCTTTGTCAGATCCTCTGTGAATCCGAGGGCCCACAGGAACTCCTCGAAGTCCATGGTGTGCATCTTCAGGAGGTCCACGTATCCCAGGGGGAAGAGCGCCGGGACCTCTTCCGGATGTTCGCGTCTGTCCATGGGGTTGTCGTGAGGCTATATCGCGATGACATCGTACCTCCCGTCTTCGGTGAAGGGCTTCAGGGAGCTGACGGCCCGAGGGGACCTCTGGGCCTCGTCGAAGATTATCAGGCTGTTCCCCGGATGAAGCTCGGCATCGGGATGGAGGATCTCTATGGCCTGCACAATCCGGTCGGGCTCGATGTTCCCTTTGAAGATCCTCCGCATGGGCTCGTCCTCGCTCAGGTCGATATAGACGCTGTGCTCGTAGGATTTCGCGAATTCGAGGATGACGGACGTCTTTCCGACGCGGCGCTGACCGCAGACGAGCAGGGACATGTGATCCGGGTCGGATCTCCATTCGATGAGCCTGTCCATTGTCTTGCGACGGAACATGAGTGCGGTCAGGCTTTGGCAGTATATCATCTTTGCAGATTATTCAGCTGAAACAGTTGATATAGTGCAGATAATTCAGATGAAATAGTTGATAGATTGCAGTTATTTTAGATGAAAAGTTTTACACGAAGCAGATAATTCAGATGAAAAATCTGTCATGATACAGACAATTCAGATGATAGAACTGCACGAATGCAGATTTTTCAGAACAGCGGATCCGAAAGAGGTATCGGAAAGAGAAGTGCCCCGCGGACGAGCCGCAGGGAAATGGAATCAGGCCTTGGCGACCTTCAGGATCCAGTCGCCCAGGTCCTTGTAGACCTCTTCCTTCCCGATCTCGTTGAGGATCTCGTGCCTCATGCCGGGATAGAGCTTGATCTCGGGCTTCAGTCCGACCTTCTCAAGGTTCTTCTTCGCCTTCTCAACGCCCTTGCCGAAGTCCCCGACGGGGTCCTCCTTTCCGGAAACGAATATCATCGGCAGGTCTTTGGGCGTGTTCTCGAGGCCCCTGCGCTTGACCAGGCCGTAAATGAGGCCGAACATGTCGTTGTACGCTCCGACCGTGAACGTGAACCCGCAGAGAGGGTCCTCGTCGTACGCTTTCAGCGCCTCGGGGTTGGATGACAGCCACTTGTTGGGGAGGTCGGGCTCGGAGAACTTGCCGTCGTATCCGTCCATGACCATGTTGTGGAGGTTCTCGCTGACATAGTGGGGCCCTTTCTTCTTCACGAGCTTGGCGGCAGCGGTTTTCCCGACCCATACCTTGAACGCGGCCTGGTTCCCGGTGCCCATGATGATGGCGCCATCGATGTCGTTGCCGTATACCGTCAGGAACCTCCTGGTCACGAAGGATCCCATGCTGTGCCCCATGATCAGATGGGGGATCCCGGGCAGGTCGGCAACCATCTTCTGATTGACCCTATGGACATCTTCAACGAGCTTTCCGGCTCCGTCCTCCTCGGCGAAGAACCCTTTCTCCTCGGAGGTCCCGCCGTGGCCGATGTGGTCGTGGCCGTAGACGGCGATGCCCCTGCCATTGAGGTACTGCGCGAAGTCCGAGTACCTCATGATGTGCTCGGTCATTCCGTGCACAATCTGCAGCGATGCTGTCGGAGGATGCTCCGGCATCCAGATGTAGCCGTTGATGTCGTCCTTCCCGTTGGATGAGGGGATCTTGAAGTTCTCAGGGTCCATGGACGATGATTCCATCCAGTGCATATTATATGTGACGGTGGGTCCTCCGTCCCAGGGCGAAGGCACCGTGCCAGGACGGCCTTTCGATCCCGGACACGAGCGATGCCCGGTAGCAAACCGCAGCCCCTTCAGGCCGACCGTGTGTTATTTTTCTCCAAGAAAGTATTAATGGGTAACCGCCATCACGTCACCCATGCGCAGGATAGCCGTCTACGGAAAGGGCGGGATAGGGAAATCCACCACCGTCGGCAACGTATCGGCGGCCTTGGCCGCCAAAGGGCTGAAGGTCATCCAGATAGGATGCGACCCCAAGGCCGACTCCACCCGTGCCGTCGCCGGGAAGAGGATCCCCACAGTCCTGGAGACGATGCGGTCCGACCCGGACCCGGAGCTGGAGGACGTGGTATTCCAAGGCCCTCGCGGCGTCTGCTGCGTCGAATGCGGAGGCCCGCGCCCCGGAGTGGGATGCGCCGGCAGGGGGATCATAGCGGCATTCGAGCTCCTCGAGGAGCTGGACATGATCTCCGTGTACAAGCCGGACGTCATCCTCTACGACGTCCTCGGCGATGTCGTCTGCGGCGGGTTCGCCATGCCCATCAGGAACGGCTACGCCCGCGACGTGTTCGTGGTGACCTCCGGAGAGATGATGTCGCTGTACGCGGCGAGCAACATCTCCTACGCCGTCAACGACCTGACCAACGACGGCTACGCCCGTCTGGGAGGTCTGATCCAGAACTCCCGCGGAGTGAAAGACGAAGACGATCTTGTCGACCGTGCCGCGGAGGAGATGGGCACTTCAGTGGTCCACAGGCTTCCCAGGGACCCTGTCGTCCAGTCATGCGAGGACAGGGGATGCACCGTGGTGGACGGGGAACCCGATTCTGCCATGGCAGAGTCCTATAGGATCCTCGCAGAGAAGCTTTACAACATGTCCGAGGACACCTCGGGCGGAATGCGCCTAGGAGGCGAATGAGATATGACTATCGGAATCATGCTGGCCGGCCACGGCTCGACCATGGCCTTCAACAAGGGAGTCCTTGACATGCAGGCGGAGAACCTCAGGTCCAAGGGATACGACAACGTGTATGTCGGGTTCAACGAGTTCTCCATACCCTCGATCCGCGAGACCGCGGACGAGATGGCGGAGGACGGATGCGACGAGATAGTGATCCTGCCGTTCTTCATAGCCTCCGGGATACACGTCACGCGCGACATCCCAGTCAAGCACTTCGGATTCCCGGTGAACTCCACCGAGGGCGACATCGAGCTCTGCGGAAAGGACGTGAAAGTGCACATCGAGCAGCCGTTCGGCGAGGACCCCAACCTCACCGACATCCTGGTGGAGAGGATCGAGGGCCTCAGGACCCCCGGGAAGGACACAGCCATCATCGTCATGGGCCACGGCTCCAAGCTCAGCTACAACTCCGACGTCGTCACATTGAACGCCGACCGCCTCCGCGCCAAGGGATACGAGAGGGTGTACATCGGATACAACGAGTTCAACGACCCCAAGATAGAGGACGTCATCCCCAGGATGATCGACGACGGCGCGGAGGAGATCATCGCCCTGCCCCTGTTCATATCGCTGGGCAAGCACCTGACCATGGACGTCCCCGGCAAGCTGGGGATCGAGGACTTCTCCGACGGCGGGACCATCCACCGCAACGGGAGGGAAGTGGAGCTGAAGTACGCCGTCCCGCTTGGAGGCGACCCGAGGCTCTGCGAGGTCCTGGTAGAGAAGCTCAGGAAGTACGAGTGATACCATGCGCGTTCTCATCCTAGACATGGTCCACGGCGGAGACCTCCTCGCCAGGAGGCACCTAGCCGAAGGCGACGACGTCACCTGCGTCGACGTCTACGGGATATGCTCGCAGGAGAGGAAGGACGAGCTCCGTTCCATGGAGATAAGGGTGGCCGACAAGGTGCCCGGAAGCTCCTATGACCTGACCGTTATGCCGACCCACTGCCCCAGGACGTTCCTGGGCGATGCGGACCCCGGCAAGATAATATCATTCAGCCAGGACGTCTGCAATTTCATAGAAGACAAGAGGTTCAGGAT
>CAVKKO010000130.1:1280-5454 GCA_963656905.1 Bacteroidaceae bacterium | reverse complement strand
AACCCCCGGCCTGCTGATTACAAGTCAGCCGCTATACCCCTAAGCCAAGGCGGCACCGATGCCGTGTAGTCCTATGTCGTTTATATTGATTTCGACACGTTCCCGATGAGCTGGCTTTTTATATTATGACTACCGACACTATTATATCAGAAAAAGCAATCGCAGGCAATCATTCCTACATTTAATGGTGATTTAAATGGCAGATGCTAAAAAGATTGTCCGTGTCGATTTCAAGGCCTACCTCGCCGATGTCGACAAGATGTACGACACCACGAACGCCGATGCAGCCAAAGAGGCAGGCATCTTCGACGAGAAGGGCTACTACAACCCCATGCCCTACGTCGTCGGATCCAAGAAGCTCTACGCCGACCTCGACGAGGCCATCGCCGCCGCCGAAGTCGGAAAGGAGACCGAGGTCACCATCCCCTGCGAGAAGGCCGCCGGAGCCAGGAACCCCAAGCTCATCGAGCTGCACCCCGTGAAGGAGTTCTACAAGAACGAGATCAACCCCTACCCCGGGATGCCCGTCAGCCTCGGCAACAAGAACGGAACCGTCATCTCTGTCGGTGCCGGGCGCGTCAAGGTCGACTTCAACAGCCCCATGGCCGGACACGACCTCCGCTTCCAGTTCACCGTGACCGAGGAGGTCACCGACCCCGTCGAGAAGGCAAAGTGCATCGTCGAGATGGACTTCGGGACCTCCGAGGGATTCGAGTTCGCTGTCGAGGCCGACAAGGTCGTCGTCACCGAGGCCGACATCTGCAAGTTCCACGAGGGCTGGGCAGTCGCCAAATACAAGATCGTCTCCGACTTCCGCAGCGTCTTCGGAGTCGACCGCATCGAGTTCGTCCAGGTCTGGGCTTCCGCCAAGAAGACCGAGTGATCCCGCTGGGGGCTCACGCCCCCGGCAAACTTTCCATCCATTGATTTCTGCGGGCGCTCTGCGCCCTTCACAAAAGCTGTCTGGTTCCGGTTTCACGCGTGCTCGAAGGCCACCGTATCGACGGGGCCTTTCAGCAGGAATCCGCGCATCTCGTCCTCCGTCTCTTCGGAGAGCACTCCGTGGACTTTGAAGACGATTCTCCTGAGCTTGCATGTGCCGATGTCGAGAGGCACGTTGCCCCCCGATCCGGTATAGGCCTCCAGGATGTTCGATATCCTCTCCACGGCCTTCAGGACGTCTATGGGCATCCTGCCGTCGGTCGGATGTATGACGATCTCCAGCTCCTCGTTGCCGAGGATCCTGTCGAACATGTCCGAGAATCCGTCCTTGATGTCGCAGTGCAGCCGATGCTCGGTCAGGCACTTGACGCAGCCCCTGCAGCGCCTGATGCCTGTCTGTTTGAGGCACACAGCGCCCTCCGCGGGCACGTCTGAAAGGACTGTCTTCGACATCGTTTCCGGATTGGGATATCCGTATATCAAAGGACCTGGGCCCTTCAGTCGAAGAACGCCAGTATCGCGTTGACGTCCCTGTTGGCGCAGTTCCTCGTGTTGCCGGTCCTGGGGCTCCTGGCGTCGTAGCGCCTGACGCCCGTGTTGAGCGTCTGCTTGGGCTTCGGGATCAGGACCGTCTGCTGATAGTATGCCATTGTACTCGCTCCTGCAGCTCTCTTGCAGCTGCAATATGCTGTATGCGGTGCGAGTATAATAACCGCACGTTGTAATGTTTGTAATGATTACAATGCTGGTAATACCAGTAATGTCGGGGCCGAAGGAATTATCTCATTAATGGGAATAATCCTGTAGTATGGACGATAGACTCATGGAGATTTTCGTCGATCCGCGCATGAGCAGGATACTACTCGACACGGTCAGAGCCAAACGCATCACGGTCAAGGAGCTCTGCGACAGGAATCCGGAGGTCCCCCGCTCCACGATGTACCGCCTTCTGACGAAGATGGAGAGGGCGGGCCTGCTGGAGGTCGTCGACTACAGGCAGAAGCGGGGCACGGTGGAGAAGACCTATGCGCTCCGTCAGGGGGCTCTGCCCGGAACGGACGGCGTTCCAAGGGAGGACATAACCTATCCGGAGATGGCCGACATGTTCCTGATGTTCTGCATCGAGTTCGCCAACCGGTTCAGGGACTACGCGAAGAGCAATCCGGGTAAGGCGGGCCTCGACGAGACGATGGGCTATTGGACCGCTCCGGTCCACGGGACCGACAGGGAGTTAAGGAAGCTGATGGAGGACATCGGCCGCCTGGTGACCGGTTTCGAATCGAGGGATACGGAGGAAGAGAGAAAGATCCATTCCCTGGGGCTCATCCTCTCTCCTCCTTCAGAAGGATCAATGGAGCAGCATCGAGACCGCTTTGAAGAGCGAATCGGGGTCGCGCGAGGAGATCAGGATCCCTGTCTTCCTCCCGGCGATGCGGATCTCCACGCCTCCGTCGTTCCCGGGCGCAATGTAGCCGACACCGCGTAACCACAGCCTGATCCCCCATCCGCCGTAATCGCGCATGGCGCGGATCCTGTCGCGGACCTCGATGCTCTCGATGTTCTCTTTCGGAATGCAGCGCGTCCCGACCGTCTTTATGCGGATCCCCTGCTCAGTGACGGTGACGTCCATCCTCAGGAACAGGGCCGTCATGTCGACGGCTACAACGACTGCCGTCACGACACAGAGGCCGACAGAGTCCGTCCCGCGTCCGAGGTCGATGGCTCCGCGGTAGGACAGGATGGCGACGATCTCGATCACGAGCATCAACAGCGTTATGGCGGCCGCGCCGACTGGCTGCAGCATGCGCTGGGATTCATGGTAGAGTGCTGTGCTCATGTCCGGCGCGAATAAGAACCGTATAATAACCTGTCGAACGAAGGCCGACGCTTCGTCGGAATTGGGAATATTCGCATTTTCCGGCTGCTGTCCGGGGCTCAGGACAAGAGAGCCCCGGACAGCGACGTCAGTGCGTCCCCATGTCGATGTAGAACGTGTTGATGATGCTCTCTCCCTCGGGCGTGAGAGCGTATTTCTTGGTGAGCTCGTCCTTCTTCAGCCATCCGTTGCCCACCCATTTGGCGATGAAGTCCCTCTGGTAGTACACGGCCTCGGCCTGGACCTGCTTCTGCTTCTTCTCGGGGTCGTTGGTCTCCGTGTCGCGGTACCACAGGCCCGCTTCTTTCAAAGCGGGGATCATGGTGCCACTAGTGGCGGAGAGCTTGGCGATGTTCTTCTCGTGGAGGATCCTGAGGCCGCGGACCAGGTGCTCCTCGGGGATGTTGATCGGGTACACGGGCACGGCTCTCGGAGGGTAGGTGCTCTTGGTGAGGCCGACCGGCTTCCCGCCGACGTAGTAGATCTCCTTCGCCTTCTCGTTGCTCACGGTGTATTCCTTCGTGCCGACGGAGAAAGGGATGACGCCGGGAACCATCATGGAAGCGACGGTGGCCGCGGCAGAGTACTCGGGGGTCCCTGCAGAGATGTTGACATAGACTTCGCAGTCGTCGTCTCCCGATTCGGCCTTCTCGGACTGGATGAGCCCGAGCACGGTGCGGAGCATGTCGGTGAAGTTGCTGACATGCTCGTTGTGGATCACCATCTCGATCTTGTGGCGAGATTCGGAGTTGAGCCTGTTGCAGACCGTGTCTACGAACTCGCTGTACATCTTCCCTGACTCGGAGTCGGGGTCGCGGAGGTATCTGATGATGTGGATCTTGTTTATCTCGTAGTACAGCGCAGGCTCGACGATCTTCGATGTCTCGAAGGTGACGCATGCGATCATGACTCTGTTCTTGCGGCCGGTCGGCATTTCGACTCCCCCTTATAACAGGATATCCGATATGCATTATTGTATATAATGTCAGAGATTACAAAATGTCTGTAATGAACGATTCCTTGCAGAATCCAGCTGGCAAGGCATATTTTCGTCTCGGAATCGGGCTTGTTCGAACCTGTTTCGAAGGAGCGAAATCGGAATCTTTATATGCAGAATGTCAATCCAGAGATTCGACGGACAGGTGGCCTAGTCTGGATATGGCAGCAGCCTCCTAAGCTGCAGGCCGGGGGTTCGAATCCCCTCCTGTTCGCCAATTATTTCATCACCTCTGTATCTGATGGGCTTCGCCATCGCGTGCATTTGCCATTCATGCCTCCCGAGATTGTCCTGAGCATGTTTGATGACCGAGGCGGGGGCGGTGTCGTTGAACCGTTCGAACCTGCTTTATATGGCGC
>CAVKKO010000130.1:0-1270 GCA_963656905.1 Bacteroidaceae bacterium | reverse complement strand
GTTCGAATCCCCTCCTGTTCGCCAATTATCATAATCTTGCATCATGCGGGCCTTGCCATCGCGATCTCTTGTCGGCCGCAACGAACGGTTTCAGATTCTCTGATGCAATCCGTGTTACCTGATATGCAATGTTCCGGGATGCGTGTTATCCGACCTTCGCCGGAGTGCCACAAGTCGGCTGCAAGTAACACGCGGTGATACTCATCCTGCCTTTTTGCAACCGTGGTCGCACGAATAGGGAGTACTTATCCCGGGCCGCAGAAGCCTATAAATCCGCGCAATGCCAGGTCATCCATCCGATAGAATGGGTAGCATCAAGAGCTTCTTCGAGGACGAGGTCAAGCGGTCCGTGTTAATCCTGGCGGTCGCAGCGGCATCTCTGATAGCGTCCCTGGCGATAGGAGGGGACCTGCCGGTGGACCCGGCTTGGGTCGCCATCATCCTGTGCGGTGTCCCGATCCTGTGGGATGCCGCCACGGGGCTCGTGCTGAGGCACGATATCAAGGCGGACGTGCTCGTGGCGATGGCCATCATCGCGTCGCTGGCGCTCGGAGAGTGGTTCGCCGCCGGAGAGGTGGCGCTGATAATGGAGATCGGAGGGTTCCTCGAGGACTACTCCGCCAACAAGGCCGGCAAGGGGATAGAGGCCCTCGCGGACATGTCCCCCCGTACCGGGAGGATCGTGGACAAGGACGGTGAGCGCGAGGTCCCCGTGGAGGAGATCGAGCCCGGACAGGTCCTGAAGGTCCTTCCCGGAGAGTCAGTGCCCGTCGACGGGAGGGTGGTCTCCGGAGAGACATCCATCGACCAGTCCGTGGTCACAGGGGAGTCCATGCCCGAGGACAAGTCCGTAGGGGACCCGGTATACAGCGGGACCATCAACCAGATGGGAGTGTTCGAGATGGTGGCGGAGAAGACCGCCGGCGACTCGTCCTTCCAGAGGATGGTCGACATGGTGTCCTCCGCGGACCCGGCCAAGACCCGCATGGTCAAGACGGCCGACGTATGGGCCACCAGGCTTGTGGCGATAGTCCTGGTCCTTGCTGTGGCCACCTACATCGTCACGCAGGACATCTACCGCACAGTGACGGTCATGATCGTGTTCTGCCCCTGCGCGTTCATCCTCGCGACGCCAACGGCCGTCATAGCGGCCATAGGGAACCTGGCCAAGCGCGGAGTGCTGGTGCGGGACGGGGACGCATTGGAGAGGATGTCGCAGGTCGGCACCGTGGCGTTCGACAAGACCGGCACTGTGACCGTAGGGAAGCCC
>CAVKKO010000129.1:0-5456 GCA_963656905.1 Bacteroidaceae bacterium | reverse complement strand
CAGACCTTGATCTCCTTCAGGGCCTTGATGTCCCTGACGATCTCGATCAGCTTGGTCCTTCTCACGATGCCTATTATCTTCTTTCCGTTCAGGACAGGGAGCTGGCGGCAGTTGCTGGACACCATGATCTCCGCGATCTTGGTGATCTGCATGTCCATCGTCACTGCGGGCAGCTGTCTAATGTAGTTCTTGACCTTGGCGTCAAGGGTGACGCTCTTCTTCTTGAGGATCGAAGCGTAGCTTATCATTCCCTTGAACTCGCCGGCATCCACCACGGGGATATCCTGGTATCTGGACTCCCTCATGACCGACAGCGCATCCGAGATGCGGTCATCGGAGGAAACGGTCGGGAATTCGGCGGACATGATTTCATCGACGGAGAAGCCGTCGATCTGCGATCTGAGCATTGTAATCTTCTTCAGATCCTCTAGGTCCTTTACAGCCATTAGAATTTCACCTCTGGATAGAAGATTGGCTGGGTACGTTATAAGCCTTCTCGGCTGGGCGGACAGAATTTACGAGTTCCGATGCCAACGCTTCGAAAACCGATATCGATAAGAGAGAAATGCCGGGAACCGCGACATGTTCTGTACGATTCCCAGCAAGCATTAAATAGATTATAGCTCCGCGAAGGAAGCGCCGGCCAGAAGGTCGTCCACGATTCTGGGGACGTCCTCGATCTTCACGCGCTTCTGCTCGGTGGAGTCCCTGTCGCGGATGGTCACGGTGCCCGGTGCGGCGCCGTCCTCGAGGGAGTCGTAGTCCACGGTTATGCACCACGGAGTGCCGACCTCGTCCATCCTGGCGTACCTCTTCCCGATGGTACCCGAGCCGTCGTAGTAGGCCTCCACCCTGTGGGAGTGGACCTTCTCGTAGATCGAGCGGGCGATGTCGTCCAGGCCGTCCTTCTCCATCAGCGGGAACACTCCGAGCTTGATGGGGGCGACTGCGGGCTTGAGCCTGAGGACGGTGTAATCCTCCTTCTCGTCATGGGAGTATGCGTGCTCCAGGACGGAGTAGAATATCCTGTCCAGCCCGTGTGAGGGCTCGATGACGTGGGGCACGACGCGCTCGCCTGTGACCTTCTCGTTGACCTTGGCGATCTCGAAGAACTCGTCGGTTAGCTCGATCTCCTCTCCGTCTACCACGATCTTCAGCTTGCCGTCCTTGACGGCGGACGGGCTGGCCTCCTCCATGGCGGCGGCGATGGCCTTCGCCTTGCCCTTGAACGCGGGGCCCAGGGCCTTGTGCTTGGCACGGACCTTCTCGACCTCCATCTCCCTGGGCTCGTCAAACCTCTTGAAGTGTGTGAGCTCGGTGCCGGAGAACTCGGCATGCCTGGAAAGGTCCCAGCATCCCCTGTCGGCGATACCGGTGATCTCGATCCAGCCGTAGGACAGGAGCACCTCCGCGTCCCAGCAGTCTGCGGCGTAGTGGGCCATCTCGTCCTTCTCGTGCTGCCTGAACCTGAGCCTCGCGGGGTCGATCCCCAGGGCGGTCAGGAGCTGTTTGGTGGTGTACACGAAATAAGCGAGCACGCGGTTGGCGATGATTCCCTTCTCCACAGCCTCTTTCACGGTGACTGTCACCATGCCTGTGCCGGTGTTGGGCAGGAGGTCCAGAGTCTCGTTCTCTATCTGGGGGAACCTTGGCCAGTCCTTGTCATCGGGATCGACGAAGAGCTCCACCTCCATCATGTTGAACTCCCTCATGCGGATCATGCCCTGCCTGGGCGCGATCTCGTTCCTGTACCCGCGGCCGGTCTGGATGACCCCCAGCGGCATCTTCTCCCTGTTGTACCTGTAGAGGTTGGGGAAATTGACGAAGATCCCCTGGGCGGTCTCGGGCCTCAGGTATCCGACACGGGCCGAGCCGGGGCCGATGGTGGTCTTGAACATCAGGTTGAACTCCTCCACCGGGCCCAGGTCCCCTCCGCACTCGGGGCACTTGACACCGTGCTCCACGAAGGCCTCCTCCAGCTGCTTGGGGGTGAGCACATCGGGGTTGTCGTAGAACTCCTTGACCAGATGGTCAGCCCTGAAGGGGGCCTGGCATTTCTGGCAGTAGGTGATGAGGTCTGCGAACTCGTCCACATGGCCTGATGCCTTGAAGACCTCTCTGGGATTGACGGTCTCCGAGTCTATCTCCACGAAGCCCTCCCTTCCCTTGTAGATCGACCTCCATACGTCGACGATGTTGTTCCTGAGGGAGCACCCGAGGGGGCCGTAGTCGTACATGCCGGCCACGCCGCCGTAGATCTCGAAAGAGGGCCATATGAAGCCCCTGCGCTTGCACAGGGACATCAGGTCATTGGCATTGATGTCAGTCATTTGCATTACCTAGGAGGGCGCATAGCACATCCACATCATAAATCATGCCCACGAGCTCGTCCTTGTTCCCATGAACCGGGACCTGGCCGAAGTCGTACGCGAGCATGGCCTTGGCGACCTCCGAGAGGCTGGTCTTCTTGAACACCGAGTAGGGGTCCTTGACCATGTAGTCCTTGACGGTATCGTCCTCCACGGAGAGCTTGTCCGTGGCCGTGTAGAACAGCGGGAGGACGTTCCTGGCGCCTGCCATGTTTCCGATGTCGGCGATGCCCAGGGCCTTCAGGTCGTCCACGTTCTTCACCTGGTCGCTGAACAGGTCACGGTCCGTCAGGATGCCGACGAGCTTCCCATGTCCGTCCAGGACGGGCACTGCGGGCACGTCGCTGATCCTCATGGACACGATGGTGTACTGGAGGGGCTCGTTCTCGTAGGCTGTGACGCATGTGGTGCGGATCACGTCCTCGGCCATCATGGACGTCTTCATGTCCTTGACCAGGGGCAGGAGGTCGGTCGGGGTGACGATCCCGATGAGCCTGCCGTCCTCGACGACGGGCAGCCTGTGGATCCTCTTGGCGCAGAAGATGCGTGCGGCCTCCTCGACAGTGGCGTCAGGGGAGATCGTGATGCAGTCCTTCTTCATGATGAGGGACAGCTGATCCTCGTCGAACTTGCGGAACACGTCCCTCCTGGAGACGATCCCCATGAGCTTCCCGTCGGAGGAGCGGACCACCGGGAGACCGGTGAGGCCGTTGCGGACCATCACGTTGATGGCGTCGTTGCGGCTTCCGGGCACCTCCACCACTATGGGCGCGGCGACCATGACCTCAGAGACTGTCTTGCCGCTCATTCGGTTCCCTGCCTTTGGTCCCTGACGACGAGGACGGGGCACTGAGCGGCTCTGACGACCCTCTCGGCGACGCTTCCCATCAGGAGCTTGGACATTCCGGTCCTTCCCAGGGTGCCCATGACGATGATGTCGTAGTTGGGCGACTCGTCGAGGATGACCTTGACAGGGGTCCCTTCCTTTATGGACACTTCGACTTCCACGCTGTTCTCGGCACCGAGGTCGCGGACGAAGTCGACTGCCGCCTTCCCCTCCTTCTCGAGGGTGTTGTAGACGTTCATGACAGCCGTGTCCATAGGCATGTTGGTGAACACAGACTGGTCCAGGACGTAGAGGGCGGTGATCTTTCCGCCGGAGAGCTTTGCGAGATCGACGGCCTCCCTCACCGCCGCCTTGGTGTACTCGCTGCCATCGGTCGGAACCAGTATGTTCTTGAATTCCATGTTGAGATACCTCCTTTGTCTCCAGGTTCACGAAGGAGCCCCTGTTCCTGAGGGCCTCCGTTATGGACGCCCCCCTTGCAGGGACCACCGTCATGCGGTCTGGATTTACTGCACCTGAATTGGATTTGACGGCATTTAATATCTTGCCAGTTACCTTAGACATGGCTGAAAGGCATTGCTCGGGGTCCCCTCCCTGCATCATGGCGGCCTCTGCGAACGCCGCGGCTTCGGAGAACATGTCTGGAGGGCACAGCATCCCGTTGTCGGTGCCGATGACCAGATCGGCGCCTGCGGCCTGGGCTCTGGCGATGGGCGGGGCCTTGCCGAAATACCTGTTGGACGTGGGACAGACCACTATCGGGACCTCGGCCTCGGCGCATTTGACCAGATCGGAATCGGTCGCCTCGCACATGTGCACCACGAACGCGGGATCCAGGGAAAGCACGAAGTCCATGTCCTCGCGGACCCTCTCGCTCGCATGGATGGCGAAGATCTTCCGGCGTTCGCGGACGATGTCGGCGACCGCCTCGATATAGCGGTGGTCCATGTCGGAGATGCTGGAGATCCCTATCCCGTCGGCGATGTCGAGGATCTCCTCGACCTCCGCGGTGTCCAGATCCTCTGAGACGGGACGTCCCAGGATCACGGCGCCGGGGGATGCCGAGCGCAGGAGCCTGCACCCTTCTGATCCGCCCTCGCGGAAGTCCACGAATGACAGGGAGCCCGCCTTCATTGAATCGTCGGAGAACCTGGACATGGACTCCTTCAGAACATCCGGAGAAGTCTCGCGAAGGTACCTGTGCTTCAGCCCGTTCGGAGGGGCAACCAGCTCCTGCAATCCCATCCCCTCCGGGATCCTGAGGCCGTAGTCGGCGCAGTGGGTGTGCATGTTCAGCACGTCGGACACCATGTATCCCGTTACATCGGGCCTCTCCGGACAGGGGCCGTATCCTCTCTCGATGACCTTCCCGTCCTCGGCGACGGCCCACCCCTGCCTCGTGCCGCGCCTGTCGCAGACCAGGCCTCCGACCACCAGCCTCCCGGCCGGCGATGAATCGTTCATGCAGCCGTATCTGCCCGATGGGGATTTATACGTCGCCCATGTAACGTGGTCGGGAGCCGCATGAACAAGGATACCAAGCTTCTGGATGCTACTGTCCAACTCCTCCAGGAGAGGGAGGACCCGATGTCGATCACTTCCCGCGACATAGGCGGAAGGGCCGGCGTCAATCCTGCGCTCATCAACTACTACTACGGCTCCAAGAACACGCTCCTGATGAAGAGCATCTACGAGATTATGGAGACCACGAAGGAGAGCGTCCTGTCCGAGAGGGAGCTGCCCGCCAAGGAGCGCCTGAGGAAGTACCTGATCTGCATGGGAGACGACATGATCCGCTACGAGAAGCTGGTCAGGGTCGTCGTTCCCGACGTGCTGCTGACCATGCCCCTGGGCGACGAGGAGGTCCTGAAGATGGTCAGGGAGCATTATTCGGACAGGATCCCCGAGACGGAATGCCGCCTCAAGGCACTGATGCTCATCGACATCCTGATGATCCTCTATTACAGGAAGGACGAGGCCGGGGAGTACTTGGGGCTGGATTTCTCGGACCCGGAGGAGGCAAAGAGATGGACCTCCGGCGTGGTCGATTCGATATTGGACTGATATCCGGATTTCAAGAAGAAGATATGGGGGCGGTCCCCCGTCGGGGCCCTCAGGCCCAATAGGGTTTCTTGACGAACTTGTACGCCATGAGCACTGCGGTGGTCGCCTCTCCCATAGCGGTCGTGATCTGCTTGAACTTGCCGGGGTAGCTCACGACGTCCCCGCAGGCGAAGATC
>CAVKKO010000128.1:0-5472 GCA_963656905.1 Bacteroidaceae bacterium | reverse complement strand
GGTATGACGGCCATAGCGGCGGGGTCACACCCGGTCCCATTCCGAACCCGGCAGTAAAGTCCGCCCGCGTATCTGTCTGTACTGTATTGCGCAAGCATACGGGAACTCAGACACGCTGTCAGCCACTTTTTCTATCCTATCATGTGGCCGAGAGGCCGTCGATTGCCGTAGAAAAGACACTTTTATAATGGAACCATAATGCGCCATCGATGATGTTGATCAAGCTGGGTGGGAGTGTTATCACCGACAAATCCCAGTACAAGACGTTCAACCGCGAGCAGGCCGTCAGGCTCTGCCAGGAGATTGCCCAGTCCGGGCGCGGGACGGTCATCGTCCACGGCGCAGGCTCATTCGGGCACATGCTCGCAAAGAAGTACTCCATACAGAACGGGCTGGTCGATTTCGGCCAGGTCCCCGCTGCCGCACAGGTGCATCACGATGCTATGGAGCTAGGGATGCTCCTGACCCAGGTGCTGATCCAATGCGGCATCCCCGCCGCATCGGTCGCCCCCGGCAGCTGCTTCGTCATGGATGACGGCAAGCTCGTCGTCAAGGACGACGAGGCCATACGCGCCCTGGCCCATCTGGGCATCATGCCCGTGACCTTCGGGGACGTGGTCATGGACCGCAAGCGCGGGTTCGGCATCTGCTCTGGAGACCAGCTCATGGAGGCCATGGCCGAGATATTCCGTCCGGACAGGGTGATATTCGTGTCCGACATCGACGGCCTGTACACCGCGAACCCCAAGACCGATCCGGACGCCGAGTTCATACCGGAGGTCACCCCGGACACTCTCGGCAGGATCTCATCGGTCTCCGACGTGGACGACGTCACCGGCGGGGTCCGCAACAAGATGGAGGCCATGCTCCGCATGTGCGGAGAGGGAAGGGACTGCGTGCTGGTCAACGGCACCGTCCCCGGAAGGCTGCTGGCGCTGCTGAAGGGCGAGGAAGTCCCCTGCACCGTCGCAAGGATGTGATCATATGACGCAGATAAGAGACAGGAAGGCAGACCACATCAACATATGCATGAACGAGCGCATCGCGCCGGGCTACTGCTACTGGGACGATGTGAGGCTTGTCCACAACGCCCTGCCCGAGATCGACGCCGACGACATCGACATGTCGTGCACGCTCTTCGGCAAGAGGCTCGAGTTCCCCCTGATCGTCACCGCCATAACCGGAGGGTTCCCCGGTGCCACGAAGATCAACGGCAACATCGCCGAGGCCTGCGCCGAGCTCGGCATCGGGATGGGCGTTGGGAGCGAGAGGGCAGGGGTCACCGGAGTCAATCCGGAGAGCTATTCCGTCATCAAGGAGCACGACGTCCCCTTGGTCATCGGGAACGTGGGCGCGCCCCAGCTGGTGCCCCAGAAGAGCAAGGACCTCTTCAGCTCCGAGATGGTCGGGCAGGCAAGGGACCTGATCGACGCCGACGTGGTCGCCATCCACCTCAACTACCTCCAGGAGGTCGTGCAGCCCGAGGGCGACGTGAACGCCGCAGGCGTCACCGACGCCATACGCGGACTGGCGCGCGAGCACAGGATCATCGCCAAAGAGACCGGCGCGGGGATATCCCGCGAGGTCGCCGACAGGCTCAAGGGCACTGGGATACTTGGAATGGACATCGCCGGGATGGGGGGCACCAGCTTCTCCGCCGTCGAGCTCTACAGGGCCATGGATGCGGGCGACGAGGTCCGCACGAACATGGGAGAGACGTTCTTCGACTGGGGGATACCTTCCCCGGTCTCTTTGCACGAGGTCCGCGGGTGCGGGCTTCCGGTGATCGCCTCCGGCGGGATCCTGGACGGGGTCCATGTGGCGTGCTCCGTAGCCATGGGAGCATCATGCGCCGGAGTCGCCAACGCCGTCCTCAAGGAGGCGACGCAGTCGGCGAAGGCCGTGGAGGAGAAGCTCACGGTCATAAGGGAGGAGCTCAGGGCCGCCATGCTCCTCACGGGGTCCAAGGACCTCGCGGCCCTCTCGAAGGCCAGGCATGTGGTCCTCGGACAGACAAGGCAATGGATTGATGCGCTATGATAGACGCCAAAGAGTATCTGAAGAAGATGTCCGCCGAGCTCGACGGACCGATAAAGAGCTACATCGGCAACGAGGAGCCCTCCAACCTGATGGAGGCCTCCCGCCAGTACCCCTACGCCGGCGGCAAGAGGATGCGCCCGGCCATGGCCGTCGCATGCTGCAAGGCAGTGGGCGGAGACGGCTCCAAGGCCATCCCGCTGGCGGTCGCCGTCGAGTACATCCACAACTTCACGCTGATCCATGACGATCTGATGGACGGAGACGCCGTCCGCAGGGGGATGCCCACCATCCACGTCGGATACGGCATGCCCACCGCGGTCCTCGCAGGCGATGCGCTGTTCGCCAAGGCCTACCAGATCATCTGCGGCCTCGACGTCCCCGCCGACAGGATGAGGGATGCCCTGAAATACGTCAGCGATGCCGTGTGGGACCTTGCCCGCGGGCAGCAGATGGACGTCAACAACGAGGGGCGGATCGTCTCCGAGGAAGTTTACATCGAGACCATCAAGCTCAAGACCAGTGTCCTGTTCGCCGCCGCGGCCGCAGGCGGAGCCGTCGTGGGAGGAGCCGACGCGAAGACCGTGAAGGCCATAAACGAATATGCCCTCGATGTCGGTCTTGGATTCCAGATGTTCGACGACTACCTCGGCATCGCCGGAGACCCCGCGAAGACCGGGAAATCCGTGGGGAACGACATCCGCAAGGGCAAGTGCACCTGCATGGTCACCCACGCCATCCGCTCGATAAAGGACCCCAAGGAGCTGGAGGAGTTCAAGTCCATCCTCGGCAACATGGACGCCACCGACGAGCAGTGCGCCCGCGCCATGCAGATCATGCGCGATGCAGGCTCCATCGACTACGCCCTGAACCTGGCGAAGGAGAAGATCGACTCTGCGATAGCCAAGATCCAGTTCCTGCCCGAGAGCGAGGACAAGGACTTCATGATCGCGCTGGCAAGGTTCGCCATCGACAGGGAAGTCTGAAAACCTTCAACAATCCTCAATCCCGGTCTCGGTTATCCGGTACCGGGCCTTCCTCCCTTCGGGGAGGCTCCTGTGCTTCACGATGACGGCCTGGCGCACGCCTTCGTATTTCTTCTCCAGAAGGATTATGGTCTTCGCGTTGTGGTGGAGCGCATGCCCGCCCAGGAACTCCACTCCGCCGGTGCCCATGTTGGCATAGACCTGCGATGTCACCACTATGGCGATCTCGTACTTCCTGGCGGTGTTCAGGAGAACTTCGGTCTGCCTTATGAAATCGTTCCTGGTCCGTGGATCGTCGTGGTTAAGGCGGTAGAACATGGTGAGGGAGTCTATCACCACAAGCGAGATCGATCCCGCAGCGGCGAGCTTCTCGATCTTGTCTATGCGGTCGGACTGCTCCTCGAAGCTGTGGACTTGGAATATCAGGAGGTTCTTGATGCCGTCCTCCTGGCCGGCGAACACCTGGGAGAGCCTGTCTGCGGAGAGCCCTTCCGTGTCGATGTAGGCTACTTTCTGGCCTCTGCATGCGACGTCGCGGGCTATCTGTAGGCAGACGTTGGTCTTGCCGACCCCTGCCTCTCCGTAGAATAGCGTAACGCTTCCCTTCTCGACGCCTCCGCCCAGGAGACGGTCGAACTGGGGGCAACCCAGCTGTATCCTTTCCACGCCAGGTCAATCGCGAACGGCAATAAAACGGTTCACCTCTGGTGCAGGCCGTCGTCCGGCGCGACATCAATATCTACCGTGAACGGGTTCGGTGCATCCATGGGATCCGGGTCGGAGCATGCTCAGGGCGCTGAAGCCGTCATAACGGAGGCCGAATGCCTGGGGAGGAGGGCTGTGGTGAAGCACAGGCCTCCGAAATCGTACAGGCTGCCCGAGCTCGACCGCCACATCCGCACCTCCCGCACCAGGAACGAGGCCCGCATAATGCACGAGGCCAGGGCCGCAGGCGTGAGGACCCCTTGTATCTACGACATCGACCTGAAGGAGTGCTCCATCGTCATGGAGAAGATCCAGGGTGATACCGTCAAGGATTATCTCGACGCGCATCCGGAAGACGCGTCCAGTGTGTGCCGCAGGATAGGGGAGACCATCGCCAGGATGCACACCGCGCGCATCTGCCACGGGGACCTCACGACGTCCAACATGGTCATCACGGAATCGGGAGAGATATGCCTGATCGACCTGTCCATGGGATGTACCCGTGCGGAGACCGAGGATATCGGCGTGGATCTGAGGCTTCTGGAGAGGGCGTTCACGTCTGCCCATACGGAGCTGGAGCAGGCCTTCGAGGACCTGATGGATTCCTATTACGCCAACATACCCGACCCCAGGGCCGTGAGGAAGAAGGTCGAGGACATAAAGAACAGGGGAAGGTACACATGAAGCTCAAAGTCATCACATCGAATCCCGGCAAGGTCGCAGAGTATCAGAAGGAGTTCTCTGCTCTCGGCATAGAGATGGAGCACGTTAGGCTGCCCTACGACGAGGTCCAGACCTCGGACCTGGAGGAGGTCGTCTCCAAGGGGATGGACGCGATAATCGCACAGGGCGTGCGCGATTTCATAATCGACGACTCCGGCCTGTTCGTGGACGCCCTCAAAGGGTTCCCCGGAGTATGGTCTGCATATGCGCAGAAGACCATAGGGAACAAGGGCCTTCTGAAGCTCATGGACGGCGTCGAGGACCGCGGTGCCGAGTTCAGGTGCTGCATCGGATGCGACATAGGCGGGAAGAGGATCATCGTCACCGGCGTCTGTCGCGGTTACATCACGGAATCGGAGCAGGGGGACGGGGGGTTCGGGTTCGATCCGGTATTCACCCATGACGGGGGGCCGACCTTCGCGCAGATTCCCATGGACACGAAGAACAGCGTCTCCCACAGGGGGAACGCCGTGCGCCTGCTCATGGAAGAAATGAAGAAGGTGCTCTGAGGACCGATCTCACTCGAGGACCTTCCATCTGCCTCCGCGGGCGGCGCCTTCTCTGGCCAGCTTGCTCCTCGAGAGCACGGACCCAGCAGTGGATCCGTTGTGGACGCGACTGCAGGGCTTGCACATCCAGCACTGGGATCCGAGCTTGGACTTCCCGTAGTGGATGCAGTCGTTGCCCCCGCATTTCGTGCACGCGCGCAGATTCGGGCATCTCGAAGTTCGTCCTCATGAGCTCGGAATCGAGGACTGAGCGCAGAGAGTCGATCATCATCTCCCCGTCCTCGACAGGACAGCTGCGGATCGCATCCTTCACGGCCCTCTCGATGGTTCCCTCTTGCGCGCCCATGCTCATGTGGTGCGCGTGCGCGTATAATAATGACCTATTGTAATATTTGTAATGTCAGTAATGAGCGTTATGTAAGAACACCAACTTTCTGCTCACCTAGCCCGATTCTGTTTGAAATGATCCAAACGGTCACACGTCCTTTGCACGATCCCTTGCTTTTTGGGTG
>CAVKKO010000127.1:0-5486 GCA_963656905.1 Bacteroidaceae bacterium | reverse complement strand
GCCCTCTTCGAAGATGATGAGGAACTGCGGGAGGAGTGCTTCCAGCTCATGCTGAAGTGCGTCGACAGCGGGACCTGCAGGGACGCGTTGAACTTCTGATCACTGAAGAACGAGTCCGATCGAACGAGGATGAGAAAGAGGAGAAGGTGCGGAGAGACGGAAACCCATCTCCCCGCTGTTTGTAATCAGGCGTTCACCATATCCGCCGTCACGATCCACGTGGCGTCGGTCTTGGCGTTGAAATCCTTGACGTTCGTGATGAACTTGTCGTAGTACTCCTGCACCAGGTTCACAGCGTAATCCTCGCCGAACACGTCGGTGTAGAACTGGGTGGCCATGAACGCGATCCTCAGGACGGGACTGAGTGTGGAGTTCAGCAGGAAGTAGTTGCCGTTCTTGTACGCGTTCATCTCCTTGAAGTAGACCGAGTAGGTGTCCCACTGCTTCTGCTTGTCGACCTCTCCGAGTCCCAACCCGCGGGAGTGGACTATGTAGTCGGCCTGGAACTGCTCCTTCAGGAGCCACTCGTCCCCGATGAAGAACTGCTTGCGGGCCTTTCCCTCCCAGACGTTGTCGTCCGCGACGGCGGTGGCTCCGGCGAGCTCCATGGTGCCGGTGTACTCGGAACGGGTGCTGACCCCCTCGCAGTAGTTCGTCATGGTGACGAACAATCCGGTGACCTTCTGGTCCGCGGGGATCGTGGCGAGCTTCTTCGAGATGTCGTTGAGGATACCGTCGAAGAACTCCATCTCGTCGTTGGCCTTGTCGACGCAGTCGAAGAGGAACCCGAGGGTGACGATACCATTCAGGGAGGTGAGTCCATTGGCGGCCTGGATGCGCACCACGTCGATGTTCGCCTGCTCGAAGGTCTCGTAGTTCGAGACGTACGATTTGCTGTCCATGGCGACGATGGCCTGGACCTTGTACTTGCTCAGCTGGTCGACGTCGATGTTCCATGCGTCGGGTCCGACCTTCGGGAGGTCGTAGACGTCGGAGTAGAAGGTGGGGTTGAAGCTGTCCCCCTTCAGTCCGGAGAGGCAGGTTATCGAATTGACCGCGCCGATGCTCTTGATGACCGTGACGGTCTCGTATCCAGCGACGCAGACGCTGGTCAGGGGGTAGGAGCAATCAACAATCTGCTCCTTGCTGTTGTAGATCTGACTGATCCAGACCTTGTCGACCTTCTTGTCGATGATGTCCCTGACGAACTGGATGTCGTCCTCGTCGACCTTGCCATCCTGGTTCGCGTCGGCGTATTTGGTCGCCTCCATCTCGCCGCTGATGATCTTCTTCAGAGTGTCGATGTCCTTCTCGTCGATGTAGTCGTCGTTGTTCGCATTGCCGAAAACCATGAGACGTCCGGAGTCGTCGTCCGAGACGTACTTCTTGTTGCCGTCGTCCCCGCCGAGGGCTAGGACGGCGATAGCAGCTATGCAAATAACGACCACCGCAGCGACTGCGATGATATGCTTTGTCTGCATGAGTTGGATGATTCATCCAACTGATAAAACGGTTTACTTTGAGGTCTAAAATATAGATATCGCACGAACACGGTGATGTTTATGTACGTTGGATGATTCATCCAACCCACATGGAGTCTATGGCGCAGGACAATGAGTCATTCAAAGGTCAATACAGGACCTACGTTCTGCGTAAGATCCTGTTCATAATCCTGTTCCTCGCGCTGGTCTTCATCTGCTCCGGCGTCTCGCTGACCCTCGGAGGGAGGGACATCGGATTCTTCGAGTCCTTCAGGCTGGTCTTCGATCACATCCTGGGGAAGACCTATGAAGCGGGCACGGAGGTCTGGTGGGACGACTTCATCCTGTGGACCGTCAGACTTCCCCGCATTCTGACCGCCGTCGTGGTCGGGGCCGCCCTGTCCGTCTGCGGTACGGTCATCCAGAGCATCGTCAAGAACCCGCTCGCCGACCCGTACACCACCGGGATCTCCTCGGGCGCCGTGTTCGGAGTCTCCGTGGCCATGTCCATGGGTTTCGTCATCGTCCAGGGGGACGGCGGCGATGCCGGATCCATATTGAACGCATTCATATTCGGACTCATCCCGGCTGCTGTGATCATCGCCGTATCGAGATTCAGGAACTCCACATCGGCGACCATCATCCTCGCCGGGATCGCGATGTCGTACCTGTTCTCGGCGCTAAGCACCCTCATCATGATAACATCCAGCGCCGAGACCCTGCAGAGCATCTATCTGTGGCAGATCGGGTCGCTGGAGAGGGCCACGTGGTCCACCTTGCCGTTCATGACCTTCGTGACGGTCATCGGAACGGTCGTTTGCCTCCTGGTATCGAACAAGCTCAACGTCCTCTCGTCCGGAGAGAACACCGCCCGCAGCCTGGGCCTCGACACAGATGGTCTGAAGACGCTATGCCTCGTAGTCACCGCTTTCATGACGGCCGCGGTCGTCAGCTATGTGGGTGTCATCGGATTCCTTGGTCTGGTGGCCCCGAACGTCGTAAGACTCGTGCTCGGGTCGGACAACCGCTTCATCATACCGGCCTCGATGCTCGTAGGAGCGGCGTTCCTCGTCCTTGCCGACACGCTGTCCCGCCTCATCGTCACCGCGAGCATCCCCGTGGGAGTCGTGATGTCGCTCATCGGCGGGCCGATGTTCCTCGCAATCATCCTACTCAACAAAAGAGGGATCTGAAATGCCGTCGGAATGCATCTCCGAATACAAGCGCGAATACCATCTGTACATAGCAAAGAAGGTGTTCTTCTGCCTGGCATGCCTCATCATCGCGTTCCTGGTCACAGGTTTCACACTATCCGTCGGGAACTACGAGATCGGATTCCTCGAATCATACAGGATCCTGCTGGACCACATCACGGGCAACATCGCCACCGACGAGATCGGGCACATGAAGGACCATGTGATATGGGATCTGAGGATGCCCAGGGCCTTCGCCGGACTCTTCGTCGGAGCCGGACTCGGAGTGTGCGGTGCGGTCATGCAGAGCACCCTGAAGAACCCGCTCGCAGACCCGTACACCACCGGGATCTCATCTGGAGCGAGCCTCGGTGCCACCCTGGCCATCGTATCCGGGTTCTCGCTAATCCCGGGTCTTCTGGGAGAGGCTTCGATCGTTATCAACGCGTTCATCTTCGCGCTCATCCCCGCCTGCGTGATGATCTTCTTCTCGATCGTCAAGCGCAACATGTCGCCGGAATCCACGATCCTCATCGGAGTGGCCGTGATGTACGTGTTCACGGCGATAACCACTCTTCTGAAGGTCTCGGCCACCGAGGAGAAGCTCGCGGAAGCCTACGTCTGGAGCGTCGGCACGCTCGGCAAGGCCACTCCAGAGAACATCCTGTTGATGGGCGTGGCCACGATAATCGGAGTAATCGTGTTCACCCTCGGCTCCAACATGATCAACACCCTGGCCATGGACGATAAGAACGTCACGGCATTGGGTGAGAACCCAAAGAGGATCAGACTCCTGTTCATGTTCGGGGTGTCCCTGGTCACCGCAGTCCTGGTCTCCTTCACCGGGACGATAGGATTCGTCGGACTGGTCGCCCCGCACATCGTGAGGCTTCTCATCGGATCCGACAACAGATACCTCATACCGGCCTCCGCTTGCTTCGGGGCCATGTTCCTGCTCTGCGCCGATTGTCTCGCCAAGAGCCTCTCGACCGGACTTCCCGTAGGGGTCGTGACCGCGCTGGTCGGCGGCCCTCTGTTCCTTTTCATCCTCCTCAGAATGAGGAAGGCGGCATGGTGATACCATGAGGATAACGATAGACGATATAGACTTCTCGTACGCGAGCGTACCGGTCCTCCACGACGTCACCGTGGACCTGTCGGGCCCCCAGCTCGTGGCGATCCTAGGCCCGAACGGCGTGGGGAAATCGACCCTGATCCACTGCATCAACAAGATCCTGAAGCCCACGAAGGGGACGGTCATGGTCAACGACGTGGATGTGGAAGAGTACAAGACCCACAAGCTGTCGCAGGTGGTCGGATACGTCCCGTACTCGTCGTCGGACACGTTCCCCATGACCGTCGTGGACACCGTGCTCATCGGGAGGCACCCGCACAGCAGGTGGAAGTTCAACGACCACGATCTGGACGTCGTCTACTCCGTCCTGGAGATGCTGAACATCCAGGACCTCGCCATGAGGCCGTTCAATGAGCTGTCGGCGGGACAGCATCAGAAGGTCATGCTCGCCCGCGGTCTGGCCCAGGAGCCGGAGATAATCCTCTTGGACGAACCTACGTCGAACCTTGACATCAGGCATCAGATCGAGGTGATGAAGATGCTGAAGGAGATCTCCGTCAAGCGGAACATGCTGGTCGTGATCATCTGCCATGATATCAACATCTCCGCCAGATACGCGGACAAGATCATCATGCTCGAAGGCGGGACCATCCATGCGGCGGGAACTCCGAAGGAGGTCATCACCGCCGAGAACCTCCTGGACGTCTATGGCGTGGATTCCACCATAATAGACGACGGCGGATGCCCTCACGCCCTGTTCAGGGACGACAACATCCATCTGAAAGGTCTGGAGTGAGGGGCGAAGCCCCCGCTCCGGACTTCAATTCACCCTATCCTGGACCTCTTCCACCCTCCCCTCGAGCTCCAGATAGATATCCTTCATCTTCTCGAGGGTCTCCGGCTTCGCGTCCCACATCCCCCTGTCCACGGCCTCGAACAGACGGTCCATCATGTCCATCATGGCATGGGGGTTCTCGTCCTCCATCCATTGCCTCGTGTCATCGTCGAACAGGTACGTCTCCGTGAGCTTCTCGTACACCCAATCATCGACGATATCCGACGTCGCATCCCACCCGAACGTGTACTCCGTGAGATTCGCCACCTCGGCCACCCCGCGGTACCCGTGCCTCTTCAGCCCGTCGATGAACTTCGGGTTCAGGATCTTGCTCCTGTACACGAACTGAAGCTCCTCCTTGGTCCCGCGGATCTTCACCCTGTCCGGATTCGACCCGTCGCCCATCACCGAGATCGCGTCCTTGTTCCCGTAGGCGCGGACGAACGAGTTCAGCCCTCCCAGGTACTGGTACACGTCGTCGTTGTCCAGCAGGTCGATCTCCCTGTCCGGCATGTTCTTGACCGTGACGCCCACTTTAGAGAACCTATCCACGAACTGGTCCTTCATCTGCACTCCCGACAGCCCGCGCCCGTAGGCGTAGCTCCCCCAGGTGATGTAGATGTCCGCCAGGTCCTGAACGGTCTTCCAATCGCTGGATTCGATGGCATGGTTCACCCCGGCGCCGTATCCTCCGGGGGCGCATCCGAACACCCTTACGGACGCGTTCCTCCTCGCCTCATCCACGGTCAGGCCTTTCGCCATCTCGTCGATGATGCCCTTCCTGAAGTTCGAGGCGAGGATGTTCTCCTCGTCCGATTCGTCAAGGTTCGCCACGAGGTCGACTGCATCGTCCAGCATGTCGATCAGGTTCGGGAACGTGTCCCTGAACAGCCCGGTTATCC